>JBOGJT010000080.1:0-4110 GCA_050745065.1 Terriglobia bacterium
TGCAACACGAGACTGAGATGGTCGGGAAGCTCATTGCCCAACTGAACGCGCCGCGTTTCCATCCGCTCCTTTAGCTGCGCCATAAAGATGTTGCGGCGCACGTCGTCTCCAAAGAGGTGATACCCCAGATTTGTGGTGCAGTCCGGCCGCATGTCAAACGTGCTGGTGTAAAGCTCCTGGAGCGCGCCGGCGGTCATGGCATCGCACGTGGAACAAAATCTCTCGATCAGTTCCGCAGCCTCGGGGCATTCGGCAGGGATTTCCGAGGCGAGATCCTGTACCTGTGAAGAAGTTTCCGCCGTGGGATAATCTAGAACCTTTGCAAACAACGGGTAAACCCTCATACGTTATAGGCCCCGCTCCGGAACGCGCAGGAAGCCGGCGCCGCGTTCTTCCTGGAACTCATGGGGTTCGACGCCCATTTCAATCGCCACCTCACGCAGCATGGGAGGGATGACGAACATCTCCTCAAAACTCGCGAGCGACGTCAGCTGGTAAATATCCTCGACTTCGCCCGGCGTCAACCGGGCCTCTTCGAGCGCATTGAGCGCCTTCTCCATCGTTATGTCTCCCACCGTTTGGGCGCGCTTGAAGATGCGTCCCGCCAGCAGTTTTCTGTAAACGGCGATCACCGTGTCCTCATCGCCGGCCGTAAACAGACTGGCCATATAGCGAATCGGCAGCCGGGCGCTTTCGAGCGAGCTGAAGAAATCCGTACTCAGCTCGTGCCGGCCCTGCTCATTCAAAGAAGACGTCACCGGGAGCAGAGGCGGCACATAAAAAAGCATCGGCAGCGTACGCCACTCAGGATGGAGCGGCAGCGCCAGTCTCCAGACCTTGACAAACTTATAGACGGGCGACTTCTGCGCCGCAGTAATCACTTTTTTATCTACTCCGTCCTGCTCCGCTTTCCGGATCACTTCGGGATCAAAAGGATCAAGGATGATGTCGCGCTGCGCTTCGACCAGTTCCTTGTCGGGCTTTGAAGCGGTTTGCTCGATGCGGTCTGCGTCGTACAGCATGACGCCGAGATAGCGGATTTTGCCCACGCACGAGTGCATGCACGCCGGCGCCTGGCCCGTTTCAAGCCGTGGATAGCAGAGAATGCATTTTTCCGCTTTGCCGCTCTGCCAATTGAAATAGACCTTCTTGTAAGGGCAGCCGGAAACGCACATGCGCCAGCCCTGGCATTTTTCCTGGCTGACGAGCACGATGCCATCCTCGCCGCGCTTATAAATCGCCCCCGTAGGGCAGGCCGCCACGCAGCTCGGGTTAAGGCAGTGGTTGCAAATTCGCGGCAGGTAAAAGAATACGAGCTGCTGCAACTCGAAAAACTGGCGGCGTTCCTCTGGATTCAGAGCCTTGAGATTGGGGTCATTGGCAGCGTAAATAGACGACCCACTTAAATCGTCGTCCCAATTCGGTCCCGCTTCGATGTCCATCTCGTCTCCCGTGATCATCGAAACCGGTCTTGCCACGGGTTGGTCGTCTCCGGGCCGCGCGTTGATCAAATCCTTATAGCGATAGGTCCACGGCTCGTAGTAGTCGTCGAGCGTTGGCAGCCGCGGATTGAAAGAGATGTTGACCAACTCCGCAGGCTTGCTGCCGAGCTTTAGACGGAGCTTGCCGCCCTCGAGCACCCATCCGCCGTGGTACTGCTCCTGGTCTTCGTACAACGTGGGATAGCCTGTTCCGGGCTTGGTCTCGACGTTGTTCCACCACATGTATTCCGTGCCGGGCCGGTCCGTCCACAGGTTCTTGCAGGCCAGGCTGCACGTATGGCAGCCAATGCACTTGTCGAGGTGAAATACCATTGAGATTTGCGCCCGGACGTTCATAAACTCTCCTCTTCGTTCCTTAATCCCACTGCGGCTTGCCTTCGAGCTTGTGGACAATCACATAGGTATCACGGTCTGACGCGGGCGGCCCGTAGTCGTTGAAGCGATAGGATTGCTGTGCGTAGCCTCCCGCCATGAGCACCGGTTTCAGCCGCATGCGCGTAATACTGTTCGTGCCCCCTCCACGCCGGTGATTCCGTGCGGGAGATTTCGGGAATGAAATCGTGCGCTCTGGAGCGTGATAAAAAATGCACAGGCCGCGCGGAATGCGGGCGCTCACCACGGCGCGCGTGACGATCACGCCGTTGTCGTTATAAGCCTCCACCCATTCGTTGTCTTGAACGCCAATTTCCGCAGCGTCCTTGTCGTTCAGCCAGAACGGCTCGACGCCCCGCGAAAGCGTCAGCATGCGAAGATCGTCGTAGTAGGTGGAATGAATGTGCCATTTGCCGTGGGGTGTGATACACGCGAGAACCAACGAATTCGGCGCGCGGGCGCTCTTCGCGATGTTCAGCGTTTCTTCGACGCTGATACGCGGCTTAAACGTGGGGAACGATTCCCTGAAAGCGCGATAGGCTTCATGGTCAAGATAAAAATGCTGGCGGCCGCTCAGCGTGCGCCAGGGAACCAGCCGCTCGACGTTCATCACGTAGCCGCTGTAGGCCCGGCCGTTGTTTAGAATCCCGCTCCAGCAAGGACTCGTGAGGATGCGGCGCGGCTGCTGCACCAATTGGCTGTGGTCGTACCGGATGCCGCGCTCGCCTTCAGCGAGATCCGCCAGCGGGAGCCCCACCTGGCGCTCCTTCTCCTTAAAACCCCGGTAGGAGACTTCACCATTGGTTTCCGGAGCGAAAAAGAGCACCGCATTGGCCGCATTCACACCCTCAACCAGGGAAGGATACTTCCGCCCATCCCATTCATAGGAAGGAACCATCTTCGCAAACTCATCGTAAAGCTCTCCAATCGGGATTTCGACGCCGTGGTCTTCCACGCCGTGTTCTTTAATACCCGGACCGAGCGAGTTGAAGCGGTGGAACAGGTTCACGTAGTCCCGTTCCACGACCTGAAGGTGGGGCATGGTCTTGCCCGGCACGGGATCGCATTCGCCTTTCGACCAGTCCCTGACCTCGGCCTGCGCGATTTCATCCGGCGTGTCGTGCAGCAGCGGCGTAGCGACGATCTCCCGGAAGGGCACCGGAAAATGATCGCGCGCCAGCTCGCTCGTCTTCTCCGCCAGGCCGCGAAAGATGTCCCAATCGGTGCGCGATTCCCAGCAAGGAGGCACTGCGGCGCCGAGCGGATGAATGTACGAGTGGAGATCGGTGGAATTCAGGTCATCCTTTTCATACCAGCTTGCCGACGCCAAGATCACATCCGAATACAGCGCCGAGGTATCCATGCGGAAATTCAAATCGACGACAAGGTCCATCTTCCCCTGCGCCGGCGCTTCGCGCCACACCACGTCCTTAGCACAATCTTTACCCGCCTCATCGCCGATCGCGTTGTCGTGGGTCCCCAGATAGTGCCGGAAGAAATATTCCTGGCCTTTGGCGCTTGAGTGTAGCGCGTTGGCTCTCCAGATCAGCCACACCCGAGGCCAGTTCTCCGGCGCGTCCGGATCCTCCACCGAGAAACGAAGCTTCCCGCCGCGCAATTGATCGATAAGCCAGGTTGCAACTTCCTCCTTGCTGCGGGCTCCCGTGCTTTCCGCCTCCTGCACCAGCTCAATCGGATTCCTGTTGAACTGAGGGTAAAAGGGCAGCCAGCCCATGCGCACGGCAGCGGCCTGTAAATCCATGAAGTGCTCCGCGGCGAAATGCCCGCTGGCGGGATGGTAATCCGGGAAGGCTCCTTCATAGCGCCACTGATCGCTGTGCACGTAGTGAAACGAGGGGCCGTTTTGCAGCCGCGGCGGCCGCGTCCAGTCGAGCGCCATGGCCAGCGTCGTCCAGGCGGCCGCCGGCGCCAGCTTTTCCTGGCCCGTATAGTGATTCAGCCCGCCGCCGTTCACCCCGACACATCCACACAGGATCAAAGCCGTAATTCCGGTGCGGTAATTCAGGTTGGCATGATACCAGTGGTTCACGCCCGAGCCCACGATGATGGTGCATTTACCCCTCGTCTTCTCAGCCGTTACCGCAAACTCCCGCGCCAGTTGAATCACCGTGTTCCGGGCTACTCCGGTGAACTTTTCCTGCCACGCGGGCGTGTAAGACCGCTCCTCATCTTCATAGCCGGATGGGTAGTCTCCCGCCAAGCCCCGGCTCACGCC
>JBOGJT010000081.1:0-3973 GCA_050745065.1 Terriglobia bacterium
CCTGACGTTGAACCGCGCCAAGCGGTTGTGTTAGGATTCGTGTCTCTTCAAGACCCGTTCTGTGCGGGAACCTGTCACCGGTCGAAGGAGCTGGCGTTGAAAACCTACGAGGGAGAAAACATCCGCAACGTTGTATTGGTTGGACACGGTCATACCGGAAAGACCCAACTCATCTCTTCACTGCTTTTTACCGCAGGCATGGTCAACCGTCTGGGGCGCGTTGACGACGGCTCTTCCATCACGGATTACGACGAGGAGGAAATCCAGCGGAAATTCTCCATCAGCGCGTCGCCCGCTTACGCCGAGTGGGAAAGGTACAAAATCAATTTTATTGACACGCCCGGCTTCAACATTTTCCTGCACGAGACCGAAGCGGCCATGGCGGCGGCGGACTCCGCGCTTCTGCTCGTGCACGCCGTTTCGGGCGTCGAAGTGCAGACGGAAAAGACGTGGAGCTTCTGCGAGAAATACCGCCTGCCGCGCGCCTTGGTGGTGAATCAGATGGACCGCGAGCGCGCGAGTTTTGAACGCGTGCTCAGCGCGCTGAAGGAAAAGTTCGGACGCGCGGTCATCCCGGTGCAACTGCCTTGGGGGGAGGAAAAGGGCTTTCACGGCGTCATTGATCTGGTAAAGATGAAGGCGTATGCGTACGACGCAGACGGCAGCGGCAGGGCAAAAGAATCGGATATTCCCGGCGAGCTCGGAGGCGCCGCCATCAGCGCGCATGAGGCGCTGGTGGAAATGGTAGCGGAAGGGAATGACGCGCTCCTGGAGGAATTTTTCGAAAAGGGGACGATCCCCCTGGACGATCTCGTTCCTGGATTGAAAGAAGCGATCCTGCGGCGGCGAATTGTTCCCGTCGCGGTATGTGCCGCGCTGCCCAACGTCGGCTCTGAGGCGCTGCTGAGCCTGATCACGACCTATCTTCCTTCGCCCGCCGACACGGGCGAGTGGGAGGGCAAGGCCGCGGCGGGGGACTCGATAGTGAAGCGCAAGATGGCCGCCGACCAGCCGCTTGCCGCCTATGTGTTTAAGACTCTGGCGGATCCTTTTGCCGGGCGCGTGAGCTATTTTAAGGTGCTTTCCGGCGTACTGAAAAATGACGCAAGCATAACGAACTTTAACCGCGGCGGAACGGAAAAGTTTTCACACATCGCCGTGATCCAGGGAAAGACGCAGACGCCGGTGGGCGAGCTGCGCGCCGGCGATCTTGGCGCCGTCGCAAAGCTCAAAGACACGCTCACCGGAGATACTCTCGGCGACAAGGCGTCGCCGGTGCTCTATCCCCGGCCGAATCTCCCCGAGCCCGCGATTTCCTTCGCCATCGAGCCGAAATCACGCAACGACGAAGAGAAGCTTTCCACCGCCATTCATCGCATGCTGGAGGAGGATCTTCTGCTGCGCTTCTCGCGCGATCCGCAAACCAACGAGTTTCTGCTCGCCGGTTCGGGCCAGCAGCACGTTGAAGTGGTGGTGGCGAAGCTCAAGAAACGCTTTAACGTTGAAGTGACGCTGAAGGCGCCGAAAATTCCGTACCGGGAAACGATCCGGGCCAAGGCAGAGGCGCAGGGCAAGCACAAGAAGCAAACGGGCGGCCACGGGCAGTATGGCGATTGCTGGATTAAAATGGAGCCCCTTGCGCGCGGGGCCGGCTTCGAGTTTGTCAATGACATCTTCGGCGGCTCGATCCCGAGGAATTTCATCCCGGCGGTCGAAAAAGGCATTGTGGACGCTGCTGCAAGGGGTTATCTCGCGGGCTTCCCGGTGGTGGACTTCCGCGTCAGCGTATTCGACGGCTCCTATCACGACGTCGATTCGTCTGAAATGGCCTTTAAGCTGGCCGGGTCGAAAGCTTTTAAGGCTAGCATGGCGCAGGCTAAGCCGTGTTTGATCGAACCCATCATGAACGTGGAGATTACGGTCCCTGAAGCGTATTCAGGCGACATCATGGGCAACCTCAACGGGCGGCGAGGCAGGATTCAGGGCATGGACTCAAACGGCGGCTCAACGATCATCAAGGCTCAGGCGCCCCTTGCGGAGATGCTCGCCTATGCTTCGGACCTCACTTCCATGACGCAAGGACGCGGCACGTATTCCATGGAATATTCACACTACGATTACGTTCCGCCGCAGAATGCGGAGAAGACTATTTCCGCTGCGAAGGCCGCCGGGCATGGGAAGGAAGAGGAGGAGGAGTAGCTCGCCGGCAGCGGCGCTTGCGCGTCTACGATAGCTGGATTGGAGATCCGTCGCCAAGAGCACGCTGCGCCCCTACGATCTGTACTTTCGTTGGGCAATCACTCCGCTATTGGTATTGCTGCAGCTTCACCATAATGCGGTCGTGAATCCAATGCGGGTCCCACCACTCTTTCGGGACCACCGGAATCCCGTCCAGGTAAACGCCGAAGTGCACGTGATCCCCACCCGCCAGGCCCGTTGAATCACTGTATCCGATGAGCTGCCCGCGCTTAACAAGCTCACCCGCCTTCACCTTGAAAGATGCCATATGACCATAAAGTGTCTGCAGGCCGCACCCGTGGTCGATGATCACCGCGTTGCCGAAAATATCAAACCAACCCGCGTAGATCACCAATCCGTCGTTTGCCGCCTCGACGGGTGAATGCTCCACCGAAGCGAGGTCGTAACCCAGGTGCACCTCGTGATCGATCACCTGGCCCTTGTAAATATACGTCCGGTGGTCGGCGAAATTAGCTTCGAGCTTGGTATTGGGCAGCCGCAAGAAGGGCTGGCTCCACATAAACTTTGGGGTTGTTTCTTTGCCGAATTGAATCAGCCGCTGCTTGTCGATCTTGCGCAGGTCGCGGTTGATCTCGACGTAATTCTTCACCAGGCTTCCCTGATCCTGAATGGCCGTGGTCTGACTCAGAATCGGGGGCACCACGCGCTGCATGTAAGCGTCGTCCACGTTGATGGTGCTGTTCTTGAACACTTCAGGAAACACCTTGTAGGTGAAGCTGGCAATCGTTCGATTACCTGCATCATCAAAGGCCACGATGTGCGCTGGGGTATCCACGGTAACATCGTAGGGAAACGCAAAGATGGCCAGCCGCGTCTGCGGCTTCGCATCGCTCACGGGAAAGCTGGGGAAAAAGTAGCTTCCGACCTCGACTCCTGATTTCACGGTTCCGGGCGAAACGTTGAACACAACCATGTCACAACCGCCCAGGTCGATGTAATGCTGCGTGGTGACGACTTCGACTTGCGGAGGCATGAACCGTACGGGCACGTTGAGCGAAAGAACGCCCAGACCTCCGCGGAAGAACCTTCCCCAAGAATTGTTGTGAGCCATGACGCGAATCGTCGCGCGTCCATCGCGGAGTTGTGGAACGCCGCGGCGTCCGACCTCCGCGCTGGCTTCCACTGTTGATCCTTTCCCGCCGCCCGTGACGGGTGTGACGATCGTGGACGCCTTAAACCATTTCCCGTTCTGGCCAACCTCGATGCCAACGCGAGTGATCCGGTGGCTGGGATCGTGCACGGTAAACTCCACGTTCCGGCTGAGGCCGATACCCAGGATAGGCTGCACCGGTTTGATGGATGGCGCAGGGTTACGGGAAAACCCGTAGCCCAGGGATATCAAGATCAAAATGATGATGATTACGGCCGTGGCGGCGCCTCTCCCGACCCCACGCTCGGATACTTTCGCAGACTGATGCAAGGGCAAACCTCCAGGCTCGCGTCGCGCTCAACGGGAGCGTAATTCCAACCCACCATGATACAGGAATTGGCGGCGCTACCGTAAACCCGGAAGTGCGACGCGCTGGCGGGATCGGCGCTTGAACCTCCAGCGGAGAGACTTCAAGGCCTGGGAATCTGCTGAGACGCATATAACGGCGTATGCAACAACATTTAGCCGCGAACGCATTTGAAGCCTCGTTTCATCCGGTAATAAGTTCCAACTTGAAACGATAATTCCCGATTTGGAACGAGGTTCCGGCACGATGTGCGCCCG
>JBOGJT010000082.1:0-4512 GCA_050745065.1 Terriglobia bacterium
AAGGCGCTGCTAATCGTTCCAAATGCCGCGCTCGAAACATCGCCGTTGGGCGCCGCGAGGTTCGTATTGTTGAACCCATTGAAAAATTCCGCCCGGAATTGCACGTGCATTTCCCGGTAGGGAAGCAAGAAGTCTTTAAAGATTCCGAAGTCAAAATCGCTGTAACCTGGCGACACGCCGATGTTCCGGCCCGCGTTGCCGAACGGCTCGCTGGGATCGGTTGGAATTTGAATATTCTGTTTTAAGAAGTAGCTCGTGATCTGGGGGCTTCCGCCTTGAACCGGCCCGGTAATGTTCGGGCGCATCTGTACGCCGCCGAGCCACGAGGGCAAACTCGCGCTCACCTGGAATGCGGCGGAGGGATCGTAGCTCAAATTAACCGGTTGACCGCTGTGGGCGCTGGCGATCAGGCTGAACTCCCATCCTCCAAGGGCGCCGTCAGCCCACGGGCTCATGTGGCTGGCGAAGCGGCGTCCTCGGCCGAAGGGAAGATCCCAAACTACGCTGGCGCTGTTAGTTAAGGGCATGTTGTAAATCGAAGACGAATACTCGGCGGCAGGGTCGAAATAGTTTTGGGGTTTTGCCGTTGTGTTATCGGGGTTCTCGAGAGCCAGAGTGCTGTTGTCAATCGCGTGCGACCAGGTAAAGGAGTCGAGGAAATATAAGCCTCGCGCCCAGCGATGCTCGAACTTGGCTTGCAGAGCGCTGTAATTCGATAAGCCCACCGGCAACCCTGCCGAGACGGCCGAGAATCCGGGATATAAAAAGCGCCGGTCGTTGAGCGGGATATTCTCGCCGGGCGGATTGGGCTTGGCTTGATTCATGTCCACAAACATCAAAAGCCTCACCGCGTGATTTCCCACGTAAGAGACGTCAAAGAAGGTATTCCGATTCAACTGGCGCTCGACGCCGAAAAACCATTGCTGGACCATTGGAGCGCGCGTGTGCATGTCGAGCGCCTCCATGGTGGACGTGGCGGGGGTGAAGCTGCTGGGAGCGGTGAGATTGGGAGGGTAGCCCTGGTCGGTGGTCAGGAACCCGGGCTGGCCCGGTGCCTGGACGATTGTGGCCTGCACAATTTGGGGACCGTTGATGGCGAGGATATTCCCGGAGCCTACCCGCTCCTGATGACTGTAGAAGATGCCGTAACTCGATCGGACGACAGTTCTCGGATTGAAAGCGTACACCATTCCAATCCGAGGCCCAAAATCGTGGTAGTCCGGATGAATCGTGGACCGGTCAAACATGGAGCCTGACTTGGCCAGAACGATGCTATTTGTTGCGGGGTCGAAGTTGCTTAGTTTGTTGTTGGCTTCCCACATTGGGGTTGCGTACTCGTAGCGCAGGCCAAGATTCACCGTGAGGTTTCGCCGTGCTTTCCACGCGTCTTCAACGTAAGCAAACTCCATCCTCTGGCGCATTTGAGGGATATAAAACGTTTCGAGCTGGTATTGATTTCTCAAGCCGAAGAGGAAATCCGCGAAATTATAAGTTGCTGAGGGCCCCGTCCCGCCGGCCGGCTTGCTGAATTGTCCGCTGTAAGTATCTTCGCCGTAGATGGTGTTCAGGTCCGCCACCTGGGTGTGAATTCCCTGGAATTCATACCCCGCCTGGATGGTGTGAGAGCCGTGGATTAGGGTGTAATCCACCTTGGGATCGTATAGAAATGGATTTTGGAACTGGGGATTCGTTGGCTGCCTGCCCAGTTGGCTGAATCCTGAGATGTTTTGCGCCGTCGTGCCTCCAGTGACGATGGGGCTGGTCGGCAGTCCGGTAATCCCGTAAAGTTGCAACATGCTCGGCCCGCCTGTATCCACGGGAACCTTGCCGCCTTGCGTCGTGTCGATTCCAAATCGGAAGTCCAGCAACGAGGTGGGGCTCATGATCCACGTTGCTCCCGTCGCCAGCTCTTTGTTGAATACGTGGACGAACCCGTTGCTGTTGCCGCCCGCAAGGCCCGGGATGGCGGGACCCGCAAATAGCAAAGCGCGCCGGTTACTGAGCCGCGCGAAGAGCGTCAGCTTATCGGTCTGGCGATGATCGATTCTTAGGTCTTCGTGATGGATCATTTCATAATTCCGGGCAAGCGTTTGCCAGTTATCAGCTCTGCCGCCGCTTCCCGCATTCGGCGCGGGAAGGAAGGAGAGCATCTTTTGGGCAAAGGGGCTCATGGCGCTCGCGGAGATCGCAGTATTTGCCGGGAAGGTCTCTCCCGTGAGGGGATTCCTTACCGGCACGCTGAAAATGCCGAGCCGGTCGTCCATGGTCGGAATGGTGGCGAAATTGGTGGTGCTCGTCACCTGCCTGAAGACCTCAGCATCAAGGAAGAAGAACGTGCGGTCATGAATAATTGGGCCTCCGAAAGTTCCTCCAAACTGATTTCGGTTGAGCTGGGGCTTCGCACCCGGCTTCGCGAAAAAGCCAGCTGCGCCGAAGGCGGCGTTGCGGTTGAATTCCCAAAGGTTTCCCCGGAACTGGTTGGTGCCGCTTTTCGAGACCTCCGTAATCACGGCGCCGCCAGCGCGGCCGTACTGAGCGTTGAAGTTGTTGGTTTCCACCTTGAATTCCTGCAGGGCATCTGGGGAAAGCTGCACCACCTGATAGGAAAATCCCTGGTTGCTGGTGCCCATCTCATTGTTGTCCAGGCCATCGAGGACGTAGTTGTTGTAGTCACTTCGAAGCCCGTTGATATTGAAGGCTCCCTCTCGCGCTCCAGAAGCCAGGTCGCCATTGTTCTCGGCGGAAAGAACCGCGCCGGAAGAGAGCAGCACAAGGCGCGCCGGATCGCGATCGTTCAAAGGAAGCTGAAGGATTTGTTGCTCGTTGATGACCTGGCCGTGAGAGGTGGTCCCGGTCTCGATGAGCGGGGCCGCTCCGGTAACCGTTATCTTTTGGGATGTCTCGCCCAATTGCAGTACCAGATCGACTTCCTGCCGCGCATCCACGACCACCCGCACGTTCGCCGCCACCGCCGTCTTAAACCCCGTCTTGGCGACGGTAACTTCATAGAGTCCGATGGCGATGTCGGGAAATTGGTAACTGCCTGACGCGCTCGTCGCGGCATTCAGTTTCACACCGGTCGCTGAATTGATGAGCGTCACTTTAGCGCCGGGAACGACTGCGCCGCTCGCGTCCGTGACTGTGCCGAGGATGGCTTGCTGTCCGAATGCACTTATCGTGATCAACAGCAACGGCGCACCGAAGAGGAGAACCCGTAGGACCAAAGCTTTAAAGCCGGGCGTTGAATGACTGTTCATGACGGCCTCCTCGCTGGCAACTCTGAGCGGTCGATTCAGGCTTCAATAGGCGGCGGCCGTACCACTTGATGCGGAAGCCGGCAAACGCTGAGAACCCTCGCGGCGCCTCAGGCCAAACTACGAAATGTTCAGGAATCACAATATGGCAGAGGCAACCTCCCGTCAAGCAGTTTGAGCCGGGCGCTTCCTCATTTTTTGACTGCCAGTCGCAGTTCGAGCTGCAAATTCGGGGGCGGTTCGGCGACCGCTCACGCGACGGCGTGTTCGTATTTGCACTCTTCGTTGGGGCAGTAGCGGAGGGGGCCGGACTTTTTGGTATTTTTCTCCAGCAGGATGGGTGATCCGCAATTGGGGCAAGCTTCGGCGACGGGTTTATCCCAGGCGGTAAACTTGCAATCGGGGTAGCGGCTGCAGCCATAGAACGTGCGGCCGCGCTTCGACCGCCGTACCACAATCTCACCCGTGCAATTCTTTTCCGGGCAGGGAATGCCGAGCGTCTGGCGTTTCACAAACTTGCAGGTGGGATAATTACTGCAGGCGGTAAACTGCCCGTAGCGGCCGTGCTTCACCATGAGCTGCGAACCGCATTCCGGGCATTTTTCCTCGAGCAGAACGTCCTGAACGGTTGTGACTTTGCCTTCGCCCATTACGATCTTCTTCGTGTTGCGGCACTCCGGATAACCGGTGCAGGCGAGGAAAAACCCAAAGCGGCCGCGCTTCACGGCCATGGGCTTGCCGCACTTCTCGCAGGCTTGCTCCGGGACCTCAGGGGTGGCCGCTCCGCCGCCTCCATACTGCGCCTGCAGCTCGGGGGTGAGGTCGCGCGTGCCGTCGCAATCGGGGTAGCCCGTGCAGGCGAGGAACTGGCCGTTGCGGCCCAGGCGGATCACCATGGGCTTGCCGCACTTCTCGCACTTCACGTCGGTGGGGATACCTTCGCCCTTGAGGTCCACCATGTCGCGCTCCGCGGCGCTAAGCTCCTTTTTAAACTTCCGGTAGAACTCGTCGAGGGCCTCGGTCCACTTGAGCTTTCCTTCCTCGACTTCATCGAGCTCTTCCTCCATGCGCGCGGTGTAGGCCACGTCAAAGATTTCGCTGAAGTTCTTCACCAGCAGGTCGCTGGTTACCATTCCGAGCTCGGTGGGATAAAACCGCCCTTGCAGCTTCTCCACATAAGCGCGGTTCTGAATAACGGACATGATGCTGGCGTACGTGGAAGGCCGCCCGATGCCCTTTTCTTCGAGAGCTTTAACCA
>JBOGJT010000083.1:0-13066 GCA_050745065.1 Terriglobia bacterium
GTGCGCTTCCATAGCAGCCAGCCACCCGCAACGAGCAACACCAGCATGGAGAGCATAAGCACCTCTGTCCATGAAGCGTTCATCTTGATTGGAGGAAGTTTGGTGCCGCGCGCGAGCCAAATAAAGACTCCCACCGCCCCCGCCACGATCAGGGCATCCCACCATCGGCGCGGCGCCTTTTCGGGTGTCAGGGGGTCTTCGCCCAGTTGGGCGGACATCGCCCGTTCCAGATCGAGCCCGTATCTCGTGCATTCTCGCTCGATGGCTTCTGAACAAGCGGCCTGCTCGGATTCGGGCGCAATGGCCGTGCTGATCGCCACCGCGCCTAAAATCATGATGAGCGAGCCGGCGATGACGAGGGCCTTGGTTGATCCTCCCATGCCGGCAAGCTCGCCGAAAACCAGCGCCGCCCAGACAAGACCCCAGAGCTGGTTGGTGTTCGAAAGCGGTATGGCGCGGCCGATGCCGATATATTTTGTTGCGTACTGCTGAAACAGATCGCCCACCACCCAGCAGAACCCACCCAGAAATAGCCAGAAAATCGCCGGACGCACCACCTTGAGCGCGCCGAACAACGGTCCGGCTCCTCCCAGAAACGTGAAGGCGAGCACGGCCATCGTGCCCAATTCTCCCACCGTAAAAATCGTAACGAAAGAGAGCGGGTTCATGCCGCTCAAATAGGCCTTCCGATACGGAATATACATCGTCCCCCACATCACGCTTGCGCCCAGCGCTGCGAGGATGCCGGGAACGAAGCGGTGAGCCGCCGCGGCCTCGTGGGTGGACGCCAGGGCAATCAGAATGGCGGCGATGACAATTGCCACCGCGCCGCCCACGACTTTCATCCAGGTTCTGGACCCCGCGCCCCGCAGCTCACGGAAAAAGAGCCAGCCCCACAGTAGTCCCACGAGGCAGTTTGTATTCCAGAGCGGGAACGCGATCGAAAGACCCACATCGCGGATCGCAAAAACGGTCAACGTGTTGGCGACAGCCCACAGCGCCCCTGCTAAGACCGCCCAGACCAGCAGGTGCGCTCTCTCGCGCAGGTCTTGGAATACATAATTTGTGCCCTTCAGGACGGTGGGAAGCGTCCAACGCGCGACGAAGACTCCGCCCACCATGCAAAGAGAAATAATGAACGGCGAGAACCCTGCCGTGACGAGTTTGGTCGGCGCTTCCGCCCCTCCAAGCCACGCTCCGGCCGCAATTCCGCACGCTACACCCAACCCGTGCATGGATCGGGCGGAGACTTTAGCAGATGTTTTCGTTGTTTTGGTCAGATCGGGCTCTCAGTCAGTGAAGGAAGCTCAGCAGGATGATTCCCAGCACGAGCACAACGAAGGGAACCCAGAACTGGCTGTCGGTCAGAATCGCCCTTGTTGTTGATGCTTTCATTTAATAACCCTCCGCGCACGTATAGGCCCCCACGGCGCTGCGTTTTCTAATCAGAATCGTGAGTCCGAACGTTGTAGCGGCGGCCTCTGGCCGCCGGTTTTTCGGCGCACCGCCGCTCAAGCCCGGCGCTCATCAGCATTATCCAGTAATTTCCGGATTTTGTCACAAACCCTGATAGACGAGAATGCGGGCGCTCTTTCCGCCCCGCGCTGGAACCGCCACGTAATAGCGATGAAGGGAAGGGACCCATAGCGAGGTTTTGCCCCTCGGTCCGGACGGCACTTTAGCTGCCAGCGAATAATGGTCTGGGTCCGTCTGGCGGTAAACACAGATGACTCCAGCGCCGCAGGACACCAGAATAAGCTTATGGGCTGCGTCATAGACCATGTCATCCGCGTCGCCGGCGCAATTCAAGCTGGCGACGACTTTCCCTGTCTGCGTGTCCAGCACGAACAGCTTCGCCGGACTTCGCGTCACCACAAACAGCCGGTGATCCATTCGATCGATATCCATGGGTACGTTGTCGGTGGCGCCGTCCAACCCCCATCGAGCCACGAGCTTGCCGCTCACTACGTCGAGTACGCCGACTTGATTATCCCCGTTCAGGTTTATATAGAGCCGATTATTTTCACCCAGCCGCACAGCCTCTGGGCCGTTATCGGGAACCTTGATGTTTTTCGCGACCGAGTGAGTCCGCGTGTCAATGACGCTGACGAAGGAGTAAGATTCGCCCGCGTTACTCCCTCCATTCACCACGAAGAGGCGGCCGCTGGCGGGGTCGTAATAGCCGGAATCGGCGTCGATTTGCAGCTTGATCGTCTGGAGGAGCCGGTAGGTGTTCGCCTGGAAAACTTTGACCGTCCCGTCGCCGCCGTCGGTGACGAACAGCTCATTTCGCCGCGGGAAGAAAAAAATCGCGTGTGGCTTCTTGAAGCCTCGAATCTCTGCCAACCGCTTGCCGGTGCGAAGGTCGAGCACTTCAACGGCGGGCTGGTGCTCGGCGGCCACAAACAGCCGATGACCGGCCAAGTCAACCGCAAGATGGTCGAAGTTGCCGTGAACACCAACCAACGGAAGCGTTCGCACCAGCTTGAGCGGGGAAGGTCCGGAACTAGCCGCGAGCGCGGGAAACAGACCCGCAAGGATCAAACCCATGAGACATTTTTTCATTATTCTCTCCCTTTATTTTGTCGAATTGTCACACCGATTACGCGATTCTCCGCCTGGATTCGGACGGAACTTTTAGGGGTGAAGGGTGTCCTTGCCTCGCCGCTCTGTCAGCCCGATACCACATAAGCGCTTAGTTGTGAGTCTTGCCTTTCGCCGCGCTTGCCCCGGCAGACGTCTTCTTTTGGCTCACCGCGCAAGCCGGGGGAAAAGACGGGTTACATGCAGTTCAACCCGGTGATCGGCCGCATAATCGTCAACGGATGCCGCCCGCGAAGGGGCTGGAACCATTCGGGCCGCTTCTTATGTGTCCCCGCCGCTTGCGCTGCGGGCCACATTCTGCCGCCGTGTACGCGGATGACACGCAATGTCACAGGCTGTAGGCAAAGGCTTATGCCCCACTACCCCTCCAAATCCAGG
Organism: Terriglobia bacterium; assembly: GCA_050745065.1. Taxonomy (GTDB): domain Bacteria; phylum Acidobacteriota; class Terriglobia; order UBA7540; family UBA7540; genus RH2-MAG17b. The sequence continues at coordinate 2,983 of JBOGJT010000083.1, forward strand.
GGGGAATTTTGGGAATTTCACGCTAGAAAATGAACTTCAAGGCCAACTGCACAACGCGCGGAGACCAGGTGCTGTTAACCTCACCGTTCCCCAGGTTATAAACTGTCCCGCCGCACGGACGTCCAAAGGCGGAACTGCCGTCGTTGTTGGGAACCCCGCTGCATGCGAAGCTGACGCCATTCCATTGCGTGTGATTGAAAGTGTTGAACGTTTCCAGACGAAATTGAAGCGTGGAATGCTCTCCGTTGAACCACGGTGCGCTGAAATCCTTCAGCAACGCAATGTCCCAGTCGTTCCGGCCGGGACCGGTGAGAGCATTGCGTCCGAGATAACCAAACATCCCGGCCTCGCCGTTGGCGGAGAACTGGCTGGCCTGGGGCTCGATGAGCACATTCGGGTCATACCACGTTACCGTCGGTCCGAACTGAGGATCGTCGAAGACGCTCTTCTTGATTTTGAGCGGGCCGTCTGTGTTGCACTGGACGTTTTCTCCCACCCCGCTGCTGAAGCCCGTAACCCCGCAGACGCCATAAGTGCTGATGGGCGTGCCCGTGTAAAACGTGGTGATGCCACTCAGGATCCAGCCGCCCAGCACCTGCCGCGCAAAGGCGTTGGTCGAGTGAGCGAAAAAGGGCGAGTTATAGACATAGTTCATCACCAGCATCTGGCTGCGATTGTCCCTGGAGTTGCCGTACCACCGGCGCAGATTGCTATCATCCACGTTCGACGAAATGCCGTCGCCGGAGGTATCGTCGAGCGCGTGAGACCACGTGTACGCCGATTGGAAGGATAGCCCGTGGCCCAGGGCGTGGCGGAAACTCACTTGAAGCGAGTTGTAGTTGCTGTTGGCCGAAAGGGGGTTATAACCAATCTGCGTATAGCCTCGATACGGCACGAAGTAGTCGGGCGGGGCCACGTTGTTAGCCAGCATTTCTTGGACATTGCAGTTGCCCGACGCGTCGCACATCTGGACAGGGTTTGGATTGTTCGTCAGGCCATTGACGGCGAAGGTGTTCGCCAGGGCGGGCGCGTTCTCGACGCCCACCCCAACCGGAACCTGGTTCTGGTTTTGGATCCGAGTGAGGTGGCGGCCGATCGAACCCACATAGGAAACGCTCAGCAGATTATCACCGGGGAACATATGCTGGGCCCCGAAGCTGAACTGCTGCACGGTGGGATACGTTTCGCTGGGCGGAACGGTAAACAGCGAGCTGAACGGGCTCAGGGCGCCCTGGACAATGTTGTTGTAACCACTGATGTTGAACCCCGTGGGAGCCAAAGCCGACGGCGGGTTTCCTGCCAGGCCTATCGCGCCGCTTTCGCTGGTGGCGTCGTAATAGATTCCGTAACCTCCGCGAATCACCGTCTTGCCGGTCCCGAACGGATCGTAGGCAAACCCAAAGCGCGGGCCAATGTTCTTTTTGCTAACATTGGTGCAACCTTCGGGTATTCCATTCCGGCCGCAATTGACCAAGCCGTTTCCATACCCGGTATAGTTGAAGCCGCTGCCGGGGATGAGATTGTCATTGATATCGAGCTGAGCTTGCAAAGCAGGATTATAGAGGCTGGAGAGAAAATTGTTGTCCGCAGGCGGATTCGAAATGTCATGCTGAGGCACGTAATAGTAATAGCGCACCCCAAGGTTCAGGCTTAACTTGGGCGTTACCTTCCAGTTATCTTGAAAATAAGGCTCAATGTCAGTCGTCCACCACCGGGCCCGGCCGTAACCCGGAACGGGCACGCCGTTTTTGGTTACAACGGATTCGGTGTACTGCTGGATGTTCCCGAGGAACATGTCCGCCAGGGCGTTGCCTGTGCTATTGGACGCTGACGGACTAAAGGTCAAAGCACCTTGCGTGCTGAGGCTGGTCTGAATCTCAGCGTCCTTATGATACCTCTCGAAATAGACTCCGAATTTGAGGGTGTGGCTGCCGACAACCCGCGTTGCGTCATCGCCAAGAACGTAGACCGCTTCGAATTTGTTACGAGGGAACGGCCCGAAGCCCCCCACGAACGAAAAGGGCACGCCGCCACTTACGGAGACGTCGGGGAGGAGCGGGTTCCCAGCATTTACCGCAAAAATATGGTTCATGACGAAGTTCGATGGCCGGGTCAATGAGCCCGATATGGACGCAGGCCCCACCGCGGTTGTCTCCGTCTGCGGTCCGTTATATTGCCATCCCAACATGAAGTCGTTAATCATGGTGGGACTGAAGGTGTGGAGGACGTGGAAAGACATGAGGTCCCCCGGAGTTTCCCCTGGGTCCGACGTGGTGTCGTAGGTATCGCTGCCGCTCGCGCCTGTCGGCGCCAGGGTGAAGTCGTAGTCGTGGCTGAAGCTCAAATAGGCTGAGGTTTTCTCGCTGAAATGGTGGTCCAGGCGGATCGTGTCCTCCCGCCAGTCTGTGATCGAGGCGGCGGACTTAATGTAGCCAATGGGTCCGCTGTTGGGATTCGGGATGAAGGCATTGAGCAAAGCGGTCGCATTAGTGAAGGCTTGTGGGTTGAAACCGGGCATCTGCTGCACCGTGTCATACGTATTACCGTCAACAGGCGATACGGGCAGAGCGCAGCCGGAGGCGACGACGGAATTGAAGTTGCCTGAATTCGGATCGCATTCGCTGAAATCACCTTGCCGTTGCCGCAGAGACGGAACCGGGGCATTGATGACTTGCGATTCGTTAAATTTGTGCCATTCTTCCGACCAGAAGAAAAAGGTCTTTGATTTGTCCGTGTTGTAGTGGTGGGGGATGTAGACAGGCCCGCCAATGGTGAAGCCGTAGTCGTTCCAATGCAGGGGTGACTTGGGCGCATTTCCTCCGGGCGGAGCAAGGGTCCTGTTCTGGAAAAAGGGATTGGCGTCAAAGGCGTCGTTGCGAACGTACTCGAAAGCGTCGCCGTGAAACTGCCGGGTGCCGGACTTCGTGACCACTTGAATCTGTGCCGATCCCAATTTGCCCGTGTCCGCCCCATAGTTGGATGTCACAATGCTGACTTCCGCAATGCTGTCCAAGGCGGGAAAAGTGGTTGGCGTTCCGTAGCTGCCCTGACCCATGTCCGGCGTTCCGTTGACGGTGAGATTGTTGAACCGCCTGCGGCCGCCGTTCACAGACATTAAAAGGTCGCCTCCCGATTGCAGATTTGTCATGTCCAAACCGTTGTCGGGAGCGACGCCCGGAACAAGCAAGGTAAGGCTTAGGAATTGCCGTCCGTTGAGATTCAAATTCTCGAGCTGCGTCGACGTAATGACGTTCGAGACTTCTGCCGTTTCGGTCTGCACGCGCTGCACGTTTCCGCTGATGTTGACCTCCTGGGTGACCTCGCCGACCTCCATCTTCATGTTCACCCGAAGGGTCTCGCCTGCCCGCAATACGATTCCTGAGTGAACCAGCTTGCGAAACCCCGCAACCCGTGCGGTGATGGAATAGTTGCCGATAGGCACGTCCGCGGCCACGTAGGCTCCGACCGAGTTGGTCACCAAACGCCGAATGAAGCCCTCAGCGTAATTGGATACCGTAACCTTTACCCCCGGAATTACCGCGCCCGAAGTGTCCGTGACCGTTCCCACAATGCTGGCTCGCTGAGCCAGACAGGCTAGAGAAGTACCCAAGAAAACAACGATGAATATCGGGCATGCTCTTTTCATACCGCCTCCTCGGAGCTTGACATGATTGCGGTGGCGCCGGGCTACTCGACCCGGTGTGCGATCTTGAAAAGCGGGTAACACCGCTCCCTGCATTTTGGGGTCCCCGGCAGTTGCTGTTCCTGGTGCGGCAAAGCCGCAGGCCCGATGAGCGCGGGTCCGTGCTACCCACTTTGGTTCCTCAAACCTTTTCACAAAGACGTTGAGCGCGGCAAGCAGCGCCCCTGCAGCGAACGTCATGAGCGACGCGCCGTCAATATAGCTGTCCCAAATTTTCAGGTTGGGATCCTTTCGGCCGCTCTTGATGACGCCGCGCCTGGCTTTCTTTCGTAGCCGCTTAGAAAATGAACTTCAATGCCAACTGCATAATCCGCGGGTCCCAAGCGCCATTGACCTCGCCGTTGCCCAGATTGTACAGAGACCCACCGCAGGGGCGTCCAAAGGCGGGAGTGCCGTCATTGTTCGGAACGCCGCTGCACCCAACATTGACGCTGTTCCATTGCGTATGATTGAAGGTGTTGAAGGTTTCCAGGCGGAATTGAAGGGTGGATCCCTCGCCCTTAATCCACGGTAGCTTGAAATCCTTCAGGAGCGCGATATCCCAGTTGTTCCGCCCCGGACCGGTGAGCACATTGCGCCCCATGTAGCCAAACATGCCTGGCTCACCATTGGCAGACAGTTGGGATTCGAGCGGCTGTGTGACGGTGTTTGGATCAAACCACATCGCCGTAGGTCCGAATTGCGGATCGTTGAAAACGGTCTTATTGATTTTCACCGGACCCACGGTGTTGCATTGCACGCCCTCTCCGATCCCGCTGCTGAAGCCGTTGATGCCGCAGCCAAAGTTAATCGGTTGACCGCTGTAAAACGTCGTGATGCCGCTGATTCTCCATCCTCCCAGCGCCTGGCGGGCGAAGGCATTCGTAGAATTGGTGAAGAAGGGAAGGCTATAGACGTAATTCGCCACCAACATCTGCGCTCGATTGAGGTCGCCCGTCGCGCGCCAGCGGCTCAGGTTGCTGTCATCCACGCCAGACCCGGAGCCATCCGAGCTTGAGGTGTCAATTTCGTGAGACCACGTGTAGGCGGCCTGCAGCGTCAGGCCGTGACTGAAGCTGTGGCGTATCGTCGCCTGAAGCGAATTGTAGTTGCTGACGGATGAAAGCGGGTTCATGGAGAGCACGCCATAACCGCGGTAAGGGACAAAGAAGGTATTCGGGACGATGTTATTGATCAGCAGCGGCTGCACGTTACAGTTTCCGCTTCCGTCGCAGTACGGGGAAAGTCCCGCCAGAGCCGGGGCGTTCAGAACGCCGACCCCGTCCGGGATTTGGTTCAGGTTGTAAAGGGTGGTGAGGTGGCGCCCCTGCGACCCGACGTAAGAAACGCTCAGCAGGCTGTTGCCGGAAAACATGTGCTGAACCCCCAGGCTGAACTGCTGCATGCTGGGAAAGGTCTGCGCCGCTGGTATGGCGACAAAAAGGCCGAAGGTGCCCAAGGCCCCAGGCACGATGTTGTCATAGCCGAGAATGTTATACCCGGAGGGACTCTGCACCAGCGGTGGATTCCCGCCTATTCCTTCGGCGCCGCTTTCGCTGGTGTCTCCGTAGTAGATGCCGTAGCCCCCGCGAATTACGGTTTTGCCTGCCCCGGACGGATCGTAGGCAAACCCGAAGCGGGGCGCAAGGTTCAGCTTGCTCAGAACTGTACACCCGGAGGGGATTCCATTCCGGCCGCAGTTCACCAGGCCGTTTCCAAACTGTGTGTAATTGAAGCCGCTGCCGGGAATAATGTTCCCGTCCGCGTCGAGTTGCGCCTGCAGCGCGGGGTTGTAAAGGTTCGGCATAAAGTTGGCGTCCACGGGCGGATTCTGGATGTCATGTTGGGGCGTCCAGAAGTAATAGCGCAAGCCCAAGTCCAGGGTCAGACGGGGCGACACCTTCCACACATCCTGGGCGTACGGCTCAAAGTCCGTCATTCGCCAATAGCCTCTTCCGAAGCCGCCAACCGGAACGCCATTGCGCGTTACGGCCGCTTCGGTGTACTGCTGGATATTTCCCAGGAACATATCAGCCAACGCGTTGCCAGAGGTGATAGGCCCCGAAGCGTTGAACGTCAGGAAGCCCTGCGGGTCCACTCCCGTATTCAGGTCCTGGTTCTTCCCGTATTTTTCCAGGTAGAACCCGAATTTCAGCGTGTGGTTGGCTACGACCCACGTCAAGTCGTCTCGTAAGGCGTACGTCGGGCTGGCATTTTCATAAGGGCTGGGACCCTGGTCCATGGTGAAGGAAAACGGCACCCCGCCGCTGAGCGAGACGGCCGGAAGCCAAGGGTTTGAGTCGTTTACACCAAAAAGGTGGTTCATCATGAAACTTGACGGACGGTCGATCGACCCCGCCACGTTCGAGTGGCCCACTGAAGCAGTCCAAAAGTGCCAGTTCGACCATGCCCCCACCATCACGTCGTTGATCAGACGGGGGTTGAACGTATGAATGAGGTGGAACGCCGCGTTTTCACCGACTCGGAAATCCGGGGTTTGCATCGTGTCATAGGTGTCTCCGCCTTGATTGCCGGTGGGCTGGAGCGAATTCAGGTTCTCATAGATGCCGCGAAAGTACATTGACGTTTTGTCGCTGAGATTCTCATCCACGCGGAGCAATTCCTGCCGCCAATCGGCCGTGGTGCGCGCCGACGTGATGTAGCCAATCAAACCATTATTGGGATTAGGAACGAGGCCGTTGAGCAGAGCTGTGGCATTGGTAAACGCCTGAGCGTTGAACCCGGGCATCTGTTGCACCGTGTCGTAGGAAACTCCATTCAGCGACGGCAGGGAACAGCCGGAGGCCGCTACTGGATTGAAATTCGCGGAAGCCGAATCACACTCGCTGAAATCACCTTGCCGCATCCGCATGGACGGAACGGCTGTGTTAATGACCGATCCCTCGTTATACCGGTGCCACTCTTGCGACCAGAAGAAAAACGTCTTCGACTTGCTCGTGTTGTAGTGCCCCGGAATGTAAACGGGTCCGCCTACGGTGTAGCCGAAATCGTTCCATTTGAGCGGCGTCTTCGGAGCGTTCCCTCCCGGCGGGGCGATCTCCCGGTTCTGGAAAAATGGGTTGGCATCAAAGGCGTCGTTGCGGACGTATTCGTAGGCGTCGCCGTGGAACTGCCGCGTGCCCGACTTCGTGGCCACTTCTATCTGGGCCGACCCCATCTTCCCCATGTCGGCGCCGTAATTGGAAGTCACCACGCGAAATTCCGCAATGCTGTCCAGGCTAGGATAGGTATCCTGACCGTGGTACCCACCCTCATCGGAGTCCGGAGTGCCGTCGATCACGATATTGTTTTGCATGTCCCGGCCGCCGTTGAAGGAAATGCTCACATCGGAGCCCGTCTGGGCATGGGTTAAGTCCAGACTGTTGTTGGGTGAGGCGCCCGGGGTCAGCAGCGTGAGCGCCACGAAGTTCCGCCCATTCAGGTTCAAATTCTGAATCTGGCGCCCGGTAATGACGCTCGATACGGCCGCCGTCTCCGTTTGCACGTGCAAAGCGTTGCCTCGGACGCTGACCTGCTGCGTAACCTCACCCACATTCAGCTTCATATCCACCCGCAGCGTTGCGCCCACCTGTAAAACGATTCCCGAGCGGACAAGCCGCTGGAAACCGGAATGCTCCGCGGAAACCTCATAAGTCCCAATCGGCAACGAGGCCGCAACGTATGCGCCCGTCGAATTGGTCACAAGCTGCCGCGTGACCCCCCTCGCCGGATTCTGTACCGTAACGTGCGCACCCGGAATGACCGCGCCCGAAGTGTCGGTGACCGTTCCCACAATGCTGGCTTGCTGAGCCACGCAGGTCAGGACCGCACCAAACAGGACCACCAGCAACATCGAAATATGTTTTCTCAAGTGCCCTCCTCGGCTTTAAACCCGCCCACCGCCGGTGGCTTTGATGAGGCGCCCAACGGCAGGGCTGTTCTGGCATTATACTAACCGGTTAGATTGGACGTTCCGTGTCCGCAACTCAAGCACGATATATTATTGTTCACCGGGGTTGTCAAGCGATTTCTTGCGTTACGCACAACGGCCTGGCCATTTTATGGAGTGAAAATCGATCCGTCGAGCGGCGGGTTGCGACCCTCTCCTCTCGCGCCCACATCGAGCATCGCGAGCGCCGCAGATAAGCGGTTATGATCCAGCAAGTGATAAAAGCGGCTGGTATCCCGCAGCGGCGGCTAATGGCTTGCTCAGCGGAGCGTTATAAGGCAGCGATAGGCACTTGTAGCGTCGGCGCTCGAAGCCTGCCCTGACGAAGGAAGGGAGCGCTGAAATGCCGGCCGCCAGAGGCCGCCCCGGCCGAGTGGAACGTTGCCGACTTCCGACGCCACGCATAAAAAGCTCTGAGAGCGGGTCATGCTGAGGAGTAAATCGAGACGATAGGGATGAGGCAACGGAAGAATCCGTTTCGATGCCGCAGTGCGTGTGTTCAGCGCGACCTCGGCGGACTTGCAAAGCTATGCTTACCGAGGCTGCTCGATGATTTGGATGGAATTGACGCGGGCAAAGTTTTTCACAGGAACAAACCGAATAAGCAGCTTCCGTTTGGAGTCCGGCTCAATGCCATTGAACGTTCTGGCGAGGGCACGGATGTTTCCGCCGGCTTACTTGAGGATATCGAAATTGCGCCGCAGCGCGCGTCCGTCGCAAAACACTTTGAAAACGCGGCTGGCGGCGCTCAGCGAAAAGCTATCGCCTCTGTCCAGCTACAATATCCCGTATTTGCGGAAGACCTCTTCGGCCAGTCTTCCCTCGGCCAGTTCCTGCTTGGCCTTCTTTTCTTTTCGCGACCGTTCCAGCGCCTCGGTGATAACGTCCCCTTCAATTTCTCTTGGCACGACGAGAACGCCATCGATATCGCCAAACAAAATGTCGCCCGGCCGCACCACCACCCCATCCACCTCAATCGGAACGCGAAACGCGATCACCTGCCCTCGGCCTCGCTGATCCTGGGCATAACTCCCGTAACAGAAAACGGGGAAATCGAGCGCGAAGATGCCGTGGGTATCGCGTGTGTAACCGGCCAGGACGGCTCCGGTGGCGCCGCGCGCGCGGGCCGCGGTGGACATCAGCTCGCCCCAGAGCGCGAAACGCGCCCCGCACCCGGCGGCACAATAAATCTCGTTAGGTTGAAGCGCATCCAGCGCCTGGAGCATCAGGCCGAAGGGCGGATCGGGTTCATGGAACACGTCGGCTTCGAGCACGGTCATGGCGCGCCCGGCCACCACCATATCCGGGCGGAGCGGCCGGCACCGGGCCGGCAAGAACTGCCGCCGCCGTTCGTGCGCATCCATCACGTCGCCGACGATGGCCGTGTAAAGCTGCTTCCGCATCAGGTCAAACAACTCGCTATCCGTCTTCCACTCCATGAATCGATGCTCCTCCGCTCGCGGTAAGGAACGCCGCGGGATGCCAAATCACCAGGGCTTTCAGCCGATGGCGCCCCGTCAGTTACGCGTTTCGGCGTGGTGGCGCACGTCAACGCCGTCGACCAGGAACAGCACATCCTCGGCGATATTCGTGGCGTGGTCGCCGATGCGCTCCAGGTTGCGGGCCACGAAGATCAAATCCAGACCCTGGTGAATACGCTCGGGGTTTTCCTCCATATAGCGGATCAGCTCTTTATAAATTCCGGTCCGCAGGTCATCGACGGCGTCGTCCGAAACGAGCACGCTGCGCGCGAGGTCGGCGTCCTTTTTGACGAACGCGTCCAGGCACTTCCTCACCATCGACTCCACCAGGTTCGCCATGTAAGGGATATCGATCAGGGCGTTGACCTTGGGCTCTCGCATCAGGCAGACGGCGCGCTCGGCCACGTTGCAGGCCAGGTCGCCCATGCGTTCAAGATCGTTGTTGATTTTGATGGCCGAGGTAATCAGGCGCAAGTCGGTTGCAACCGGCTGCTCAAGCGCGAGCAATCGCACCGCCATCTCGTCAATTTCGATTTCCATCTGGTTGATCCGCGCTTCCGTGGTGAAGACCAGCTCGGCCAGGCTTTCGTCCCGCTCGACGAGGGAGTGCACGCTCCGGTAAATGGCGGATTCCACCAAGCCGCTCATTTCCAGCAGCCGTTTGCGAAGCTCATCGAGCTCTTCTTCAAAATGGCGCAAGCCGTTTTCTCCTTACTCGAAAACTACCCGCGAGATCGAGGGGTTCCCGCCCAAAGAGGGCAGCGCAGGGCGGCGAAGCCGCGATCGAAAAGCAGTCCCACCGGGAACTCCATAACTTGGGTGGGCGGCACGTCTTTGCAACTTGTGCTCCGTGGTCTCTGTGGCCTCCGTGGTGAAGATCTCTACCACCGAGCGCACAGAGATCACGGAGGGCGAGTGCGTAGAGGACGGAATTTGTTGCCACAATAGCAAGAATTTACGATCTTGCAATGC
>JBOGJT010000084.1:0-17256 GCA_050745065.1 Terriglobia bacterium
TACGTGGTGGCGCATCCATGGCCGTGCTTGCCCTGCGGCGCGTTCGATCGCCTACAACGCCGTGTGCGGAGACACTACACCCCCCCAATTTCTGTGTCGCGTACCGGCGATGCAGGGGTACCGTCAAAGTCGACCGGAGTGGGAAAAGACCCCTCACCCGCCCTCCTTCGTCGGGCACCCTCTCCCCGGGGAGAGGGCTGCGGTCCGGTGCTTGATTCCTACCCTCTCCCGAGGGGAGAGGGTGGACCGCGGCCGGCGCATTCACCAGCCGGCGCGGGACGGGCGAGGGGACTTTCCGCGAGCGCCGGATAGATTGCCTTGGGCGTCTTTGCCAACCGCGACTTTGACGGAACCGTGGCCCGAAACCCGAAGATTGCGTGTTCGATGGTTAGCTTCACTACGGATCACGTAACGCCCGCGCGGGCGCGAGCATGCCCTGGCGTAGCGTGGTAAGTCGCAATCCTACGACCTTCACGGCAGAAACTGCATCATATACGTCAGCAGGGGCCACAGGAACAATCTGATAAGGAGTACCCTCGTGAAGACCAAAATCGTATTGATCTGCTCGGTCGCAGCTTTGCTTTCCGTTGGACTGCCCGGACGTAGCCAGTCGAATCCCAGCGCATCAACGCCTTCCCAATCGCAGGTCGGGCAAGCAGCCGGCCAAAACCATCGGACCGTTCACAAAAAGAAGAACAACAAAAAGCCCGCGAAGGAAATGGCGAACGGCGGTAAAGATGTAGGCATCGGCGCGGCCAAGGGCGCCGCGTCACTGGGTGGAGGCGTGGCGGGCGGAGCGGCAGATCTGGCAACGGGCAACGTTGGGGGCGCCGCCACGTCCGTGGGCAAAGGCGCTGCAGGAATGGGCAAGAATGTTGGCGTGGGCGCCACCAAGGGAGGGGTTAAAATCAGTAAGGGACTCGGCGGTGAGCTCAAAAAGCTCGGCAAGATATTCTAGCGAGTTTTCTTTTGTCTGTCATTCTGAGCGAAGCGAAGAATCTGCTTTTCAGATGCCGGTTAAGGATAAGCAGATTCTTCGCTTCGCTCCGAATGACAGACCCAGACACTGGTCAGCAACCCGCTATGCCTTCACCGGCGGCCGGAAAATCCTGCCATACTTCTGCGCCAGCACCCCCATAAAGAAGCGGGCGAATCGGCCTTCGGCGTCAAGCCGTTGCTCGAGCGTGGCCGCATTGGTCGCTCGCATGGTCGTCAGCTGATCGAGGAAATCCTGCGGCCGGATGATCAAAATGCCTTTTCCCAGAACGGGGCTTGCGTTAGATGGACCGTCCCAAACCGTAACGTAGAGCGTCGTCGTATCGTGCCACGCATCGTAGGCGGGCTCGTCGTGAATCAGCTTAAACCCTTCGAAATAGTAAACGCGTCCGCTGTCCGCGTTCAACGCCATCCTGTACCACATGCGGCGCGCGCCCGGCTGCGAGGGGTCGACGGCAAACAGACTGAAACTTCCGCTGTTCACCATCAACGGGTGGGGTGAAAGTACGGGCGCGACGACACTGCCAACCATGCGGGCCGTGTGGCCGGGATCGGCGAGCATGGTCTCAAGGTCTTCCGAAACGATCGTAAGTGTAAACGTCAACGGGGAATTGGAAGCCTTTCCGGCGTCGGCGCCGCGCTGGTAATCGTCTTTGACTTCGCCGGAAAAATAGCCGCTCATCGTCTCGGTGAATTCGATGCCGACCTTCGGCGCATTAGGGATTTGCGGCGGTTGCGACGGCAGCTTGTAATCGATCGTCCACCCGCGTTCTCGCGCCGCGAGCGCGACGGCTCGCTCCGTCAGGGCGGAAATTGTGAGCAAGGGATTCACGCCAAGCGGGACCGGGACCACCGAGCCGTCCATCACGTAGAGGCTGTTATAAACCGCCGCTCCCTGCGTGGACGAGAACACCTGTCCTTTATGGTTCACCACTCCGTGTTCCGCGTCCTCGGCCATCACGCAGCCGCCGAGCGGATGAACGCTCATCAGGTTGTTACGCATCAGCTTGGACCAGAGCGGGTCAATCAGATATTCACCGCCCAGGGCCTTCGCCGCTTTTTCGAGCGTCGCGTTGACCTTGTCAAAAATGGGCTGGTCACCCACGCCGGGCCAGTGGATGCGTAGCTGATCGTTTTCGAGCGCCATGCGGCCCGCCCCGTCATCGTGCGTCATCACGAGGTAGGTCTCGGTTTTATGGACGGCCCCGTGGTATGGACCCTCCACCCAACTCGCCAGTTTTTGATAATCCTCGCGTATCGCTTCGGGCGACCAAGGAATAAATTTGCGCCCCACTAGGTCCGACGCCACGGAAAGCCCGGCGGGCAGAAAGCCGGCAATGGGTCCGGGTGGCGAGCCCTCTTCGATCACCATGCCGTCATTCAATTCCGGCTGCCCGCGCATGTCGATGACGCCGGTGATGCACGGGCCTACGGGTGGGATTTCCCCCGGCCTGTGATGTCCCCAGCCGACGCCGTTGATGGTGTGATCGGTGTCGTAGGCGAAGCCAAGCACGTCCCCATTTCCCGTGAAGCGTTCACCTGCCCGGCCGGAAATCTTGAGCCCGTGCGCCGCTGATCGCAGAAGGATCTCAGTCGAGCCGAGGGTTCCGCCTGCCAGAATCAGCACCTCGGCCGTCAGTGTCATTTCGGGTGCGTGGAATTTCTCCCGCCCGACGCCCAACGGCTCGTAGTGCACCCGCCAGCGGACACCGTCCGGCTCAACCCATCGCACGTCCACCTGCGTGTAAATTTCGGCGCCGCGGTTCTTCGCGTCGGGCAGATAATTCATGATGAGGGTGTTCTTCGCGGCGTAGTTACAGCCGGTAACACAATCGCCGCAGCAATTACACGGACGCTGATCGACGCCCACGTGGTTCGGGCCAGAGACGGTGAAGTTGACGTTGATAGGAGGATGGTAAAACTTCGCGCCCATACTTTTGGCGGAGAGCGCAAGCGCCTCGAGCTTGGGCAGCGCGGGATAACCCGAGTCCGGGTAGGGAGACGGTTTCAGCATCTCCTCGGCACGATCATATCCCTCTTCCATCAGAGTGCCGAGATCGGCCTTCAACGCTTTCGGCCAGCGTGCGTCATCAAACACGCGCGGTTCGGCGCGCAGCGCGACGTTGGCATTCACGAGTGAGGTGCCGCCCAGGCCGCAGCCCTTGAAAACGTTGATGTCTTCGTTGAAGTTGAAGTCGTAAAGGCCCGTCTTCGATCCCACGTGTCCATCCGGCGTGGCGGCCTGCATCTCTTCCACGGCGCGGAGCTCGGTGTCTGGATACTCGCCGGGCTGAAACTCCTTCCCGCGCTCAAGCACGCACACTTGCTGCCCTGCCCGTGCCAGGCGCGACGCCGCAATCGCCGCTCCGTAGCCGGAGCCAACCACAACCACCCAATAGTGATCTTTGATTTGTTCGATGGGGGAAGAAAGCCGCGCCATGACCGCGCCTCCAAAAAGTGTTTAGATGAAAACTCTCAATCTTGCCTGCTTTTCGATCCACCCCCCTACGGCGTGCTGCTTACGGCTTTCGGGCGCCCGCCGGCAATCTCGCGCAGCACTTGCAGGGCGCGTGCGCAGCCGGCGCGGTCAACGTCGCAATGCGTCACCAGACGCATGCTTTGCGCGTGTCCGTTGATTAACACGCCGTGTTCCGCAAGGCGGCGTGACAACTCGGACGAATCCAAACCCGTCGCGCTGATATCCACAAACAGAATATTGGAGACCACCTTCAGTGGGTCAATCTTCATTCCCGGGATTTCGGCCAGCCCTTCGGCCAGGAAGCAGGCGTTTTCGTGATCGATATGAAGCCGTTGAGGTGATTCCTCAAGCGCCACGCGGGCCGCCGCCGCCAGCACGCCAACCTGGCGCATTCCACCGCCCAGAATTTTACGCACGCGGCGCGCTTCTTCAATAAACGCCCGGCCGCCAACCAGCATTGATCCCACCGGCGCGCCGAGGCCCTTGGAGAAACAGAACATCACCGAGTCGAAGCCTCGGGTTAGCTCCGCCACCGTCCGTCCAAGCACCGCGGCGGCGTTGAAGATGCGCGCACCGTCGAGGTGCACCGGCAAACCGGCGGCGTGGCTCTCTGTGCAGATTTCTTCCGCGATTTCCGGGGGATAGACTGATCCGCCCGCCAGGTTGGACGTGTTTTCGAGCGAGACTAAACCGGTGCGCGCGCGCAGCTCGGCGCGCGGGCGCACGTGGGGCGCGATCCTGTTCCACGTAAGAATGCCGTCGGGCCCGTGGATCGGGCGCGCGAGGCATCCCGAAAAGGCCGCCATCGTGGCCATTTCAACGCTGTAAATGTGGGCGCGCTCCTCGCAGATCACTTCCTGGCCGGGGCTGGTGTGCACCTTGATGGCCGCCTGATTGCCCATGCTGCCGGAAGCAACAAACAGCCCGGCTTCACGCCCAAAGAGTTCCGCTGCGCGCTCCTGCAGGCTGTTCACCGTGGGGTCTTCACCATAAACGTCATCGCCCACTTCAGCCTCGGCCATCGCGCGGCGCATCGCGGCCGTGGGCCGCGTCACCGTGTCGCTGCGCAAGTCGATAGTTTCATTCATGAGTTGCCCGTTGTTGATCGGCCTGCCGCGGCGGCATTTGCCACGGCGGGGTGAAGAAATCCTGCGCCTCGCTGCCTTCAGTCTCGGGAACCACTCCGGGCCGCACCTCACGTGCGATGGCGGTAGCGGCTTGCGGGTTGCGCGCCATGCGGTAGGCGCGGCTGAGCAGCAGCCGTGCCTGCGCGTCGGCGGGATTCAGCTTAAGACTCTCCGTGAGTTGTGCTATCGCCGCCGGCGCTTGCTCGGTTTGCAATTCCACTTCGCCCAGCCAGCGATGCGCACCGGCATTCCGGGGATCGAATCGCAAGGCGTCGCGGAACGCCGATGCGGCGCTTTGTGGCTCTCCCGAGCGTTCAAGCGCAATACCGCGAAAATAGGCAAGCAGAAAATCGTCGCCGATCCGCTTCCGGGTTTGCTCGAGGGCCGCCGCCGCCTCACCCGTCCGCCCGGTGCGCATCAGGGCTTGGGCCAGTCCGATGGTGCTCGTTGGAAATGGATCGTTGTGCGCGATCAAGTCGCGGAAAACATCCTCGGCCTGCCGGTATCGGCCGCCGCTCAAATAGGCCGCGCCCAGTCGCAGGCGCAGCGCGTAAGAATGCGGGTTATACTCCAGGCCCTCCCGCGCCGCGTCAATCGCGGGGCCGTATTTCTGGACTTCCATCAATTCCCGCGTCAGGTCTAACCAACGCTCCGGCTGCTGCGGCTCCAACTTCGCCGCCTCCCGGAATGCCCTTATCGAGAGATTGTGCTTGCCCAGCCGCGCGTCGGAAATGCCTTCGATCGCGCCGGCCTCCCAGCTTGTGCCCGCCAGGTGCGCTGCGCGCGCCGCCGATTCACGCGCGTGGCCGCTCATTTGTTCCACTAGCGCCAAGTCAAGCTCAGCCCATGTTGCATTGGGGTCCTCCTGCTCTAGGCGCTGAAACAGCGCGAGTGACTTATCGTAGTCGTGCAGCGCCGCCAGCAGCGATCCGAGGCTGACAGACTGCGCCGGCGTCAAGCGCATACGTTCCAGCCTCGACGCAGTTTTTAATGCGTCATCCCGCCGGTTGAGATGGGCGTAGCCCGCGGCGGCGCGAAGGAGAAAATCCGCATCGTCTGGCCAAGGGAATTTGGAAGCGTCAAGGTCGCGGAACGCCTCTCGAAATTTCCCTTCGTGCAGTTCCACCTGCCCAAGATCGTAGTGGGCGTAAGCGTCGCCTGGATCGAGTTCGAGCGCCTTCGATAGAGTCGCGCTGGCCCGCTCCATGTGACCCGCCGCGAATGCGAGAGATCCGAGATTACGGTAAGCCGCGGCAAGCTTCGGGTCGAGTTGAATCGCCTCCTCGTATTCGGCCGCGGCCTCATCCCGCTTATCCAGCCGCGTCAGAACAATACCACGGAAATTATGAACGCGGGCGTCGGAAGGCTGCTCCTGCTCTGCCAGCGTCAGTTCCTGCAGGGCGCGCTCCAACTGATTTTGCTCGAGCGCCTGAAGGCCGCGCTGAAAGTGCCCAGGCTGCCGGGCAAACACGATTCCCACGCCGAGCAGCGCGGCCGCGAAAGCAGCGGCAATCTTCCTTATTCGCATGATCCACGGGCGGCGCAAACAGCACTTCAGCGTCAAGCGATCCCCGCTCCGGCGCGAATGACAGCGGCGGGGCCGCCGCCGGCGCGGCGGCAGTTTTCACCGCATCGCGACCGTTATGGCTGCTTCAGTGCCTCGCCGGCCGCATTCAATTGCTGCACGCGCTCTTCATTCTTCTGGCTGGCTGCGAGGTTCAACTTCGCAGCGATGGCAAATTCCTGCTTCGCCTTCTCCTTCTCACCCAGGCCCTGATACGCCTTCGCCAGTTGGTAGTGCACCTTGCCCTCGTGGTCCGAAGGAGAGGCTTTCCGCAGCTCGGTTTCCGCCTGCGCGTACTTGCCAAGCTGGAGGTACGCTACGCCAAGGAATTCGTGGGCGGTGTCATTGGCGGGTTCAAGGCTTTCCGCCCGCGTGAGATACGTCAGAGCTTTCGCCGGCTGATGTTCATACAGATAGGTTGATCCCATGTCCACCAGCGCTCCCACGTGGCGGGGGTTAGCGCGCAACTCCGCCTCGAGCTCGGTCCGCGCTTCATCTACCTTGAAAACTTTCCAATATAAGTGGCCGATTTCGTAGTGCAGATCGGGCAGCGCCGGGTTTTTCGCCAGCGCCTTTTGATACTCGCTGATCGCCCGCGCGTCCTGCCCTCGGGCGCTGTCAATATTCCCCAGCAACTCGTGCGCCCGGGAAGAATCCGGGGCTGCTTGGAAGAGCTTCACGTACGCCGTCACGGCGAGCTTCTTATAACACCGGGCCCGCCAATAGAGCGCGCTGGGGGAGGCTAGCGGGGTTCGGGGCAAATCGCTAAGTATATCGACGGCCCGGCCCGGCTCTCCGCTGACGTATAGTGAGCGCGCCAATTCAACACGGAGCGCAGGGGAGAGATTGCGCTTCTTCCACTTTCCCGCGCAGGCTGCCACCGCGCTCAACTGGTCCCGCTCCAGCCATTGCGCCAAATGATGATCATTGCACGCGGCCTGCGTTCGGGGCGGGCCGCCGGGAAGAGCATTCAGGGCACGCGCGTTCCACGGATTGCCCCGCTGCGCCGCAATGAAGGCGCGCGCCACGTCGACGGCTTGCGCTGCGTGAGCCGCGCCGGATTGCAGTTGGCTCTCCGCCGCAGCCAGCTTTGCCGCAAGACTTGGCGGAAGCCGATTCGCCTGGACTTGATCCGCCAGCGGCGCACCCACGCCGAGGATGGTTTTCACTCTCTCAGGGTCCACCCGGAGGGACTGCGTGAGATGGGTCAGCGCCAAGCGTACCCGTCCCTGAATCAACTCGGCCTCGCCTTGCCGTGTAAGAGCGCGAAGGCTGTGGGGGTTGAGTTCGAGCTCGGTGTTGAACTGCTTCATCGCCAGGTCGAGGTTGCCTGCTTCGAGATAAAGCTCTCCCATCTCCACGTGAAGTCCGCGGCGGCTGGGCGCCTTCGCGATGGCGTCTTGCAGATGAACCAGCGCAGCCGACGGATAGCCGCTCTGGGAGTAGTCCTCGGCGAGCCATTGTTGGACGTATGTTGATTCGGGATCGGCCTTCTCAAGGCGGTCGACGGAATCTCGTCCCAGAGCCTCGTAGGCTCGCCCCATGAGATAAATCAGGTCAATGTTATTCGGAAAGCGGTCGAGGCCCCGGCGAAGGGTTTGCACCTCGGCTTGGAGGTTTCCATCCATTTTCTGGGCCGTCGCTAGCCATGCGTAACCCGCCTGGAGGTCCGGCTTCTGCCGCAGGGCTGCTCTGAGATGCGGCACGGCGAGTTTCGCCTCGCCTTGAACGCACTCATCGACTCCCAGGAAAAACTGCGCGCCCGTCAACTGTGGATCCAAATCCAGCGCCTGGCGAAGCACGCGGGTGGCTTCCGCCAAGCGCTCTTCGCCCTGATAGACCAATCCGAGGTTGAGATAGGCCGGGGCAAAGTGGGGCGCTAATGCGATCGCCGCGCGGTATTCCTTCTCCGCCTGCGCGAAGTCCTTCCGCTTCTGGGCCGTCTCGCCGGTTTTGAAGTGCGCGAGCGCGGTGGCGGACGGTACCACGACGGGCTGGGAAGCCCGGAGCGTCCCCCGCCATGACAGAAAGAGTACGGCGCATGTGGCGGCGAGAGCAAAGCTGATGGTCACCTTGCCGGCTCGCCAACTTATGAGGGTTCGAACGAGTCTCCCCAGGCGTTCAAGAGAGTCACACAAAACCATGGCTCCGTTATTTTCTCATAGCTCCGGCAAAGAACAGGCCAGGGCCGGTGTTCTGCCCCAGTGCCTTCACTGGCGATGAAAGTTGCCTCGTGTATCTCATGGATGTTTTTTGCCTCACGAGCGCATAAAATTCCCCAGCAATTCCTTCCCGGCTTCGGTGAGTACGGACTCGGGATGAAACTGCACGCCCTCCACGCGCAATTTCCGGTGGCGCAGCCCCATAATCAGGCCGTCCGGAGAAGTCGCTGAGATTTCCAGGCAGGCGGGAAGCGTTTCACGTTCCACGATCAGCGAGTGATAGCGCGTCGCGGGAAACGGATTGGGAAGCCCGGAAAAAATCGTTTCTCCGTCGTGAGTGATCGCGCTGGTTTTCCCATGCATCACCTGGGACGCGCGGATCACCTTCCCCCCAAAGGCTTGGCCAATCGCCTGGTGCCCGAGACACACGCCGAGGATCGGCTTGCGGCCCGAAAAGCGCCGGATGACCTCGAGGCAGATTCCGGCCTCGTCCGGGGTCTTCGGGCCGGGGGAGATGACGATCCGCTCGGGATCGAGGCGCTCGATTTCCTCGGTTGTCGTCTCGTCGTTGCGGCGAACTTCGATCTGCGCCCCGAGCTCGCCCAGGTATTGCACGAGGTTATAGGTGAAGGAATCGTAGTTGTCAATGACGAGGATCATAGTTCCTACAGGGTATTTTCATGCCTTGCGGGTGACGCCAGAGCCAGGCGACTGGCTGCTTTTCCGTGTGGCTTGCACAAACATTATACTTCGTCCGGCTTGAAATCTGTTACGCTGGCAGGCTTCGGCGCCGGCCCGGCGCCGGGTCAGTTGCGGCGAAAGATGCGGCGGCACGGCCACGATAGGTTTCGCCCTTGACTGCGATCTGGTATTCTGCCATTTTTACAGGTCACCCGCGAAACGCGCCAGAGCCGGGAAAACCGGCGCCCATGCGCATGGGCGCGGTCCCGGCAGCAAGCCGGATGGCCACGGGCGCTGCGGCTATTTCCATGACGGGAGGAAGGGAACGATGAGCGAATACAGGCTGGGACGGAGGGATTTTTTGAAAGCGAGCGGGGCTTCGGCTGTGGGCGCGTCCGCAGGCACGATGGGATTGGCGGGAGAGGCTGCAGCGGCGCCCGCGCAGGACGCTGAACCTCCTTCGGCCGGCCACGAGAAGGGATTCCCCCAGCTCGCGCTTATCACGCGCTACTCGCCGCAAAAATTGGCGTTCGCCGCCTCGGCGAAGTATCAAGGTGTGGTGGTGAAGCTGGACCGCACCTTCAATCCAAATATGACAGACGCGGCGCTTGATTCCATTCTGTCCACAGCGCGGCAAACCGGCGCGCGGATCATCAGCATTGAATGCATGGAACCGAATCACATTGACGCCGACGCGGCGAAGCGCCGGCGCGCGAACGCATTTTTCATCCGCTGCCTCGAATTTGGCCACAGGCTTGGATGCAAGTTCGTGGGGACGTTCAGCGGTGAGACGCAAGGCGCCTCCATGGACGATCAGGCAAAGGCGCTGGCAGAGGTGGTGAATGAAAAGTATATGCCTGTGTGCGAAAAGCTCGGCGTCGGCATGGGTTGGGAGAATTACCCGTGCGATGTGAATTTCGCCACCGCGCCCGCGGCATGGGCGAAGGTTTTCGCCCTGGTGCCCAATCACCGCTTGGGTTTGGAGTTTGATCCTTCGCACCTGGTGCGGCAGTATATCGATCCGTATTGGGCGGCGTGGGAATTCCGCGATCGCATTCTGGCCGTGCACGCGAAGGACACGGAGATCACCCAGCCGGTCCTCCAGCAGGTGGGCATTTTAGGAGATGGCTGGTGGCGCTATCGCATTCCCGGCCAGGGACTGATCGACTGGCCCCGGTTCATCACCGTCCTTCTGCAGGCTGGATTCAGCGGAGGCATGGCGGTAGAACACGAAGACAAGTTCTGGGATGAGCCCCCGAGCAATGGCGCGGACGAGTTCCCTCAGGCGCGCAAAGACGGATTTATACTCGCGCAGCGCTTCCTCAGCATGTATTTGCCGGGCCGGCTAGGTTGACGCGCCACCGGCAATCGGACGGGGATAAAGATTCTCTTTGCCGCCGGTTGGTGGCCGTTTTCTACCGGCTTACCGGCAGCCCGGCTTGTTGCCAACCTTTTAATCCGTCCTGGTAGACCTTCACATCTGCCTTGTCGTATCCGTGCTGCAGCATCACTCGCCCGGCGGCACGGCTGAAGGCGCAAACGTCATTGGGGGAGCCGCCGCGGTCCCCGGCCTCGTAGAACACCAGCACCTTTCCCTTCGGTAGAGTACTCCACTTCTGTGTGATGTCTTCGACGGGAATGTTGATGGCTCCTTGGATGTGCAATTTTTCAAAAGCGTCTGCCTCGCGCACATCAATAAAGAGCGGATTGGGGCTTCCCTCGAAGAGAGCCCTGGCTTCCGGCGTGCCGATCAGCGTGGGCTGTTCGAGTTTGGCTTCATCCGGGTTGCAGGCAAGAGACGCCGTGCCTTGCACAGCGGCGATCGCGCCACCCCCAAACGGATTCGCCGCCCCGAGGCTGGCGCTGCCCGTGGCCGAAGCTGATACGGGGGCCGGGGGGGCTGCGGAATTCTGAGTGTTTCCTGATCCCGGCGGCGCAGCGGCGGATGGCGAGGAGGTTGAGTTCGCTGACTGAGACTGAACGCCGGCGCGGGCCAACTCCTCGTTGATCATCGTGGCCAAGTCGTTATAATTCGGCAGCCCCACGATCGTCCGCTGCCCTATGAAGAATGTGGGGGTAAACTGGACACCCAACGCGTGGCCGTCTGCGATGTCCTGCTGCACCCGGGCCTTCATTTTCCCGCTCGACAAACACGCGTCAAATTCGCTTGCGTTCAGCCCGAGCTCCCCGGCATCCCGATCGAGCGCTTTCAGGCTCAGATGGGACTGCTTTTGATAAAAGAGCCTCTCCGCCTGCCAGAATTTGCCTTGATCGGCGGCGCATTCGCTGGCTTCAGCGGCTTTTTCCGCCTGGGGGTGAAGACTGGCGACCGGAAACTGCCGGAAGACAAAGCGGATTCTCGACCCGTACTGATCGAGCATTTTTTCGACGCTCTTCTGCGCCAGGCCGCACATCGGGCATTCGAAATCGCCAAACTCCACTACCGTAACCGCAGATTGCAGATTTCCTGCAGCGTGGCTATCGGGCCGCACAAGGTGCTCCTGAAGCGTGGCCGGTGAAACAGCCTTGGGCTGCACCAGCTCACCCGAATGCGCAAGGTGAACAAAAGCGGCGATGCCTACGATGAGCGCAATGATGAAAAGGACAAACTGGACACGTACGGCGCTTAGGGCGCGCGCTTCCACGGGCGGCTCAGACGGCTTGGCCACCCCGAATATGGCTAGCAAAAAAATCAACGTCACGATAATCGCCGACGCCACGCACCAGGCGCACCACGCGTGCAGCACAAACGCCTCAACGCCGGTGAGGCCCAGCGACGCCGCGAAGCCCGCCGCGGAAACCGCCAGCGTGAGGTAGCGGATCGGAGGATTCAGCGCCCGACCGCCCAAACTTTCTCCAACCGCCAAAAGAGCTAGCACGCCGTACATCACGGCCCCGAAAAGCGGCAGCGGCAATCCCCACAGGTGAGAGTAAGTGCTCGCGCGCGCCACGTCGCAGCCCGTTCCGAGGCAGATTAAGGGGCGCGAGGGCGACGTGTAAACCCACCACAAGTAAATCGAGTCAAACAGGCCGATGAAGCTGAGTAGCAGAATCAAATGCTTTCGCATGAGCCTTATTCTACCCTGTCCATGCCAGTTATGGACGAGTTAGAGCGCCTGCAGAATTTGTTTTGAATCCCGCCTTGGCGGGCGGTATATTCTGGCCCACGGCGTCAGAAGCTGTGAAAGGATCCGCCAGCGATGTCGTTAGGGCGTAGGGGCGCTGCTTGCCGCGCCCCTACGGCGAACGTTGTTCGCACGCTGCGCGTGCACGCCGCGGGATTGACTCGATGCCAAAATTGTCAGAACAACGTGCTTCGCTTCTCACACCGCAGCTTGGCCGCCTCGGGTTGACCAGCGTCATTTTCTTCACCGTCTCGGGTGGCGCGTACGGCCTCGAACCACTCGTAGGCGCGCTCGGCGCCGGATGGGCCGTGGTCCTGATTCTCGCGGCGCCGGTTCTCTGGTGCCTGCCCATCGCGTGGATGGCCGCAGAGCTATCAAGCGCCATCCCCGAAGAGGGCGGCTATTACGTCTGGGTGCGCCGGGGTCTCGGAGAATTCTGGGGTTTTCAGGAAGGCTGGTGGACGCTCTGCTACACGGCCGTGGATATGGCATTGTACCCGGCGCTCTTCGTGGATTACCTCGGCTATTTTTATCCGTCACTCGGACTTTCCGGCCCCGGACACCTCAGCGTGTTCCTGACACGATGGGGCGTGGCGCTGGCGGTGATTGCGACGGGTTTTCTCGCCAATTGGCTGGGGATTCGCGTGGTGGGGCGAAGCTCCGAGTTCAGCATGGTCCTGGTTCTCGGACCTTTCGTGGCCATTACGCTGCTCGCATTCCGGCGGCCCGGGGCCTGGGCTGCCGCTGCTTCAACGGTGGCCGGAGGTTTCACCCACGGCCACAGCGGGCATTTGCTCGCGCTGGGTTTCGCCACGATTCTGTGGAACTATTCCGGTTGGGATAATATCTCCACGTTCGCGGGCGAAGTGAAGAACCCGCGGCGCAGTTATCCTTTCGCGCTGAGCGCGGGTCAGATTCTCATCACCGCCGCATACCTGCTTCCCGTGCTTGCCGGGCTTTCTTTCACCAGCAGCCCGGCGCTGTGGAGCGAGTCTGCGGGCTGGCCGGATATCGCCCGTCTGATGGGCGGCGCGTGGTTTGGAATTGCCGTGGCTGCCGTGGCACTGGTCTCGGCCTGGGCGATGTTCAACAGCCAGCTGCTTTACATTTCACGCCTGCCTTACGCGATGGCGCGCGATGGATGGTTTCCAGGCATCTTCTCCCGTCTCTCCGGACCCGCGAAAGTTCCCGCGATCACGCTGGCCGTCGCGTGCGTCGTTGCCGGCGCCTTTGCAGTCTTTCCGTTCACGAAGCTGGTGGTGCTGGATATTCTGCTCTATTCCGTTGAGGTGTTTCTGGAATTCCTCGCGCTCATGGCACTCCGCGTTAATGAGCCTGCGATGGAGCGCCCCTTCCGCGTTCCGGGCGGATGGCCGGGACTCGTCTTGATCACCGTGTCGCCCATGGCGCTTGCGGTCGTCATCGCGGTGGAAAGCCTGCGCGGCACGCACACCGGGCTCTATCAATTGGCGGTGATTCCGGCGATGATTCTGAGCGGCGTCTGGCTCTATTACATTAGGCGACGCCGCGTCCGGGAAGCGTTGTAGGACGCGCCTCGTCCGGGCGCTTTACGCGATCGACTTGCCTCCGTCCACGACCATCACCTGTCCGGTGATAAACCGGTTGCGGGTGGCGAGAAACACCACCAACGCGGCGATATCTGCCGCTCGCCCACCCTTCTCCAAGGGTATGCCGCGGATTATTTTCATCATCGCGGCGTCGTGCTCTTCACCGGGAAAAAGAATGGTTCCGGGCGCGATGCTGTTCACGAGGATGTGCGGCGCAAGCGCTTTGGCCAGGCATTTTGTGAGCATGATCAGGCCCGCCTTTGACGAGCAATAGTGCATGTATTCGGGCCACGCCCGGATGCCTCCGAGAGACGAAACGTTGATGATTTGCCCGCGGCCCTGGCGCATCATCAGCCGTGCCGCCGCCTGGGCGCAGAAAAAGGGCCCCTTCAGATTCGCTCCCAGAATTCGGTCCCAGTGCCTTTCGGTCAGCATATCCCAGCGAGCGGGGAAAAACATTCCGGCGTTATTAACCAGAAGATCGAGACGGCCGAAGCGCTTCCTCACACGCTCGAACATCGCCCGCACTTCGGCCGGCTTGGAAACGTCCGCGCGCACGGCGAGCGAGTCGCTTCCAAGCGCCTGGACTTCCCCGGCGACATCGAGCGCCTCTGCCCGTGACGTGTGGTAGTTCACCACCACTCTCGACCCGGCACGCGCCAGCTCGAGCGCGATTTCGCGCCCAATTCGCCTCCCCGCGCCTGTCACCAACGCGACTTGCCCATCCAACATGTTCGTACACTGGCGAGTTTTTACCATGCTTTCCTTGACCCCTCTGCTTTGCTTGCTTAGAATTCATTCTTGGCCTTAAAAAATCAAGTCATCATTTATACCAAGCCCGGCTGCTGTCTTTGTGACCGAGTCCGGGAGCAGTTGCGGGAGCTGCAAAAACGCGCCACGTTCCAGTGGAGCGAGGTGAACATCCAGGAGGATGCGGAAGCACTCGCTAAGTTCAGGGAAGAAATTCCGGTTGGGTTCGTGAACGGCCAGAAGGCGTTCAAATACAGGCTGGATGAGAAGGTGTTCCTCAAGCTGCTGTTGTGAGGGCAACCTGAGGTTGAGCGTATCCGGGGTTGTTTGCAATCTGCGCGATGACACGTATCGCGATTGTTCTGTAACGGCGGGCTCTGGCCGCCGTCATTTCGGAAGTGTAAGGGAAATGTGTGGCAGCACTCCATGCGTTGATGTCATGCCGAGCCCTTCGCTCGTCATTCTGAGCCGATTCGCTCCTCTTCGAATCGCTCTGAGCGAAGCGAAGAGGCTCACCGTAAACTCCGTGAAGAATCTCCGGATTTCGCTGAGGGTAAACTCCGCGAAGCCTCTCCGTATTTCAGTGAAGGAAAATGTAGGGACCCTTCGCTGTCTTTCAGGGCCTTCGGCCCGCGAATGGTTATGAAAATCACTCCGAACCAGCCGCTTTGTGTCAGGGCATGGCTGAAGCCATGCCGTAGAGCCGAAGAAAGGGAACGGGCTTTAGCCCGTGATGAAGCAGCACGGGAGCAGCAGCGGCTGAAGCCGGGCTTATGTTGCGCGCTGAACCGACACGACTAAAGTCATGCCCTGACACACGGCCCTTAGACACCGCGCTTTGGAGCATTTTCGAGGCTGCGCTCGAGGTGACAAGCCGTCGACTTTGTGACCTTCTTTTGTAGCGCATCGCCAGAAAGCGACAATATGAACGTCGATTTACTCTCCATCACCGCCCACCCCGACGATACGGAGCTAACGTGCGGCGGGACGATCATCAAGATGGTTCAGGCGGGCTACAAAGTCGGCTTGCTCGACTTAACCGCCGGGGAATCCGGCACGAGGGGAAGCTCCGGCCTGCGCGCCCGGGAATCGGCGCGGGCCGCGCGCGTGATGGGCATTGTGCATCGCGAAAACCTCGGCCTTCCCGACGCGGCGCTCGAGCACCGGCGCGACTACAAGCTGCAAATCGCCGCAAGGCTTCGGGCTCTGCGGCCGCGCACCGTGATCCTGCCTTACTGGGCGGGCCGCCATCCGGACCACTACACCACTGGACAAATTGGATATGAAGCGTGCTTCCTGGCAGGCTTATCCAAGGCGCCGATCGAAGGAAAGCCGTTCCGCCCGCACAAGATCATCTATGCCACCATGTACGTGCCGTCCGTCGTGCCCACGTTCGTCGTGGACATCACACAGCAGTTTGAAAAGAAGTTGAAAGCTGTCCTCGCCTATTCCTCGCAGTTTTCGCCCAAGGAGGATCAGCAGAATTTGTTTCCTTCGCAAACCGATTTGCGGGAGCGCGTGGGGTCGCTCGCCCGGCACTTTGGACTCATGATCGGGGTGCGCTACGGCGAGCCATTCGTCACCCGGGAGGTAGCAGCGGTCGAGGACGTCGTCACCATGCCGGTGAAGTCCATTTGACACGCTTTGTGAGCGGCGCACAGGCAGATGACAACTGCGCAGAATGACCTGCTTTCGACGTTTTTAAGCAACCTGTTAGAATAAAAGTTCGTGTTCTCACGGAGCGGATCCGATCCCGTCATGGATGATATGTCCATAAATGCCATGCGTCCTCCTAAGCGCGCGCCGGGCGGGCATTCACAACCATTCGTTCCGGCCGCTGGCCGCGGGGCTGAAAGTGGCCTGCTTCAGCGGGCGCTAAAGCGGGCGTTGGACGTGACACTCGCCGCCGCAGCCGGCGTCGTTGCGCTTCCCCTCTGTCTCCTCATCGCGGGGCTGATCAAAATAGATTCCGAAGGTCCGGTCATCTTTTCCGCAGACCGTGTGGGAAAAGGGGGGCGGGTTTTCAGGTTGTATAAATTCCGGTCCATGGTCGAAGACGCGCAGGCGAAACTCGATGATCTTGTGCATCTTAACCAGGGCGGAAGAAGGATGGTTAAGATACCCAACGACCCCCGAGTGACTCGCGTGGGCAGAGTTCTGCGGAAATACAGCCTGGATGAAATTCCGCAGTTGTGGAACGTGATCCGCGGTGACATGAGCCTGGTGGGGCCGCGTCCGCAGGCCCCAAGCGAGGTGGCGCTCTATGATGACCGTGAGCGGCGGCGCCTGAGCGTTCCCGCCGGCATCACGGGCTGGTGGCAAGTGACGGCGCGCAACGACCCGCGCTTTGACGTATGGGTGGCGAAAGATTTGGAATACATCGATTGCTGGTCCGTTGGCCTGGATATCAGGATTCTGATGAAAACCATTGTGGTCGTTTTAGCCGGGAAGGATGCAGCGCCCCGGTGACCTCAAAGAAG
This sequence comes from Terriglobia bacterium, assembly GCA_050745065.1. Lineage (GTDB taxonomy): Bacteria > Acidobacteriota > Terriglobia > UBA7540 > UBA7540 > RH2-MAG17b. The sequence goes on from JBOGJT010000084.1 coordinate 16,933, forward strand.
GAAGCGCGGATACGCCTATGAACATCCTGGTGACCGGCGGCGCCGGTTATGTCGGAAGTGTTTGTGCCGGGCAGCTTATCAAGCAGAAACACCGGGTGGTTGTTTACGACAACCTTTCCGCCGGGCATCGGACCGCTGTACCGACGGGCGCCGCGTTCGTCCGAGGGGAGATTGCAGATTCGGCGCGGCTGCGTGGTGCGTTCCGGAAGTTTAAGATCGATGCCATCATGCATTTTGCTGCCAAGGCGCTGGTGGACGAATCCATCGTCAATCCCGCGGTGTTTTATCAGAATAACGTGAGCGCGACGCTCGCGATGCTTGACG
>JBOGJT010000085.1:0-4342 GCA_050745065.1 Terriglobia bacterium
CGCCGCCGCTTTTCGTCTCGCATGGAGCGGGCGCTGAAAGGTCTGACGGAACAGGTCGAGCAAGGGCAACTGAAAGACCGGGCAAAGATCGAGCGGCGGCTGGGAAAGATTCAAGCGCGTTATCCTCAGGTGGCGGACCTGTACACCCTGGCGGTCGCCGAACGAGAGGGTCGCAGGACGGTCGACTGGAAACTGATCGAAGAGCGGCGGGCATGGCGCGATGCCCGCGAGGGCGCCTATTTGCTGCGCACCAATCTGGAGGGCGAATCGGCCGAAGAGCTTTGGACGAAGTACATCCAGCTCACCGAAGCCGAAGCCGCCTTCCGGGCGCTGAAGAGCGAGTTGTCGATCCGGCCGCTGTTTCATCAACTCGAACCTCGGGTGAAGGTGCACATCCTGGTCGCGTTTCTCGGTTACGCGCTGTGGGTCACGCTCAAGCATCTGCTAAGGCGAAGCGGGTCCGATCTCTCGCCCGCCCGGGCGCTGGCCCTGCTCTCGACGCTCGAGAGCGCCGACATCGTTCTGCCCACAACGGACGGCCGCGAGCTGCGCTTGCGCCGCATCACCGAACCCAGTCGAGAACAGAATGGGCTCCTGCACCAAGTGGGGATCAGGTTGCCCGAGCATCTGGAAATCGACCTGAAATGTAGTGAAAACTCGGCTACCGCCTAAACTGATTCTAAAAGGCTTAACCGAAATCTACCCCGCTTACTGACGAACTTGGGCTAACGGCCAACTTGGTGTAACGTCATTTTCAGTTGGCTGTGCCCCGAAGTCGAATTGGCTGGACCACCGCGACACCCCACGCTGCTGTACCCGGAAGCCCGGGCGGTCAATTTTCGCGCAGCGCGTTCATCGGATCGGTTCGCGTGTACGAGCGCGCAGGAAGGTAACAGGCGGCGAAGGCGACAGCAGCCAACGCCACACTGTGACACCAAAGCTGGTTGGATCAGCGGGGCTGATGCCAAACAACAGGTGGGCGAGTCCGTTTCCGAGCAGCAGTGACGCGCCAAAACCGGCCTCTCGCCAGATTTCTATGTTTTTACACGCGCGCCAAAGCGAAACCTCTCACTATAATATGTAATCCCTATTAAGCCCGATGCCGGCGTATTCCTTGGAGCGGCGATTTCGATCAGCCCACTTTTTTGTCGAAAAATGCTGCCATAAGGTTCAGAGCTTCTTTCGTTTCAGGTAAGTGATAGTCGTACCAGAAGGCGTGCGGCAAGGCCTCAAAAACCACGAGTTCCGCCTTCGCGCCGGCTCGCAGAAACGCCCGGTGCAGGATTGATGTCCCGCTCAGCAGTAAGTCGCGGGTGCTGCTGATGAAAAGTGCGGAAGGGAAGCCGCGTAAATTGGCGTAGACCGGCGAAAGAACCGGGTCTTTCGGATTGTGCGCACCGACATAAGGGTCGGGGATCGGCGTTTTTGAAGGAGGCTTAAGATAGCCGCTGAATCCCCAGATTGTATACAGTGCTTGGGTATCTCCAGGTTGGCTCATATCGCCGGTGCCGGAAAAGACACCGAGGGCCGCGGGCAGCGGCGTCCCATCGCGCCGTAGGGCAACCGCCACCTCGCCGGTCAGAATCGCACCGGCTGAGGTTCCAAACAACCCCATTTCCTGCGGCGTATGAGTTTTCAGAAGCTCCCGGTAAACGGCGACGGTGTCGTCCACCGCGGCGGGAAAGGGGTGCTCGGGCGCCAGGCGGTAGTAAACCGAAATCACGGTGGTTTGGGTTAGATGAGCGATGGGAACGCCCTCGACAAGCGAACCCGAATCTGTGACAAATCCTCCGCCATGAACATTGATCAGCGCTCGGTTGCGCTTGGCCGCGGGAATGTTCAGCGGCGTGATCACGTCGCATCGCACGCCGCCCATCGTCCTTCCCTGAACGTGTACTGGATAGAGCCTGCGGGCTTCGGCGGCGCGGGCGATACGAAATTGGTCCGTGTATTCTCGCTGCCGCGCGAGCGAAGGCGGCGGACCCGGCGGCCCTGGGCGCGAGATGAACTTCTGCGCCTCTGGGCTTATGGTTCCGGGCACGGGCACCACGCGCGTGACGTGTGCGGCGCCGGTTGGATCTATCGTGCAACTGTCAGTCTGCGGCACGAACGCTGACTGCCGGGGTTGAGCCAGGCCCGGCGGCGCCAGCCTCAACAACGTTTCCACGATTGAAGCAGTGATCACAGTCCGCCGACCGATGTTGGTGGTCTCCATAGCGCTCCACTCCCGGCCAAGCCAGTTGATTGCTGATGCAAAGATCGGCCGGGGCACACGATCTGCAGGCCAATCGTTACCCATTACCCCGCATCCCGTTGAAACCTGTTAGCCCAGGCGTTTTGGCCGTCGCGCTCGATTATATCCCATACGGCAGGAACGCTCTTTACACGAAGCGTTATAAGTCAGCGGCGGGCATTTGCCGTGGCGGCGCTCTCTGGCGCCGAAATGACAGCGGTCAGATGCCGACGTTAGGAGGCGTAAACCAATAAAGGTATCAACCCGTCCTCACCTTTGACGTTGTGTGGGGGGCGACGGGGTCTGATAACGCAGTTCCATTCGCCATGAGTCCTATCGGGTCGAAAACAGGATGCTACTCTTATTTATTTACGCTGCCTTACACAGTTGAGCGCCGGGGACTGACGACGTCATGGATGCTCTCCAAGGCTTTAACGGTTGCTCCTTCCGCACTCGCGGAGAATGTAACTTATCTTGATATCAAGCATCTTAAGGTGAAGGCGAATGGGTGCAAAGGCAAAATTCGGGAAGGATGCTGCTGCGGACACACGCGGAGTTCATCTGTGGCTGGTGCTCTGGAAGGCGGCCCGCGCCCTGGAGGCGCATTCCCGCCAGAGCGTCGAAGAGCTGGGCATGTGCCGGAGTGATTTCGGAGTTCTCGAGGCCCTTCTGCACAAAGGACCGTTGCCGGTCAACGTGCTCGGGGCGAAAGTGCTTCTGACCAGCGGATCGATGACGACGGCGGTGGATCGGCTGGAGAGCCGAGGGCTGGTAGAGCGCCGGAACGACTCCAATGACAGGCGTGCGCGCATCGTTCACTTGACCCATCGAGGGCGCACGCTCATTCGCAACGCCTTTACCGATCACCAGCGGGCGATGGAGCAGGCCGTTTCAGCACTGGCGCCGGAGGAGCGCCGTGCCTTGATGGTTTTATTGCGCAAGTTGGGGCAGGGTGCAGACGACCTCTTGGAAGATCGCCGGAGACATGTCGTCCAGGGTGGCCGCCGCCGTTCGAAGGTTTGAAAGGAGACTAAAATGGCCAAATCGAAGAAAGTACTAGGGATTTACGGACCTGGATCAATCCATTGGGTAGGTGATGGCTTTCACGTGAGGAACCTATTCCCATCGAATGGCATCGAGAAGGAAGTCGATCCGTTCCTGATGCTTGATTACGCGGGCCCGACCGATTTCAAACCCTCCAACCGGCCGCACGGCGTGGGAGAGCACCCGCATCGCGGGTTTGAAACCGTGACGATCGCGTACCGGGGAGCGGTGGATCATCGGGACTCCAGCGGGAACGCAGGCACGATCCGTCCCGGAGACGTTCAATGGATGACCGCGGCATCCGGCGTGGTGCATGAGGAACAGCACGAGCGCGAATTCGCCACGCAGGGCGGCACGTTTGAGATGATTCAGCTCTGGGTGAATCTACCCAAAAGCCACAAGATGTCGAAGCCCCGCTATCAGGCCATACTCAAGGAGCAGATCCCGGCGGTGGATCTCGGCGGCGGGGGATACACCCGGATCATTGCCGGCGGACTGAACGGGGTCAAAGGGCCGGCCAAAACGTTCACGCCCATCAACTTGTTTGACGTACGGCTGAAGGCCGGAAATGACGCCGGATTGGACCTGCCCGCGGGCCATAACGCTGGAATCGTCCTGCTTCGAGGCGATGTCGTAGTCAATGGCTCACAAGCGCTCAAAGGGGAAGCGCAGCTTGCTCTTCTGAGCGCTGATGGCGAGCGCATTTCACTTGAGGCAAAACAGGATTCGATCCTTCTGGTTCTGAGCGGCGAACCGATCAATGAGCCCGTGGCCAGCTATGGGCCGTTTGTGATGAACACCGAGGAAGAGTTGGTACATGCCGTCGAGGACTATCGGGGAGGCAGGATGGGCCACTTAAGCTGAGCCGGGAAGGTGGACGCGTGTTCGAAGAAACGCCTCCGCTATTCTCCGCTGGAATGGGACGCTGAGGCTTCTTCCAAGCACGCCTTGCCGCACCAATTCCGGATTGAGATCTGTTCTATGCCTGGCGTCACAAATCAGCGACGTTCGACCCTGTAGCGGCGGCCTCCGACCGCCGTTATTTCGGCGCTCAGAGAGCGCCGC
>JBOGJT010000086.1:0-13753 GCA_050745065.1 Terriglobia bacterium
CGGTCGATGAGCCGGATAGACCACGTCTTGGGACACAGGGCGGCGACGGTAAGCAGGCACAGGGGAGGCTGGACCGTCTCGATGGGAACAAGCTCCATGATTCCGTCAAAGTCATGGTCGGGGTACACACCGAGCGCTATCTACGCGGCACCCGCGCAAAGTCCCCTCACCCGTTCCCGCGCCGGCTGGTGAATGCGCCGGCCGCGGTCCACCCTCTCCCTCGGGAGAGGGATAGAAGTTAGGAAGCACTCTGCGCTCCCGGGCTCGGCATCTCTCAACTCCGAGCCAAGCGAAAAATTCTCTTGACAGCCATTACTCTATTATGTAGAGTACTCTATGTTGAGGGATTTTTAGAACCAAAGTTCTGAGGTCTCGCACAAGATTTCCAAGGAGGTCGCAAATGAAAAATGCCTTTCCGGTATTCAGTTCTCGACAATTCCATTCCGGATGCTTGCTGGCAGCAGCGTTCTTTGTCTCGCTCGGCGTCGCACTCGCCGCGCCGCAGCCGGCCTCGTCCAGCACCGACGTCCAGCGCGAAGCTATGCGCAAGCTTTCGTTTCTCGCCGGCCGCTGGTCGGGTCCGGTCACCATCGTCCGTGGCCCCGGCGAACCGCTCCATCTCACCCAAACCGAAGATATTCAATACAAACTCGACGGACTCGTCCTTCTCATCGAGGGCAAAAGCACGAGCGCCGGGGGCAAAGTGGTTTTCAGCGGTTTGGCGACGATTGCGTACGACGACGCCTCAAATACCTATCGCTTCCGCGCTTACAATAACGGCCACTACCTCGATACGAAACTTACCGTGGCCGCCAACCGATTCTCCTGGGGCTTTAGGGCCGGCCCAGCTCGCATCGTGAACACAATGCGCCTGACCGCGAAGGGCGAATGGAACGAAGTCACCGAAGTGACCGTGGGCAACAATCCTCCGCATCGCAGCGTAGAGATGCTGCTTCGGCGCCAGCCTTAAACCAACATCACAGCGTCGGCGCCGCTTGCCAATTGGCGCGATGAAGTCCGGAAATGTCAAAAACTCGCAAAGGAGAACTGCCATGCAAGACCACACAACCGAAGACGAACTGAAAGACAGGCTGAGCCTCATCGAGAGCATGATTGCCGAAGGGCGCCGCGCCACGGAGAGCTGGGGGTGGATCTTCCTTCTTTGGGGCGTAGCCTACTACGCCGCGATCGCCTGGAGTACATGGGGCCAAAGCGCGTGGGCGTGGCCCGTCACTATGGTCGCCGCCGTGATTGTTACGATTGTCGTTTCCTCTTTGAAGGTCGGCAATTATCCTCGGACCACCCTTGGCCGAGCCATCAAGTCCATCTGGATCGCGCTGGGGATTTCGATGTTCGTGCTCTTCCTACCCCTTGGCCTGACTGGCCGGCTCACCGATCCGCACGTCTTCATCTCTGTGGCTGCGGCCATCCTGGGCATGGCCAACGGAGCATCAGGGCTGCTCCTGCGATGGAAGATCCAGTTTGCGTGCGCCATCGTCTGGTGGGCCGCGGCCGTTGCATCCTGCTTTGGCACGGACGAGCAGAGCGTGATCGCCGGTCTCGCCGCCATTTTCCTCTGCCAGATCGTCTTTGGCGCCTACGGGATGATTGCCGAAGCCCGCGAGCGCAAGCGGCGCCAGGCCCTTGAGGGTCCGGCCCATGCCTGATTTGCCCGAGCTCAATCCGGTGATTCACGGCAGGCTCCGTCTGGCGCTTCTCTCTCTGCTCAGCAGCGTCGAGGAAGCGGAATTCACCTGGCTGCGCGACAGGACGGCATCCACCGACGGCAACCTGGGCGCGCAACTCCTCAAACTCGAAGAGGCTGGCTACGTGACTGTCAAAAAGAAGTTTGTGCTGCGCAAGCCGAAGACGTTATACCGTCTCACTGAAACCGGCCGGCAGGCGCTCACCGAATACGTCCGGGCGCTGCGGCAACTCCTGGGATCGGCCATCGATGTGTAGGCGCGCGCGATGCTGTACGCCCGATGGCAAGCCGCTCGATTCGGATCGGATGAAGCGCTCCCGGGTGGTTCAAGACCTCACGGCTGCGGCTCGTAAACCCTGAGCTCCGCCGCGTGGCTCCCGCGCCGCCGGATGGCGAGATAAAGCCGGTTCATTTGGGGCACGAAGCAAGAAGTCCGGGCGCCGGGCACGGTCGGGATTTCGGCGATTCTCCGGTAATGGTTCACATCCTGTTGCTCGATAACGGAGATGAAGCCTTTGCCGCCGGAAATGTAAATACGCTTGTGCGCCGCGTCGTACCACATATCGTCCGCATCGCCCACGCAAGGCACGCGGGCGATGATCTTCCCTGAACGGGTGTCCAAGACCAGCATTTCCGCCGGCCTGCGGCAAGTGATAAATAAACAATGGTCCGCTTCATCCAAAGCCATCGGGAAATTATCTCGCGCACCGCGCAAGGTCCACGTAGCGACAATCCTGAGCTCCTTTCGATTGACCACCGCAATGATATTGCCGGCAGTTGGAATATTGACGAAAATGTTGGGTCCGGCTTCCTCCAACTGGAATGATTCGGGATGGCCCGGAAGCTTGACGGTCGCCAGCAGGTTGCCGGTTCGGGCGTCGAGAATGCCCAAGCCAGCCTTACCATCATCGCCATAGCCCACAATCATGTGTCGCGAGGCAAGATCATAGCGCGTGTCGTCGGCATCGCTGGGGAAATGAACGACCTTGAGAAGTTTGAACGTGCGCCCATCAAAGATGCGGCAGGTTCCATCGCCGGCATTCGCCACGAAAATGCGATGGGACTTGGGCGCGAAAGTCACTCCTTGCGGTTCGTGCAAACCACGGATGGCGTGGATGAGCTTGTTTGTGCGCAGATCAAACACCTCCAGCGTGTTGTTGCCCAAAGCGGACATAAACAGCCGCCGCCCCGCCAAGTCCACATCGAAGTGATCGATGCGGCCTTGCACATCTGGCATGGAAGTTGTCTGAAGCAGACAAAGTGGTGTGTTTTCCTGAGTGTGGCCTGGCGGTGCAACGAGAACAAATAGAAAAATAAGAAACCAGAGTCTTTTGATCATGTTTTCTTCGTGGGCCGGGATTTTGCAGGCTTGATCGGTGGTCCGATGCACGGTGCCGGAAATCGGAATCCCCTCATATCTTGCGCCGGGAGTCATACTTGGTCACCTCATGCGCCAGGGGGGATACCATTGCGCCAGCCATTTTGTTGCCCACTGGTTTGATTTGTCATGGTGACATGAAATGCACGGGTTCGGAATCCCGTACATATCCGTCATCGTCTATCATAGAAACTGGATGGCAATATGAAGGTGGGTGGCGCATACGCCGCTCCTTGTGCGGTGTGTGCGAAGCTGTCTGCGCAGACACGGTAAACCGCGCTGCGTCTGCGCCACGCGGCCATGCTGTCGGTTAACGCGTTTGGTTGCGGCCCTAAGGCCGCGCCGCGCTACCCTCTCTTGGGTTGCAACCGCCCGATACCGTGCCAGAGCGTCGCGCGGCCTCACATCTTGAACCAATAGGGCGTCTGGTTCGCCCAGCTTGACCGCGGATAGCGCTGACGAAGAAGATCAAACGCGGCCTTCGAAAGCGTTCCGGTTGCTTGATCAGCACATCCCACGCGGGTCGCCTTCACCGCGCGCGCCAAAGCCTCCGCGTCGCGAGGATCTGCGGGGTGGGCTTTTGCCCATGTGAGGACTTGTTTCGCCAAATAGTCTGGCGCGGGGCTATCCGTCAAGAGCTCGCGCCATTCGCGATTGGCTTCCGTGCGCTCGCTCGGCGTGAGGAATGAAGGCGAGCTAACCTTGCCGCTCGGATAAAGCGGCAGCAGCGCATCACCAACGATCGGCCATTGCGGCGGAGGCGGGTAGCTGAAACGGTTTGAAGAGGGTGTGGACGGCGCGCAGGCTGGACCGAGGGTTCCCCACCAGTTGTTGCGGTAGTCGTCGATCGTATCAATGGGCGTCCAACGCTCCGGCGTAGTGATAAAAGGGCTGAGGCCGGGGAACTGTAAAATGGCGAACGCGGCCGCGAAGCGCCTCGCGGCCGGGGACCTTGCTGAGGAATACGCGCGTAAGGTCGCCGTTAAATGTGGCTCGAACGTCCCGACTGAAGGCGCAACCGAGCGCGCAACTGCCGCGTCGCCTAGCAACGCCGCGCGCGTCCATGCGGCAAGCGCGATTTGCTCGCGGAGATCGCTCGGCATCGTGTCCGTCCGTGCGGCTTGCGCGAGCACTGAGATGGGCAGGAGGCGATTGAAAACCACCAACCCGTCGCCGTCAAGTTGCGGCGCACTCGGATCGAACGAGTAATTGCCTGGCACCCAAATTGGCTGAGGCATCTGCTTGCTCGAATCTCCGCTGGTGATGGTCACGGCGACGCGCGGCGCGCTGGCGAACAATTCGCGTGCGTTCCGCGCGAGCTTGAATCGCAGCGCCAGAAACAGGTTCAGCGTTGATGAAGGCGCCGAATTCAAAGCGGGCAGATTGGCGAGTTTTTCGACGTTGATGTGAGCCAATTGCTCGCGCACTTGCTGTTCGTTGCCTTCGAGCGTCATTAGCCGAAGGCGTTGAAACAGCACAGACTCGTAAGCCGGCGCCGACTGCGGAACGCTGCGGGCGGCCGACATCAACTTCGTAAGATGCGGGCTATCAGGATCGGCTTTCGTTAGCGCCGCCACGAGCCAGGCTGGCGAGCGGCTGCGCGCCCACCGCTCGAGAGAATGGTTATAAGCCTCGGGAGCGTTCAGCCGGAGCGTAATGATCCAGTCGAGAAGATCGCTCTTCGCGCGGATCTCGGCCAAGCTGGAGTAAAGCGTAGGAGAGACGGGCGGAGGAATTCCCCAGCTTGGGCGTTGCGTCACGATGTGGGAGAGCCGCTCGAAATCTATGGCGTCTTGAGCGAGGTTCCAATCGCCCTCGCGGCGGGTGAGGCGGTTGGCAAGCTCGGCCAGCCTGTCCCGGGGATGGAGGCGGAATTCCACAAAGCCACGCAGCAACTCGGCGGCGCGGCGATACTTCGCCTGGCGCGGATCGGCGAGCACCGCGTTCAATTGTGTTTCCGCCTGGGCGAGCACCGTGAGATTGGGCTCGAAGCTGCTTACCACGGCCTTGCGAACGAGCGCGCGTGCGACGAGGTAAGGCGCGATGGCGTGCCAGGGCGAAGAGGCGTCCTCGCCGATGGCCCGAAACTCGGAGGCAGCCTGATCGTAATTTCCAGCATAAAAGTGGGCCGCTGCGATCTGGTACGCGCGGTCCGCTCGGGCGATGGCAGGCGCGGTGGGCGAAAGCTGAGCCGGTATTTGGCCAGGAACGCCACAGTTGTCAAACACCAACGTCTGGGCTTCGAGCCAGTTGGTGACGATGATGCTTGAAGCGCCGTAGCGTGCCTGCATCACTTCGTACGTCTCAAGCGCGGTGTGGAACGCTTGGTTAGGACAGTTGAGAATGTTTACATAGAGCACCGAGCCGTTTACGTGCCGAGCAACCAGGCCGTAAATGCCTCCGCTTTGGCCCACCGACCCCGTTGGCGCTGCGCCCGTCGGAATCGCGCCGGTTTCGGAGATCCATTGGCCAATCCAATCCGGCCCTTGTTCGTCCGCGTTTGCCTGTTGCTGTTGCATCGCTTGCGCCGGCCACCGGCCCTTGCCAGTGAGCAGGGACTAGTCGTCGTCCCAAACAGCCGCTTCATCCGCCGCGTTCAGCGGCTCACCCGTGAGGTTGCGATAGGCCACGTAAAGATAAATGCTCGCATAGTCCGGCTGGATCACACCCACGTTGCCGGCGCCAAAATCCGTGATGGGCAGGTCGGGATGAAGGATGTTGATAAAGATCGGTATAGGCGTAAACGCTCCGGGGCTGCACGCGAGCGTCCGGCGAACAGCGTAAGCCACGATGAGAATCGCGGGCACAAGCAGTGCAAGCGTTACTTTGGCTTTCATGCTCCCCTCCTCAACGCGCCGGATTTTTGCAATCATAGTCCGGCGCGGGACATTGTTGCGTCGAATGAAGCTTTTGTCCAGCCTTCCGGCGCAAAAATATACACGCGCCGGCCTCGAGGCAAACGAGGCGCAAACTCATCCGTGCTGATGCCGGCGCTGCTGCGGCACAGAGGCTCGCGGAAATCGCCGCCTGCCTGAAGCCGAAGGAGAATCGAACCGCTGTCCGCACCCATGCGAAACAGCATCGGTACCGCCTCGCTGACGGGAAGGCCGGAGATCCAGTCGTCACCCTCGCACCACGAGGCCAGCGCGGTGATTGAGAGTGGCATCGATACGGGAAGCCGGCAGCGCAGCGTTGCCAGGAGGCGGCGGTAGAAGCGGCGCTGCGAAACGGTGGCGTCGAAATCAATCTGGATCGCCTTCGCTCCCGGAAACTGCGCAACGCGCAAGAGCAGGCTCGCAATTTTGCCGGCCTCGTGCATCGAAGGGGGCGGAGCGTAGCCGGGTTGCATTTCAATGCGCACGCACGCCATCAACCAAGTTCCGGCCGGAATCACGAATCCATTTTCATTTCGATTCAGAGCAATGCCTGCTCTTCCGATGCGGATCGTCTCCACAAGATAAGAAACGCCGGAGCGCTTGGGGTCAATGAAGCTCAGGTTGTCGCGGCGCTGCCACGCCCATAGGATCACTTTCGGCCAGCCCGAAAAATTTGCGGCCGAAGCGGCGCGCTCGCGCTTCGCCTGCGAGCGGCCACGCGCCGGCCCGCACCCGGCGGCAATGACCAGCCACGCGATCAAAACCGCGCGAACAATGCTTCTCATCAACCGAAAACGCTACTCTTTCGCCGGGGCGTGTGTCAATGGTGGGCTGGGGCGCGGCGAGCGCCACCCTCCGGCGGTGGCTGGAGCCATTTCACCGTCATTCCAACGAACGTGGGAATCCATTTGAGGGGAGAAGATGGGGCTGCGCTTTCGCGGGTGTGTGAGGAGCTGTTTTCGCAGACACGGCAAACCGCGGCGCGTCTGCGCCACCCGGCGAGAAGGGTGGCAAGCGCCACCCGCGGGCCATCAGTGGGCTCGATAGACGTCATGCCATCCACCTGTCGGTATTGCAGCGCCGAGAGCGGCGCCGGCCAAGCCACCTACAGGCGTAAGTGCCTCCTCGAGGTGCGGGTTGGGAGGGGAGCCGCAGTTGAAAGCGGGGCCTTCAGTACAGTTTCTTGTGACAAAATAAGGGATTCGCCCAATCACGAGACCGGCGCCTGCTCCAACGGCCATGCCAATCAGCATGTTTCGCACTCGGTGGTTTTGCCCTACCTTCCCGGAAACACGAAGGATGTCTTTGCGGGCCAGGGTCTGCTCACCCGCTGCCTGCCGAAGCGTAATTCCGCCGTCGCTCAAGGACTCGAACTTACCTTGGTAGGATTCGAGGTTGTTCATTACGACGCGAATTTCCTGACCCGGCGTCAGGGATTTGAGATTGTCCCAACTGCTTGATCGCACCTTCGGACCCTGACCGCTCGCCGTCGCGGCGCCGAAGCAGGCTCCCAAAAGCGCCAAGATCAGAAAAGCAATAGGTGAAAGCGTTCGAAGCGATTTCAAGAGCCTCCTTTTATTGGCGTGGAATCCATCACTTCGGCTTCTCCGCCGGAAGGAGCGCCGGACTGCGTTTTACCTCTTCACTCAGAATAACGGCTTCTGCCATTTCCTTGATGGATTTCCGCCTTTGCCGGCTTTGCTGCTGAAGCGCAAGGTAAGCTTCTTCCTCACTCTTCCCCGTTTCTCTCTGCAGAATTCCCTTGGCGCGCTCCACGAGCTTGCGTGTCTCAAGCTGCTCGAAAAGGCGGGAGTTTTCAAGCTCCAGGCGCGCCATCTCAACCTCGGCGCCCACGAGAAATCCAATGGTGGAAATCAATCGAATTTCCCGTTCGCTGTGAGTATGCGACGCCCGATGCTGCACGTTGATGACGCCAACCACCCGGCCCCGGCAAAGCAAGGGCACAGAGAGAAAAGCCTCGTAACGGTCCTCGGGCAGTTCACGGAACATCCGGAAACGGGGATCTTCCGAAGCGTTTTGCGCCACAGCAACGGGCTTGAGGTGCTGAGCCACCCAGCCGGTAATGCCCTCACCCATCAGGAGCCGGAGCCGGTCAACCACCTCCGGGTGAGGGTTTTTTGACGCGCGCAGCACGAGATCGTTGCCGGCCAGCGCATAAATGAAGCAGGAGTCGCACTTCATGAGAGCAGAGACAAATGCGACCACCCGGTCCAGCACTTCATGAAGCGGATCGGCCGCTGCGATGCGGCTGCCAATTTCGTGGAGGAAATCGACTTCCAAATTTTTTGCTGCCATCATCAGCACCTCTACCCCCACCGATGTGATTTGTAGTCCTTCGCTGAAAGGCTTTGAATGTGTAATAAAAGCAAAAGCCGCTCGCAAAGCCGCCAGTGACCGCCAACGAGCAGTCAGCTCTCAGCGGTCAGCTCTCAGCTTTCACTTTGAAGTTTCCGTGCTGAAAGCTGAAAGCTAAAATCCGCAGCCTCTCGCTAACGAGTAGCCTTGCCTCAATATTTTCGCAGATCAAACGGGTGAAGTTTCAGAACCCATTCGCGCGCTACGTTCCACAGAATCCTGATCGCGTGCGTCAGGTCGAAGGCCGAATTGGTCAAGAGCCGGGCAAGGCAGCCACCTCGTCCTAACACGCTAACTCCCCCCGCAACTTCTGGCAAGCGACCCAATTCCTCGTTCATCGAGGCGGCCACCTTTTCCCAGTCTTCGAAACCGTCCGCAAGAGCAAGCAGGCAGCCCAGGTAATTAAATTGTTCCATCATGCCCCGTTGCTGAGGCGGGCAAGTTTCAGGGTTGATTTTTGTTCGGTTAATAAACACAGGGCGGCCGCGCATGAAAATTTCCGTTCGGGAATCGATTTCCCGGAAGGCCCACCGCTCTCCGTGCGCCAAACGACCCGCAGCCAGCGCATCACCAATCACAGCACGGCTTCCCGGCCCCATCTCGATGCGCAAAGACTGGCGAAATGCGGCGCCTGCGTGCGGGATGACGTGATCCGGAAGGTATTCCAGCGTTGCGCCCTCCTGCAGCTGAATTGCGGTTTCCTGTACGGCCGGATCGCGCGCCGTCCGGTAAACACGCGTCGAGGAAGGTGTGGTTAGGCAGACGTGCGTGCGCGCCCCCTGGAGAATCCTGGTCACGAGATGGTCGCCTCCTACGACGCCGCCCGTGGGGTTAAGCAGCATCAGGTATGCAGTGCCGTCGTCAAGGGTCAGCGGAGTGAGCGCCTGTAGAGGAAGGGTGTAACGGCAATGGCTAAGGATCGTCGCCGGGCCGCGCCGCTCAAATTGCAGCCCCAGGAAGCCATCACGCCCGATCCGGTCAGGGTTCGAAGAGCAATTCGCGCCTGATCCACTGAATGACCGTATCGACGCCGGCGCCGTTTCTGAGATTGGTGAAAACGTAAGGTCGTTCTCCTCGCACGCGCTTTGCGTCCCTTTCCATCACTTCAAGGCTTGCGCCCACGTAAGGCGCCAAGTCGATCTTGTTGATGATGAGAAGCCCCGATGAAGTAATACCCGGGCCGCCTTTGCGTGGGATTTTCTCGCCTTCCGCCACATCAATCACATATATCGTAGCGTCAACAAGCTCAGGGCTGAACGTAGCGGCCAGGTTGTCCCCACCGCTCTCGATGAACAGTATGTCGAGGTCCGGAAAGCGCCGGACGAGCTGGCTTACGGCTTCCAAATTCACCGAAACATCCTCGCGGATCGCGGTGTGCGGGCATCCGCCGGTTTCAACACCCATAATACGCTCAGGGGGCAGCACACCTCGCCGGGTGAGAAACTCCGCGTCCTCGCGCGTGTAGATGTCATTCGTGATCACTGCCAGGCTGCGATCCGCGCGAAGGCGCGTCGAAAGGGCTTCCACCAATGCTGTTTTCCCGGACCCAACCGGGCCGCCGATGCCGATCTTCAGAGGCTTGGGGATCATGACCGGAACAACCTCGCCTCGAGGCTCGCGTGACGCATGGCGGCAATTTCCTGGGCCGGAGCAAAGCTCCACATCGCCGCGCGATCTCTTTCCTGCACTTCGCTGGCTAACTTCGAGATGAGCGGCCCCACGTTCCAGAGAATCTGCTGGCCGGCAAGCTGGCCGAGGCTCAGAAGCCGCAGCGCCGCGCCAACCAGGGCCGCGCTTGCCGAGTAGAGGAAGGCGCAAACGATCTCTTCCGGCGGCCATCCCAAAACATCTCCTACAACGCCGAAAGCCACAGCATGATGGCCGGGCGTTGCGCCGCTTTCAACGGCTTCGGAAATGGCTTTCAGGAAATGATCGGAACTCAAATGCGCCGCCACGCGCAGCGTCTGCCGTCCCATCTGGCGGCTCGCGCCCCTAAGCTCGCTCACCGGCTTCATGGCATCGAGTGTTTCATCGAGCGACAGGCAGCCATCAAGGTCGCGCATCTCGCTCCCGCGCCACGCGCACAACACTGCAACGGAGTCTGTGGGAGCGGATGAACCCTCCAAATAAGTCCGCAGAAAGGCTTCGACGCCGGCCGCGTCGCGCACGGCTCCGGACTGGACGCAGGTTTCCAGTCCAAAGGAATGCGCATAAGCACCCGCTGGAAAAAGCCCATCCGCAAACTGAAGCAGGCTCAAAAAGCTATGAATGTTCATGCCGATGCGCGTTTCCAATGGGATTAAACACGGATTGCCGCCGTTCCCAGGAGGCGCCGAGCCGATCGAGCAGTTGAACCATCGCCGGATCATCCTGCACCAGGAGCCTGTCCCCTTCCAGGGCGAGAGGAAAATGCCGGTTGCCAACTTCGAAGGCAATCTTCAGCGCGTTCTGATAGTCGAATGGAAAAATGGCAAGCACCGGCTCGGCAGCCGCTTCAACGATCAAATACCACAACGGTTCCATCCATAGGATGACGCCCGGCTCGAGCGTCGTGCCGGTGGGTAACGCTAAAGCAACGTCGCGGCCTTTCGCCGTGGTGAAATGACCGCGGACCCAACGGCGTTGTTCCCGAGTGAGTACAAGTTTGTCGATTTCCTTTGCCAGCAGATCATCAGGGCTGACCGGATCGGCCGCACGGTCAATAATCAACATAGGGTTTTCCCTTAAAACAAAAAATACCGCTGAGCCAGGGGCAGGGTTTGCGCAGGCTTCGAAGTTAAAAGCTCCCCATCCGCGCGAACCTCGTAGGTATCAGGATCGACCTCGATCCGCGGCAGCGCGTCATTATGAATCATTTCGCGCTTGGTCAGCCCGCGGCACCGGCTCACGGCGGCAATACCTTTCCTTAAGCCCAGGCGTTCCGGGACTCCGGCTTCCAAGGCCGCGTTCGAGATAAACGTCAGCGAGGTTGATTTCAGAGCGCCGCCAAAGCTTCCGAACATCGGCCGGTAATGGACGGGCTGGGGCGTGGGAATAGAAGCGCCCGGGTCTCCCATTACCGACCAGGCGATGAATCCGCCTTTGACAACCATCTCCGGCTTCGCTCCAAAGAAAGCGGGCTTCCACAATACGAGATCGGCAAGTTTTCCGGCTTCGATAGAACCCACTTCGTGAGCGATGCCGTGGGCAATGGCCGGATTGATGGTAAACTTCGCCACGTAGCGCCGCGCGCGCAAGTTGTCGCTGCCGGGTTTCTCCCCGTACAAAGCGCCGCGTTCATTCTTCATCTTGTCCGCCGTCTGCCAGGTGCGCAGAATCACTTCGCCGATCCGGCCCATCGCCTGGGAGTCTGACGACATCATGCTGATCGCTCCCAAGTCATGGAGCACATCTTCAGCGGCGATCGTCTCCGCCCGGATTCGTGACTCGGCGAAGGCAACATCTTCCGGAATCGAGGGATTAAGGTGATGGCAGACCATCAACATGTCGAGGTGCTCATCCAGAGTGTTCACCGTGAAAGGCATGGTGGGATTGGTGGAGGAAGGCAGGCAGTTCAGCTCGCCACAAACCTTAATGATGTCGGGCGCGTGCCCCCCGCCCGCACCCTCAGTGTGGTAGGTGTGCACCGTGCGGCCTTTGAACGCGCGGATGGTGTCTTGAACGAATCCCGCCTCATTCAGAGTGTCGGTGTGGATGGCAACCTGCACGTCGTAATCTTCCGCCACCGAAAGAGCGCAATCGATCGCCGCCGGCGTGCTTCCCCAATCCTCGTGGAGCTTCAAGCCGATGGCTCCGGCCTCGATCTGCTCGCGGAGTGGCGCCGGAAATGAAGCGTTGCCTTTGCCCAGGAAGCCCAGATTCACCGGAAAGGCGTCCGCAGACTCTAACATGCGGTGAATGTTCCAGACGCCAGGCGTGCACGTTGTTGCATTCGTGCCCGTGGCGGGGCCAGTTCCGCCGCCCACCAACGTGGTAACGCCGGAGGAGAGAGCGGTCCAAACAAGCTGCGGACAAATAAAGTGAACGTGCGCATCAACGCCGCCCGCAGTCACGATTTTTCCTTCGCCAGCGATTACCTCCGTGCCCGCGCCTACCACCATTCCGGGTGTTACGCCGTTCATAACATCTGGGTTCCCGGCCTTGCCGATGCCGGCAATCCGCCCGCCGCGTACCCCGACGTCTGCCTTGACGATTCCCCAGTGATCGATGATGACGGCGTTTGTAATCACCGTATCGAGAACGCCATCCGCCGCTGTCGCCGAGCTGGATTGCCCCATTCCATCGCGAAGCACCTTGCCGCCGCCAAATTTAGCTTCCTCACCCGGGGTTGTGAGATCCTTTTCAATTTCGATAAACAAATTCGTATCGGCCAGGCGAACCCGGTCTCCGGCAGTAGGCCCGTATAGGTCAGCGTATTGACGGCGCGGAATTTCAAGGCTCATTCCGGCGCCGCTCCTTGAAACCCGGCGGCCTCGGCTCTTTGCAAAGCGGCTCCTTTTGTGTCGTCCCCGGCGGGGCCGTTCGTCAGTCCATTAAAACCGTAAATGCTGGCGGCGCCGCCGATCTCTACCAAAGTGATCCTTTTGCTGTCCCCTGGCTCGAAGCGCACCGCCGTTCCCGCAGGGATGTTCAGCCGCATCCCGTAGGCCAGTGCACGGTTAAATCGCAGCGCACGGTTCACTTCAAAAAAGTGAAAATGCGATCCCACTTGAATGGGCCGGTCGCCGGTGTTTGCGACCTCAAGGTCTTTCGTGCGCCGGCCAACGTTGGCCGCGACCGGGTTTTTCGCCAGAATGTATTCACCAGGAATCATGACTCTGCGACCCGAGCAAGTCGTGGAAAAATCCCACGGTCAATCCACAAAACGAATGGACGGTGGCTGCCACACCAAAATGCCTGTGGCGCGGTGGTTCGATCCAAGCGGGCTAGCTGGATTATTCATGAAGTTCGGTTCGACAGTCAGGAGGGCAAGGCCGCTTTTTCAAAATTGGGCCGTGCCGTTAAAAGGCGTCTTAGATTTCTTTGTCTTGCCGGATGAGCGGCTCGTTATAACGAGCCGCTCATCCGGCAAAACAAAGGGAATGGAACGGCGCAAGCTTTCGGCGGGGTTAAAACCCCGCCCTCCTAACCATTCATCAATAATCCAGGCTAAGAGACGACAGGAGACCGAAGAATGAAATTTCGCCGTTTTGGACGAACCGGTTGGATGGTGAGTGAGTGCGGTTATGGAATGTGGGGCATGGCGGGCTGGAAGGACTCGAATGACGAGGAGGCCCTGCAATCGCTCCAGCGCGCCGTTGATTTAGGCTGTAATTTCTTTGACACGGCGTGGGCTTACGGAGACGGGCGCAGCGAAAACCTGCTCAGGCAGGTGGTCAAAGCCAACCCGTCGAAGAGGCTTTACACCGCCACCAAAGT
>JBOGJT010000087.1:0-10651 GCA_050745065.1 Terriglobia bacterium
GCCAGAGGCCGCCGCTACAACAGCAGGTGCCCCCGGCGCTACGCTTAGGCGGTCTTGAGTGTCCATTTTCGAACAGCCGTTTTCAAGATCGGACACTTCAACCCTTGGCTGCAAGTCCAATCCCCAAGCTAAACTACTGATTTGTAAATAGTTATTTTAATGCCTCGTCTCGGTATAAAAAGTGCTGTAACCAATCATGCTCACCCAATCATGGCGTGGAGGCTCAATCAATGGCGGCACTCATTCAGGATGTAAAGTTCGCGCTGCGACTACTGGCAAAGAATCCCGGGTTTACGGCCATTGCTGTGATCGTGCTGGCGCTGGGCATCGGCGCGAACACGGCGATTTTCAGCTTGGTAGAGGCGGTTGCCCTCAATCCGCTGCCCATTCATCAGCCGGGCCGCGTAGTGGCAGTACATGATCAGTACACGCAGCTTGGATTGCCAAGGATCGGCGTCTCTGCGCCCGATTTTGCAGACTACAGCCGGATAACTAACATCTTTGCCAACACCGCTGTCCTCTCGGACCAAAGCTTTAACCTCACCGGCGCTGGCCAGCCCGAACATTTGGAAGGATTCCGGGTGAGCGGCGGTTTCTTTCCGCTGATGGGCGTGAAGCCCCTTCTCGGCCAGTGGCTTCTGCCTTCTGAAGACCAGCCGGGCACGAGTCACGTTGTCGTGATCAGCGAAGGTTTATGGAAGGGGGCTTTTGGCTCTGACCCAAAGCTAATTGGCAAGAGCATCACGCTCGATGGTGAAAACTACGCCGTGGTGGGCATCATGCCATCCTCCTTCCGGGTCCCTAACCTGACGCCCGATCTATGGATGCCGCTCGCGCTCACGCCGACCCAACTTGATCCGGTTAAAGAGCGCGGTCACCAGTGGCTCTACATGCTGGCGCGGCTCCGCCCCACGGTCACCATGGCGCAGGCGCAGACGGCGATGAACGACGTGGCGCGGCGCATGATGCGGGAGTACCCGAACTATTATCCGGCCCACGTGGGTTATGGCATCAAGGTTATTCAACTTCTGCCGGACTTGATCGGAAGCACGGGGAAATTTCTCTTTATATTGCTGGCCGCCGTGGGTTTTGTGCTGCTGATTGCCTGCGCGAACGTGGCCAATCTGATGCTGGCGCGGGCCTCGGCGCGATCGAGAGAGATGGCAGTGCGCGCCGCGCTGGGCGCAAGCCGCTTGCGCATTGTGCGTCAGTTGCTCACCGAGTCCATCCTGTTGGCGCTCGCCGGCGGCGCCCTGGGCGTGTGGCTCGCGGTTTGGGGCGTAGACTTAATCAAGCGGATCGGCCCGGCGAACGTTCCGCGGCTCGACCAAGTGGACATCAACGGATGGGTGTTGCTGTTCACGGCTGCGATAGCGCTCGCCACCGGCATTCTTTTTGGACTCGCGCCTGCGCTGCAGGGTTCGAAAACCAGTTTGCACGAGTCGCTCAAGGAAGGCGGCCGTTCTTCTTCAGACGGCGCGGCGCGCCAGCGCGTGCGCGGTCTCTTGGTGGTTGGTGAGGTCGCGCTCACCCTGGTGCTGCTGGTTGGAGGCGTTTTGATGATTAAGAGCTTTGTCCACCTCCTCGATGTGAATCCCGGCTTCGACCCTCACAACATCCTGACCATGCAAATCACGCTTTCCGACAAACAGTATGCCAAGCCCTCCGAGATCACCGGATTCTACGATGCGCTGATCGAACGTGTTTCGCATCTGCCCGGAGTGAAGACGGCAGGCGCGGTTGATGTTCTTCCCTTCAACAATTTTGGCAATTCAGGTTCTTTTTTCATTGAGGGCGAGCCGGCGGGCACGGGTGTGATACTCCCCCACGCCGACGTTCGCCGCGTCATGCCGGGATTCTTTCGCACTATGCGCATCCCGCTGCGGCGCGGCCGCTCCTTGACCGAAGCGGACACGGCTTCCGCGCCACACATCGTCCTAATCGATGACGTTCTGGCAAAGCAGTATTGGCCGAAACACGACCCTATTGGTCATCGCGTGGCGATGGTTTCCCCTACGCCGGAATGGTATACGGTGGTGGGCATCGTGGGTAACGTCAGGAATCGGGGGTTCAGCGCACCGCGAAAGGGAGTGCTCTATTTTCCCCTAGCGCAGATGCCGAAGTTCCACATGTCGCTAGTCATCCGCGCAGCTTCCGATCCCATGTCACTCGCGGGTGCGGTGCGGCAGGCGGTCAGGAGCATCGACAAGCAGCAGCCGGTTTACGACGTGAAGACGATGGAGCAGTACATTTCCGAGTCCGTTTCCAACCAGCGGATGGCGGTGTTTCTGCTGGCCGTGTTCGCCGCTCTGGCTTTGATCCTGGCGTCGGTGGGAATTTATGGCGTCATCTCCTTCTCGGTAAGCCAGCGCACGCATGAGATTGGGATTCGCATGGCTTTGGGCGCGCAGCAGGGCGACATCCTGCGCCTGGTGGTAGGACAAGGAGCCATCCTGGCGCTCGCCGGAGTGGGTGTTGGAATAGTTGCGGCGTTGGGTTTGACGCGGTTGATGGCAGGCCTGCTCTTCGGCGTCCGGCCCAACGACGCGGGAACTTTTGTGGGTGTTGCTCTGGTATTAATAGCCGTAGCCCTTCTAGCCACCTATATCCCCGCGCGGCGGGCCGCTAGGGTGGACCCGCTGGTGGCGCTTCGGGATGAGTAGCGGCGCCCTCCGGTAGCCGAGAAAGGCCCAAAACGATTGACCGTGGCTACCACTGCGGTATAAGTGGTGGCAAAGAAGTGTAGCGCAGAGTTCCCTACGCGGAGGATGAAAGATGGCAGCATTCATTCAGGACCTCAAATTCGGCTGGCGAATGCTGAGCAAGAACCCAGGCTTCACGGCGATTGCGGTTGTTACGCTGGCGCTCGGCATTGGTGCATCCACAGCGATTTTTTCGGTGGTGGACGCGGTTCTGCTGCGCCCACTCCCCTATCCAAATCCGCAGCAGATTGTGACCGTCTGGGAACAAGAGGCCAACGGTCATCGAGCGCATTTGGCCGATCCGAATTTCGAGGATTTTCGTGCCCAAAATCATACGTTGAGCGCGCTGGCCGTGTTAAGTTCTGGTCCGGATTCTGTGTCTGGCGGCAGCGAGCCTGTGCGCATGAACGTCGCCGCCGTCTCTCAGGATTTCTTCAAGGCGCTGGGCGTCGAGCCCTTTCGTGGCCGTGCCTTTGCGCCCGATGAACAGGTTTTGCACGGCGCGCCGGCCATGATCGTGAGCTACGGGTATTGGCGCGAGTATCTTGGCGCCGTGCCGGATTTGTCGCACGTCCGGCTCTCGATGGATGGAACAGTTTATCCAGTCATTGGGGTGATGCCGCCTGGATTTAATTTCCCTACGGGCGTAGCTGCCTGGGTGCCGCGCGAGCGTTACGGTTGGTCTACAAGCCGCACGTCGCACAACGGAGAAGGCATCGGGCGTCTTCGCAAGGGCGTGAGCATCGAGCAGGCGCGCGCAGACCTGGACACGATCGCTCGCCGAATTCACGCCGAGTATGGGCAAAGAGAAATCTCTGACTATTTTCTGACTGACGCTGCGGTGATTCCGCTGGCTGATGCGATGGTCGGAAATGTCCGCGCAGCGCTGCTCACGCTTTTCGGCGCGGTCATTCTGCTGTTTCTTGTCGCGGGCGCGAATGTCGCTGGACTGTTGCTGGTGCGCACGTCCGCGCGGCAGAAGGAATTCGCGGTGCGCGCTGCGCTGGGCGCGGGACGCTTGCGGCTCGCGCGACAGTTACTGGTTGAGTCGCTGGTGCTGGCTTTTGCCGGCGGGCTGCTGGGAATTCTGGTTGCGACGTGGACGACGAGCTTGCTTCCGGCGATACTTCCCGCAGATTTGCCGCGGCAGCAGGGCATCGCCATCAACGCGGCCGTGCTTTTGTTCGTGCTGGCCGCTACTTTGGTGGTCGCGGTGGGTCTCGGGCTGTTTGCGGCGTGGCGCGCAGACGGAGTGGATCTGAACAGCGCCCTCCGCGCCAGCTCGCGAAGCTACAGCGGCGGCAGCCAGCGGCTTCGCAGCGCGCTGGTGATTGGCGAGATTGCCGCGACGCTGATGTTGCTGGTGGGCGCCGGGCTTTTGGGCCGGAGCTTTTTGCGGCTCATCTCGGTAAGTCCGGGCTTTAGCGGAGAGAATTTGCTGGTGCTGAAGTTTTCGCCGCCTCGGTCAGAAAGCGAGCTGACAGTCCAGCGGAGGCAGGCGCGAATTGTGCGGCAGTCTCAGTTGCTCGACCGTGTGGTGGCGCGGGTGCGGGCAATTCCCGGCGTTGAATCGGCGGGACTGACGGGAGCCCTTCCCATCGCGGACCCCGGCGGATTCCCCGACGGATTATTCTTGATCCTCAACGGACAGCCGGCGCCCACGAACTTTGAGGACTGGGGACGTTTGGCGCAAAATCCAAAGCAGACTGGCGAGGCCGATTATGCCGTCGCGAGCGCGGAATTTTTCCGCACCGCCGGAATCCCGCTGCTCCGCGGCCGGCTGTTCAACGCGCAGGATGGCCCAGACGCGCCGAACGTCGCGGTGATCAGCGAAACACTGGCGCGCGAGAAGTGGCCGCACGAGAAGCCCATCGGGCAGGTGATCGACTTCAGCAACATGGACGGCATTATGAAGCCGCTCACCGTTGTCGGAGTTGTTGGCGACGTTCGCGCCGAGGGGCTGGATCAGCCTCCGACCCCGATCATTTATGTGGATTATCGCCAGCGCGGGCTGGGTGCTAATAGTTCGCCGGCAATTATTTTGCGCACTGCGCTCCCGGCAAGCGCGATTGTTCCTTCGGCGCGCGGCGTTTTCCGAGCGCTCGATCCAGATGTACCAGCGCAATTCTCAACGTTTGCGGAAGCACTGGGTGGGTGGATGGCCGAGCGGCGCTTCCTGCTGCTTCTTGCGGGAGTTTTTGCCGGGGCCGCGCTGGCGCTCGCGGCCGTAGGCATTTACGGGCTTGTGGCGTATTCGGTCGCGCAGCGCACACATGAGATTGGCATCCGCATGGCGCTCGGTGCGCAAAAGAGAGACGTTCTGAAAATGGTGATTGGTAATGGCATCAAGCTGGCTCTTGTCGGCATTGCCGCTGGGATCATCGGGGCGCTGGCATTAACCCGCTTCTTGTCCAGCATCTTATACGGCGTCAAGCCGGACGATCCCGCGACGCTCGCAGTGGTCTCTCTTATCTTAGCCGCTGTGGCGATTCTGGCTTGCTATATCCCCGCGCGGCGGGCCGCTAGGGTGGACCCGCTGGTGGCGCTTCGGGATGAATAGAGCGGCTTCCTGCCGCGCAACCAAGGTCGATCCCATGGCAGCGTTGAGACACGAATGAAGCAGGGTTGGTGGTCACGCCTACGGTTACATACGGCTGGCCCCACGTTGGGCCAGATGGCTAACCCTTGCGGGCTAATCGCAGGCGTTCTCCTCTTACACATCCCGCCATTTTGTGGCAGGCCTTGATATACGTGATGTGCCGGGCGCGTGCCACGACCACCTTGTGTGGTTACGCCAAGACCGACGAAAATATAAACGACGTGCTATTCGTGCCGGAGCGCTATCATCGGGTCCACTTTGGATGCGCGGTGCGCGGGGACGTAACAGGCAAGGAGCGCTACGAGTGTTAGCAAAATTGCGACGCCGATGAAGGTGAGAGGGTCAGCCGGGCGCACTCCATAAAGCATAGACGAAAGAAAACGCGCCAGCCCGAGCGCGAGCGGCATCCCTACCACCAAACCTAGCAGCACCAGCTTCGCCGAATCCTTCAAGACAAGCCGCAGCACACCTCCGGGTGTTGCGCCGAGTGCGACGCGAATACCCATCTCGTGCGTCCGGCGGGTGACCGAATACGACATCACTCCGAAGATTCCAACCGCCGCCAAGACGAGTGCGATGATGCCGAACAAGCCGAGCAGCAGAGCACGGAACCTTTGCGCAGCAAGGGAAGCATCGAGAGCGTCCGGAAGCGTTTCGATATTCGTGACGGGCAGGTTTTTGTCGATTTGATGGGTGACGCGGCGAATGGACGCGGCGACGGCGGACGCGCTCAACGAGCTCCGTGTCACAACCACGGCCCCCCAGAAGGGGGCTTGGGCATATGGCGCATACATCGTGGGGCCAGGGCTTTTGTTCAACGCAACATCGCGGACGTTTCCCACCACCCCGACAATTTCCCGCCGAACGCGCTGCGGGTCAACGGGCGGTAAGCCGAAAACCATTTGTCGGCCGAGCGGATTCTGATCAGGAAAATACCGCTGGGCGAGGGACTCGTTGATAATGGTCACCGGTGGCGAGGTGGGCGAATCCTCGGGGCTGAAAAAGCGTCCGCGGAGCAGCGGAATCTCCATCGCATGAAAATAATTCGGACTGGTGGACATGTAATCGGCTGCCCGCGACGTTCCAGGAGCTAAAGGAGGGGCGCCGGGGATATTAAACGGCAGCGCGAAGCCGCCATCGACGATGGGCAGCGGCATCCCCGTGGCGGAGTCAGCGAGACCGGGCTGCGCGCGAAGCCGCGCCATCAATTCCTTCGTGAACGCGGTCCATTGGGCCGGCTTCGAGTATTGGTACTGCGGCAGAGAGATCTCAGCGGTTACGAGGTGCTCAGGGTTAAAGCCGGGATCCACCGCCGTAAGCCTTGTGAAGCTGCGGATCAGCAAACCAGCTCCTGCGAGCAAAATCATCGCCAGCGCAATTTCCGCCGAGGCCAGCAAGCTGCGCAGGCGCCTCCGGCGGCCGCCTTCGCCAACTCGTCCGGAGCCCTCTTTAAGACTTGTTTGAAAACCGGAGCCGGCCGCGAAGAGCGCTGGCGCAAGGCCGAAAATCACTGTAGCGGCTGCGGAAAGAACGAACGCAAACACCAGCACCCAGCCATCCACCCCAACGTCTTGCGCGCGGGGCAAGCTCGAGGGCAGCACCGAGCGGAGACCTTGTACTCCCCAGTAAGCCACAACAATTCCAGCGACGCCGCCCAGCAAACCGAGCAGCGCGCTTTCGGTAAGTAATTGCCGGATAACCCTCGTGCGCCCGGCGCCGAGAGCCACCCGAACGGCAATCTCCCGCGCCCGGGACGTTGCTCGCGCCAGAAGCAAGTTGGCGATGTTGGCGCAGGCGATCAGCAGAATGAGGCCGACCGCGCCGAACAAAATCCAAAGCGCGGAGCCGGCGGCGCCCACGACGTCACTCTGCTCTCTCTCCAGATGGACGCTCCAGCCGGAATCCTGGACGGGGAATGTCCCGCGCAGCCGCGCGCTCACCGTGTTCATCGCGGCCTCACTCTGCCGCATCGAAACTCCCCCTTTCAGCCGCCCGATGACCCTCAGAAAACGCTCGCCCGGCTGGGTCATTGCGCGGCTCCAGAGCGGATCCTGAACCATCGGTATCCAAACGTCCTCGCTTGACGCTCGGAGCGAAAAGTGGAAATTCGCCGGCATGATGCCAACCACTCTGAACGAGCGCTTGTCGAGATCGACGGACTGGCCGATGATGTTGGGATTCGCGCCAAATCGGCTTCGCCAGATGCTTTCGCTCAGAACTACCACAGGCGCGGCGCCACGCTTGCCATCCTGGGCAATAAACCCGCGCCCCGCCATCGGCTTGATGCCCAGGACGGAAAAAATCCCTGGCGTCACCGACATCGTGTGAACTTCCGCAGGCTCACCCAAACCGCTCAGCACAAGATCGTGCGCCTGATATCCCGCGAGTCCGCTAAAAATGCCGCCGTGGCGGACGAATTCCTGGAAATCTGGATACGTTAACGCGGCGCTGGCCACTTTCTTTTGCGGATTGCTTTCAAACAGGTTCACGAGTTGATCCGCATGCGGATAGGGTAAGGGCTTTAAGAGCACGGAATACACCACGCTGAATACGGCGGTATTGGCGCCGATACCGATAGCGAGCGTCGCGATAATAATGGCCGCGAAGCCGGGATTTCTGCGCAACTGCCGCAACCCGTAGCCCAAGTCTTGAAGTAAGGTTTCGAGCCAGATCCATCCCCACATTTCACGCGTGACCTCTTTCACCAGCGTGGCGCTGCCAAACTCACGCCGGGCATTCGCTGCCGCCTCGGCCCGGCTTTCGCCCTGCTCGACTCGCTCGCGGGTGGCCATCGCCAGATGGGCGCGAATCTCCTCGTCGAGCTCTTTATCCCGTTGTCTTCTGAGCTTCATGAACGCAGGGAATTTCATGATTCACCTCGCGCCGGGCAGTCAACGGTCTGCGGTCAGCGTTCAAACGCAAAGGTCGCGGCGTGCTTCGCACAAAAAAACGCCAGGAACGTCATCATTCAGCCTCTGCGGGCTTTACGGGCTTCATCACGGCGCCGACCGCCTTCACGAACTCTCCCCATCGGGATTCCTCGCTCAAAAGGCGCCTGCGCCCCGCTGCCGTCAACCGGTAAAACTTAGCACGCTGCTTGTTTTCACTTGTCCGCCACTCGGAGCTAATCCATCCCACTTTTTCGATCCGGTGCAAGGCCGGATAGAGTGAACCTGATTCGACGCTCAGTACATCACCAGAATTGAGGTGAATAGCCTGGCCGATGCCGTAGCCGTGTTGCGGGCCCCATTGCAGCGTCCGCAGGATCAGCATGTCCAGCGTCCCTTGCAGCAGTTCGATCCGGTTTTGATAGCGCGGTGATTTCGGCATGTGGCAGTAGAGAGTCTACTGCCATGAGCCGCAGATTGTCAAGCGTAGCCTTCAGGTTCGGGTCATACGGGCGAAGCTGTGAAGGTATTCGAATCTGTCATGCCGAGCCCTTCGCCCGCCACTCTGAGCCGATTCGCTCCTCTTCGAATCGCTCTGAGCGAAGCGAAGAGGCTCACGGTAAACTCCGCGAAGCATCTGCTGTTGGTGAGAAATAATTACGGGTGAGATTCCTCGCTTCGCTCGGAATGACATCGCGGCCCGAATCTTTCACACCGTCGCCGTCACGAGCGCAGATGTGGCGGGGGATCAGGCCTTCCAGCCACTGGGCGGCATAATGCCGCGTCGACGCGGCGGTAACTGAGCAGCGGAGGAATATTGTTTGACGAACAAAAAGACTCACGCAATGACGCAACGCAGCAACGGTACGCAAAGAAAGCGGATGGGTGCTGCTTTGCGTTTCCTGGCGGCTTGGAGTCTTTGCGGGCAGCCGTTAGTGTGTTCACGCCGGCTACGGCGATACAGGCTCGGCTTCGACGGCCGGAGGAAATGGAGCGCGATCCGGGGTTTGGCGCTATCTGGCTCCTGTGCTATGCTGCGGACAACTCGCAAAGAAGCCGTGGCCGAGGCAGCTCACATGGCGCAAAAAAACGCCTGTGCTGAAATCACACCGAGGAGGAGACATATGAAACGGGGATTAGGACTTACGGCCTTCGCATTATCCATCGCATTTACGGTGTTCCTGACTTCGTGCGCAAAATCATACCATCAGCCCAACGAGCACTTTGTCCTGGTGGCGTCGAACATCAACTTACCATACTGGCAGGAAGCGGCGGCGGGATTTAAGGACGGGGCGTCGTGGCTGGGTGTGAAGGAGGATGTTGCCGGCCCCGCGAGCTACGATCCCAAGCAGGAGTTGGCCGCCTTTCAGAAGGCGGTGGCGGGCGGCGCTACAGGTATCCTCGTCTCTCCCGCCGCGCCGGCGCTGTTTAACTCCGCCATCAACGCGGCCGTTCAACAGGGGATTCCGGTCATCACCGTAGATTCGGACGCTCCCGATTCCCACCGGATCATGTTTGTCGGAACGGATAACGTCCGCGCCGGCGCGGAATGCGCGAAGCACTTGGCAGAACTCCTGCACGGCGAGGGCAATATCATGATCGTCTCAATTCCCGAGCAGCTTAACCAAGAGCAGCGCCTGCAAGGCGCGCAGCAAGTGCTTTCCGGATACCCGAAGATCAAAATCGTCGAAACCTTTGACGACATGGGCAAACCCGAAAGGGCGAATGATGAGATTTCGAAATTGATCGCGGCCAAAAAGCCGCTCGATGGAATTCTTTGTCTGGAGGCTTCGGGCGGGCCGGGCGCGGCAGAAGTCCTGCACCGGCTGGGGCTGAAAGGCAAGATCCAGATTGTGGCCTTCGACAAAAACCCCGAAACCCTTGACTGGATTTCGCGCGGAGAGATCGCCGGAACCATCGCTCAAAAGCCTTACACCATGACGTATTACGGCATAAGATTTCTGGATGATCTCCATCACAACGCCGTCCACGAGTTCACAAATTGGAGAACGTCCCCCGTTTCCCCGTTGCCTTCCATCGTGGACACGGGAACCGCGTGGATAGATCGCAGCAATGTTGCGGCGTTTAAGGCTGCGATCGCCAGCTACCAGCAATCCCCGGGCTCGACGTAAGCTCGTCCGATCTGGGCGCGGTCTTCGCGGACGCGCTTCAGCATTCCTTCTCCCGCGCCGCAAGGTTCGAGCGGTAGGGGACGGGCAGCGGCAGTCGAGTGCTCTCATCGGCGGGGTGCGTGAGCTGGAAGGACAGGACTTGGCAGCAGCCCCGGAGCCTTGTTCGCGCAGATCGGGTGAGAGTAGAAAACGAATTGATGATGGTGAGGTTTCGGCAGGCGTGCGTAAATCGGGGCGCGGACTGTGTGGTGGGTCGGAAGCAGTAGCCTTGCGCCACCCAGTAATGCCAGTCCGCAATAGCTTCGGAAGTTGATTGGTCGACGTCGCGGG
>JBOGJT010000088.1:0-7077 GCA_050745065.1 Terriglobia bacterium
CCATTGCTGCTCCGTCTGAGCGTCTGCATTCGAGTAGCCGTAGAGCGCAGGCTCCGCTTTCGGCGCTGCAAGTGGCGGCTTAATGCCTGCGCACAGAATCACGGTGGACGCGACAACGAACAGAAAACACTTTGTGCCTTGGTTCATCAGTCCTCTCCTTTTCCAACTTTGAGCACGCAGCAAGCGGGTAGCCACGGCACCGCCTCTGTGCCGTGGGTGTTAGTAAGTAGGGCGGAGTTGTCGTTTAACTCCGCGGCTTTTGTTTATCCCGAGTGAAATGCCGCAGAGTTTCTGAGCGGCGAAACGCTGCGCTACCGGCTCAGCATGGGAATCACCGTTGATTTTTTCACACGTTCAGGGTGCATACGGCCTAAATCGTCCGGGTCACGATCTGGAGCGACCGGGGCTTATCCGCATCCAATCCTTTCACGTTCGCCAGAGCGGCAGCAAAAAGCTGGCCGGGAATAATGTAGGGGATGGGGCTGTAAAGCTCGGGCACAGCCCCAGGAACGCGGATGGTCCGCGTGGCTGCCGGCAGTTTTGCGTCCGGCGAAGTAATCACCAGCGTCTCGGCTCGCAGGCCTTTCAACCGCTCCACCAGCTTTTTGAGTTCATTAAAGCTCTTACCCAGCGGTATGAAGATGAACACAGGGAAGTCGCGCTCAATCATCGCGATGGGCCCATGCAAGAAATCGGCGGAGGAGAACCGCTCGGCCACCACGTAGCAGGTTTCCATCAGCTTGAGGCCCAGCTCCAGAGCATTCGCGTAATTGAGTCCGCGTGCCACAACCACACACTGGCGCATATAGCGGTAGCGCTCCACCAATGCTTCAATTTCCGGTACAAGTTCCAGCACCTCACGAACCCGCCCGGGGATCTCACTCATGCCGGCGGGCGTGATCTGGCGGCCCAGCGCCGAGGCCAGCAGGTAGAGCATGAGAAGCTGGGTGGTGTACGTTTTCGTCGCCGCTACCGATCGTTGCCTTCCCGCCCGCGCCAGAAACAATTCGTGGACAACGCGGCTCATTTCGGAGCCGCCCTCGTTGGTGATGCCGACCGTATAGGCGCCCTGCCGCCGCACGGACTGGAGCACCCGGTTGATGTCGACTCCCTCGCCCGATTGCGAGATGCCGACCACAAGCGTTCCGTGCAGATTCAGCCGTGCTTCGTAGACCGTGTGAATGGAGGGTGCGCAGAGTGAAACAGGGATGCCGGTAGTGATTTCCAGAAGGTAGCGGCCAAAGAGGGCGGCATTGTCAGACGTGCCCCGCGCCACCAGGAGGATGAGTCGGAACCTGCGCTTTCGGGCAAAGCGCCCGAAGTCTGCCGCGTGGTCACGCTCAGCCTCGAGCGTGCGCTCAAGCGCCTGCGGCTGCTCCAGAATTTCTTTCATCATCTGCGACATGGTGGGTTCGAGCAAGATGTTTAAAAAGTCCCGCCAAGTGTCATGCTGAGCGTGTCCCAAATCTTGCTCTGGACACGCTGCGTATCAGGGTACGGCTTCAGCCGTGCCGACGGAGCGGGAACAAAATACCGGCTTTAGCCGCTGCGAGTAAAGGATCGGGGGCTTAAAGCCCCGTCCTAAAGCGCGCCTGTTCCGGCACGCATTATGAAAGGGCGCCCCTTTAAGGGTATGGTTCGTTTGGTGAGCACCACCAAACCTACGACCCAAAGGAGCACCCGATGAATAGTATCAAGTATGTGGGCATGGACGTCCATGCCGCGACCGTCACCATTGCCGTGCGGAATGACGCCGGGAAGCTGATCATGGAAGCCACGCTTGAGACTCAAACCGCCGCCCTCGTCGATTTCGTTCGGGGCCTGCAAGGGATCGTGCGCGTCGCCTTCGAAGAGGGGATCCACGCGACCTGGCTCTACAGCGTGCTGCTGCCGCATGTGGCCCAGGTCGTGGCCTGTGATCCGCGGCAGCTGCCGCGCCACAAGGGAGAGAAAAAGAACGACAAGATCGACGCGCGCCAATTGTCCGAGTGGCTCCGGCTGGGCATTCTGAAGCCGGTTTATCACAACCCCGCAGGGCTGCGCACGCTGGCCGAGTTGGTCCGGAGCTATCTCACCTTCGTCAGCGACACCACGCGCGTCATGAACCGGCTGAAAGCCATCTACCGGGGAGGAGCCATCCCCACGAAGGGAACCCTCGTTTATTCGCCCCGATTCCGCCAGGCGTGGCTCGACCAACTGCGCGAGCCGGGCGTGCACCGCCGAGCCGAACTGCTCTATGCGCAGTTGGATTTGCTGCTCCCCCTGCGCCGGGAAGCCAAGCGGTCCATGATCGCCGAGAGCCGAAAACACACGGCGCAGAAGGTGCTGCGGAGCATCCCCACGCTGGGGCCCGTGCGCGCGGCGGTCCTGATGGCGGTGATCCAAACGCCCCATCGGTTCCGCACCAAGCGGAAATTGTGGACCTACGCCGGCTTGGGCCTGGTGACCCGGTCGAGCGCCAACTACCGCCTCGTCGAGGGTCAACTGACGCCCTCGCGCAAGCCCGCCTTGATCCTGGGTCTGAACTGGAATCATAACCATGCCCTCAAAGCCCTCTTCAAGGATGCGGCAGCGACCGCCGTCTCTCGGCAGGGACCGTTTCAGGAATTCTACGCGCGCCGGGTCGCCGCCGGGATGGATCCCGCGATCGCGCGCGTGACGGTGGCGCGGAAGCTGGCCACCCTCGTCCTGGAGCTCTGGAAGAAAGGAGAATGTTTCAACGCTGAGCATTTGAAGCCACAAGCCGCTTGAGCGTCGGATCGGAACGAATCGGACCGTCGGAGTTTCCCTCTCCGCGTCGTAGTCCTTCGGTTCGGCTGACGCTCGGGTTCGAGGGTGAGTCTCATTTCAGCCGTTAGACCGTGTCCCCGATCCGTCGGGGTGAGTCTCCTCGGCACCCTAGGCCCCCTCGCACAACCCCATGAAGCCATAGGCCTCGAGCCTCCGATAGAACTATGCGTTGGCTATGCATCGGCATGGACCAACCGCTTTAGGCTTGTCCCGCTTCAGTCGCCGTCGGCGTTGTCACGACCGTAGAATGAAAGCCCGACTTTCCCAAAACGCGCCGCCCTCCCTGGCCCGGCAGGCATTGCTGGCCTCCAGGGAAAAAGACAGGCGAGCAGCTAAAGATACAGTTGCAGGGGCTGGATGCCGAGAGAACATCGGATGCCGAGTCCAGGGAGAAAACTTTCTCTTGACATCCCCTTTCATAGAACGGCTGAAAGCCCTGCCCTGATACACCCCCGGTGTCCAGCGAAAGATGTGGGACACGCTCAGCCTGGGGAGAAGGTGGCTGGAGTTTGTACATTTTGGCGCACGTTGGAGGCCCGAAGGGTCGATGTAACAAAGCCCTGGGCAACGCCCAGGGTAATCGGGCCTGCTCGTAATGAGACTGAGCCCTGAAAAGGCGATCTAAACCCGAACCACTCAGTCCAGACATATCGTTCATCGTACTCGACCCGGTGTCGATCGACTGAGGCACGCTTCGTTACGCTCCGGTGTCCCGCCCTTTCAGGGCTTCAGATTCAAAAACGATGTGCCACAAACCCCAGGCCGGTTGGCCTGGGCTGTGATAGGGCGGCCCTTTGGGCCTTCTGGGATCCGCAGGACCGCGGCCTCCCGCCCCGAAATGTACAAACTGCAGGCAGAGTTTCGCATTTCAGAAACTCTGCGGCTTGGTATTCGGGAAAATTAGAAAGCCGCAGAGTTTTTCGCATGCTGAACGGCGCGTTCCGCCGCAGAGGTTGCCGA
This sequence comes from Terriglobia bacterium, assembly GCA_050745065.1. Classification (GTDB taxonomy): domain Bacteria; phylum Acidobacteriota; class Terriglobia; order UBA7540; family UBA7540; genus RH2-MAG17b. The sequence goes on from JBOGJT010000088.1 coordinate 3,751, forward strand.
GCGGATGCAATCCGAAATGCCAACGCCGGAGAAGAAGCTTCCGGCGATAAAAATCCCAGGAAGTTTTTCTGCTTGCGCACGAATCTCGCGCAACAGGGTTTCGTGCCCCACGTGATATTGCGGCATGGCCGCCGGCCAGCGATGGACACGGAACAACTTCGTCTGCGCAGGGAAACCCAGGTCGTGATGGATTTCCTTGATAACGCGGGAAGCGATTTCCTGATCCTCTTGAGGAATCACAGAGGAATCCAGAAAGCAGCGCAGCAGGGCGGCGCCGGGCGGAGCGCGTCCGGGAAATTTAGCGTGAACGAAGGTACAGGCGCGCACAAAGCGTTTCTCTTTGCGTGGGACAAGATAGCCGAAGCCCGGAGGCGTCTTTTGCTTGTAGTAGCCGAGCGTCAGCAGGGCGGCCGGAGCGTATGGGATTTGTCCGAGCGGGCGGGCGAGCGCAGGAGAGAGATCGGCGATCAGCCGGCTGAGCTCGCCGGCCGGCAGTGCGGAGACGATCACATCCGCCTCGTATTCTGCGCCACTTTCGACGCGAATCACATAACGTGGCCGCGCGGCACTAGAAGATTGACGGCCCTCGATCGAAACCGCCCGCTCGCCGAATTTGAGTTGCCCTTCGCTCCCGCTGAGGTGGCTCATCAGTGCCGCGACGAGTTGGCCCATCCCTCCACGAAGGCTTGTGAAAAGCGGCAACGGCGGATCGACTTTCTTTGAACTTTCTCGCATGCCACGGGTCAGGCTGCCGTACTGTTGCTCGCACCGATAGATGCGCGGGAGGGTAGCCTTCACGCTGAGGTGCTCTACATCTCCGCCAAAAATGCCTGCGAGCAGCGGCTCCGCGATGTTTTCGAGGACACCCGTTCCATAATGGCGACGCACAAACGCGGCTACGGATTCATCGGGGCGGGGCTTCGTCAGATCAGATGGTCGCAAAAATATCTCGCGGAGGAGTTGAAGCTTGCTCGCGAGGGGCACCAGCGGGGAGAAGATTGCGGGCTTGATGGCCGTGGGAACAAACAGCCGTAAGCCGTCGGGCAAGGGAACAAGACGACCGCGATGCAGAAGGTAAGTGCGCCGCGCAGCATCATTGGAGCCGATCGTCTCCTCCGCAATGGCCAACTCCTCGGCCAGTGCCAGCGCTTCCGGCTTTTCGGTGAGGAAGCTGTCCGGACCGGCTTCCAGAATGAAATCTTGAACGTGCTCAGTGAGAATCAGGCCGCCTGGCCGGATTCGGGCTTCAATGAGAAAGTTGTCAATCGGGACGCCGGCTTCGCGCGCCTGGTGAAGTCTGTACAGGGCCGTGAGGCCGGCAATGCCTCCGCCCAGCACGGCAATCCGCGAGCGAGCCTGGGGAAGTATCGCCAAGATTTCTATGCTCCGCCTTTCACGTCGCCTTCACTCTTGAATTTGGGTTTCCGCATAACCCAGACGAGAGGGGAAACAAGCATGAACAAGATCGCGAGAATGCGAAATGAATCGAGGTAGCCCAATACCGAGGCCTGGTGCTGGACGATCGAATAGAGCGCGCCCATCGCCTGATGGCCTGCCGTGACGATGTCCGAGCCGTGAAGATGGAAATAGTTCTGCAGGGCGTTCAGCAGGCTGCTCATTTTTGGATTGCTGGGATGCAAGTGCTCGACGAGGCGTACCTGGTGCACCTGGCGGCGGCGCTGGAGGAGCGTGGCGGCAATCGAAATGCCAAAGCCCGCGCCGAGATTGCGCGTGAGTCCGGTAATACTGGTTGCGTAGCCCATCTCTTCGTTGGGAATCGGATCGACGCTGATGGTGGCAAACGGGACGAAAACGAACGCGAGACCCGCACCCATAATGATCTGCGGCCAGAGAAAATTCCATGGACCGGTGGTGGGGTTAAGATACGAAAACATCAGCGCGCCGATGGCGGAGACCACAATGCCGCAGAACAGCAGCGCCCGCATGTCCCAGCGCCGACCAATCAGGATGCCCACGATCGGCATCAGAGCCATGGTGGCAAGGCCGCGTGGGGTGTTCCACACGCCCGCCGTGATGGCGGGAAAGTTGAGCAGCTCCTGCATGAAGAGTGGCAGCAGAAGGATGGTTCCATAAAGCACAAAAAACAACACAACGGATAAGCCGACGGCGGCGCCAAACGTCCGGTATTTGAGCAGCCGCAAGTGGACCATCGGATCATCCACCAGAAGCTCCCAGACGATGAAAGCGATAAGTGCGATCACCGCGATCACGGCCAGGGTGAGGATGAAATGGGAGCTGAACCAATCCGACTCCTGCCCCTTGTCCAGAACGATTTGCAAGGAAGCAATGCCCAGGGCGAGCATCCCGAGGCCCCAGTAATCAATGCCTTTTTGGGTTCGTCGGAGATAAGGTGGATCAAATACATAGAGATTGACCAGGAAGAGGGCGGCAATGCTGACGGGTAAATTGATGAAGAACACCCAGCGCCAGGAATAATCCGTGGTGAGCCATCCACCCAGCACGGGTGCCAGAATAGGCGCCACCACAATCCCGACGCCCCACATGGCCATCGCGTGGCCGCGCTCTTCGCGCGGGAAAGTCTCGAGCAGGATGGCGCGGGTGGTTGGCTGGAGCGTGCCTCCAAACGCGCCTTGAAGGATGCGGCAGATAATCAACGTCGGCAGCGTGGGAGCAAGGCCGCAAAGCGCGCTGGCGACAGTGAAGCCTGCCACCGCGGTCATCAGCAGGCGCTTCCGGCCGAAGCGGCTTGCGAGCCAGCCCGTGAGGGGAAGGACCACGGCGTTCGATACCAGATAAGAGGTCAGAACCCAGGTGGCTTCATCGATGGAGGTGGAAAGGTTTCCCGCGATGTAGGGAATACTGACATTCACCGCCGACGTATCGACCAGTTCCATGACGGCGCTCGCCATCACGGCGATCGCCACCAGCCATTTGGCCATGGATTGACTTCGGTCTGAATTACTCATCGCGATGATTCATCCGGGTGCTCAACGATTGCGCGGCGATTAGCCGCCTGTAACTGCCACTTTCTCTACTCTACAACGGTTCAGCGGGGCGAAACCCGAGGCTGCCCTCACCTCAGCTCCTCGTGGAGCGCGGCTTGGGAATCCGGCGAGCGGCCGGATCGAGAGGCGGGAAGTGTTGATTCTGAAGGATGGTTAGGCTTCGTTCCTTGAATTTCGATATTTTCGGAGCCCAGGCGACCGGCTGAGCCGGCAGTGGGATCTCCACAATTGTGGATTTCGGATTTTGATTTTTGGATTGGCAGGCGTGTGGAGTTGTTGTTCATCTTGGCTTTTGCCCAGTTATCAGGGCAACGCCGCAGGGTGTCCGAAGACGGGACAC
>JBOGJT010000089.1:0-7723 GCA_050745065.1 Terriglobia bacterium
TTTTGCAGATGTCCGCGAAGCGCTCGTAGAGGAAGTTCTCTTGATTGTTTTCCACGGCCCATTGCGCCATGATGGCGCCGCCGCGGCTCACAATGCCCGTGATGCGGTTGCGGGTGAGCGGGATGTAGTTGCGCAGCACGCCGGCGTGAATGGTCATGTAGTCCACGCCCTGCTCGGCCTGTTCTTCGATCACTTCCAACATGAGCCCGGGCGTGAGATCGCGCACGTGCTTTACCCGGCTGATGGCCTCATAAATGGGTACGGTGCCGATGGGCACGGGGCTTGAGCGTAGAATCGCTTCGCGGATTTGATGAATGTCGCCGCCGGTTGAGAGGTCCATCACTGTGTCCGCGCCGTATTTCACCGCCGTCTGAAGCTTGGCAACTTCGCCGTTAATATCCGAAGTTGTGGCCGAATTGCCGATATTAGCGTTGATTTTGCACTTCGATTCGACGCCGATAGCCATCGGCTCAAGCTCCACGTGCCGGACGTTGGCCGGGATGATCATCCGGCCTCGCGCCACCTCCTCGCGGACCGTTTCCGGCGCAAGGCTCTCCCGCCGGGCCACGTAAGCCATCTCTTCGGTTGTCGTGCCCTGCCGGGCGTAGTACATCTGCGTAACGACCGGGCCGTTACGCTTTTCGACCCATTCACGGCGAATCGGGCTTGCCATGTTCTTTCTCCAATCATTCTGTCACTTTGGGAAGTCCCACCGCACTCAGTTTACAACCTGCGTCCAGACCACGCAAGGAAACGTCCCACTCCATTTTCTCATGCCGCGATGTTATGTTTGATAGGAAGCTTGCGGCGAAGGAGGTAACGATCGTTTGACCGTCTTGCGCGACGCGTTCATCATCTGCTGCTGCTGTTCCATGGGCTATTATCTTCTGGCCACGGTGGCGGGGCTCCGCTTCGCCCGGCGCGCGGCGAGACCACCCGCCATGCCGGCTACCCTGCCCGGCGTGGCCTTGATCAAGCCAATGCACGGTTACGACGACGAGCTCACCGCGAACCTGCGAACCTTCATGGAACTGGACTACGCGAAAAAGGAATACGTGTTTGGGGTAAGCTCGGAGGATGACACGGCACTGCGCGCCGTTGAAGAAATCAAGCGCGCCTATCCGGCTGCGCGAATCAAACAATCGGTGGGTGACGAGCGTGCGGCGAACCGCAAGGTGGGAAAGCTCATGCGCATGTTGCACGAGCCACCCGAGTCAGAAATCCTGGTGATGAGCGACGCGGACGTGCGCGTCGACCGCGACTATCTGCGGCGGCTGGTGGCGGAAATCGAGTCCGATGAGAAGATCGGAATGGTCACCTGCGCCTATAAAGGCGTTGCGCCGCAGGGCGGCTTGGGCGCGCGGCTCGAAGCCAACTTCATCAATACGGACTTCACGCCCACGGCGATTCTCTCCTATTACCTTGAACCCATGCGCCATGCATTCGCCTCAACGGTGGCCATCCGGCAGGGCACGCTCAAGGAAGTGGGCGGGCTCGGAGCCGTAAAAAATTCTTACGGCGATGACTTCGCGCTGGCGCGCCGCGTCGCAACTGCCGGTTATAAGATCGTGCTCTCAAGCTCCATCGTCACCATGGTAACGGAAAAGATGCCTTTCCGTGATTTCTGGGACCATCAGATGCGATGGGCGATGGTCGACCGCAAGATCCGCCCCATCAGTCAGGCGAGGATGCTGATCAACGGTCCGTTCTGGGCTCTGCTGCTCGTCCTGGTGTCGGACTTCAGGTGGCCGCTCATCGTGATGGCTCTGGCAACGCTCGCCGCTCGCCTGGGCATGACGGCGCTGACGTTTCGCTGGGTTTTGCGGCTTCCGGTGCGGCTTGGAGAGCTTTTTCTGACTCCCGTGAAGGACGTCCTCATGCAAGCCGTGTGGCTTCGAAGCCTGGTGGGCGACACGGTCGAATGGCGCGGGCGAAAACTGCGCCTGCTGCCCACCGGGGAGATGGAAGAAGTGCCGTAACGAGAATCCGGGCGATTCACTGCGGAATTCTAAAGCTTCCCCCGCTCATTCCATAAGGAGCATTCATGAAATATCGCGAGCTAGGCCGAACGGGCTGGAAAATCTCGGAGATTGGTTTTGGCGCATGGGCCATCGGCTCGATGTGGGGATCGGTCGATGACCGGGATTCGCTCGCGGCGCTTAACCGGGCCATCGATTGCGGCGTGAATTTCATCGATACGGCGGACGTTTATGGCGACGGCCGCAGCGAGCAGCTCATCGGCCGGTTGCGCAAGGATCGCAAGGAACAAATCTACGTTGCCACCAAGTGCGGCCGCCGGCTCTCCCCGCACAACGCCGAGGGCTATAACAAGGCGAATTTCACCCGGTTTGCCGAAGACAGCGCCCGAAACCTCGGCACGGATTGCCTGGATTTACTTCAACTCCACTGTCCGCCTCACGAAGTCTATTACCGCCCCGAAGTCTTCGCTGCGTTGGATGATTTAGTGGCCGAGGGGAAAATCCGGTATTACGGGGTGAGCGTCAGATCGCCCGAAGAAGGGCTGAAGGCCAGTGGCTTTCCCAACGTGCAGAGTATTCAGATCATCTTTAATATGTTCCGTCACCGCCCTGCCGAATTGTTTTTTAACGAAGCCTTGCGGCGCAAGGTGGGTGTTCTGGCGCGCGTCCCGCTTGCCAGCGGTTTATTAACAGGGCACATGAACCGATCGACGGCATTTGCGCAGGATGATCACCGTAACTTTAACCGGCAAGGGCAGATTTTTGACAAGGGCGAGACGTTTTCGGGAGTGGATTATGAGACCGGCCTCGACGCGGTTGAGGCGTTGCGCAAGCGGGTTCCTGAAGGCACCACCATGACCCAGTTTGCTTTGAAATGGATTTTGATGTTTAACGCCGTCACGTGCGCCATTCCCGGCGCAAAACGTCCCGAGCAGGCGGAAGAGAACGCGGGCGCCTCAGACCTGCCTCCGCTAACCCGCGAGCAAATGGACGCCGTAGAAGATATCTACGCCCGCTCCATCCGGCCGCTCGTACACCAACGCTGGTAATGGCTTCGTCCAATGCCCCTAGCCCGGCATCGCCGCTTTTGATCGAGGATCAAGCCGAATCGATGCCGCTCGCGCCCATCGTTCCGGTGTACGGTTCGTGCGATCCTATGCTTCCTCCCTTTTTGCGAGTCAAAATCTCGATTGACATTGAGCGAGGCGATTTTATAATCGCTACATTACGTGTTCAACCTGAGAAATGTCGGACAAGCGAATAGTGAATAGTTCAAACAACGCCGTCGCATGCCCGTCCGAGCCCGTCATCCTGACCATTGCCGGATTCGATCCGTCCGGGGGAGCGGGCGTATCCGCCGACCTGAAGACCTTTGCCGCGCACAATTGCTACGGAGTCGCTGCCATCACTGCCCTTACCGTGCAGAACACCCAGGGGGTGAGCGCTGTTTACCCCGTCGAAACCAGAGCGCTCCGCGAGACCATCCACGGGCTTCTCGAAGACGGCCAGGTCTGCGCCATCAAAGTGGGGATGCTTGGTGGGCAGGCGAATGCTGAAGTCGTGCGGGAGATTCTCGCGGAGGCGAGCCGTCTGCCATCTGTGCTTGATCCCGTGCTTCGCTCAGCGAGCGGGCGAGACCTGATTGACTCCGGGGGCCTGGAGATGTTGCGCGGGGACCTGCTGAAGTTGCCGTCGATTCTCACTCCAAACATCGACGAAGCCGCCGTGCTCACCGGCCTGCCGGTGGGAAACACCGAGGAGATGAAAACCGCCGCGCGGAAGCTGGTCGAACTGGGCGCGCGCGCGGTCGTGGTCACAGGTGGTCATCTCGAAAAAGCAACCGATGTCTTTTACGACGGAGTGGCAATCGAAACGTTCATCACCGACCGCATTAAGCCCGACAACACCCACGGAACCGGATGCACATTTTCTTCCGCGCTGACGGCGAATCTCGCTCTCGGCCGACCGCTGCGCGACGCGATCGTGCTCGCCAAAGTGTATGTCTCCGAGGCCATCCGCCGGGCATTTCCCACCGGTCCGGGCCGCCTGCCCCTCCACCACCTTTACCGCATGCAGCAGGCGCCGCGCGTTGCCGATCACTCGCCTGCGGCCGCCGAGCCGGAAATTGTTCATTAGCGAGCCGCCAGCCGTCGTTCATTCAGGTCTCACCGAGGCCCCGCTCAACGTTCGCCGTAGCGGCGTTGCTTGCTGCGCCCGATGTTCACCTTTCAGGGTTTCGCAAAGCGGCGCGCCGCGCGGAGCACGGCGAAAAACCGGTCTTCATGCTTCGGGAAGCGTCTATCCAATTCCCATCTCGTCGGCTCGCTCGAGAGGCGTGCCGCAGCGGCGGCAAATCACGGCCGCGCAGTCACCGCATACCAGCGGATCGTCCACGGGCTCGCGGCAAGTAGCGCAATAAAACGCGCCGGCTTGTTCTTCTCGAATTGGGTCAGGCATCAGCGCCTCCGGGCCGCGAAAATTCCGGCGAAGACCCGCGCCGGTGGTCGCGTCGGATTAACTTATGCGGGTCAGTAGAGCGGGTGGGAGCGCTGGTAGTTCAGCAGCCGCTGTTGGTCTTTGATCTCCTGGATATGGTCCTTTTGCTGTTCCCGCAGGCTTCGCATGTTGCGCTGGAACTGGTGTTTCTCTTCCAACCGCTCAGCGCGCGGGACGCGGCGGCCGTGAAAGGATTTCTTCCAGATCTTTTCCTGCATCTTTAATTGCTTTCGCGCGATCTTCTGCTGCCTCTTCAGCAGCTTCAGGCCAGACGCCGGCCCGCTCGACGCCGCCGCAACTCCCGCGCTTAACGCGCATCCCAGGATCACCGCCAGAAGGCACAACATGGGGTTTCGCATGGAACCTCCCGTCCCTCGCCTGACGAGTTGGCCAGGTGAAAGTCCACGAGCCAACTCAAGACCCAAATCGCAATGTTACTACTTTGGATATTATAGACTAATAACCCGTCTCTGGGATAGCTCAGGTCGAGGAGATGAAGGTCGGGACCCGGCTCGGTGGTTCGACAGGGTTATTGCTGAACGCCCCTCACGCGATAAATCCGCAAAAGCGCGATGGAGCCACTTCGAACCCTGGGAAGATGCTGCGAGGAGATGCCGTGCCCAGGTGCAGTGTGACAACCTCGGCAAACACGTCGCGAAAGTCCGTGGTGAGCGCCAGGTCGCGATCTTCGTTTAGCTCATGGCGTTTCAGCCCCGGCCACTTGCCATAAATCTTGCCGCCCTTTACCGGTCCACCCATCACCAACATCACATTGGCGTGGCCGTGGTCCGTGCCTCGATTGCCGTTCTCGCGCGCGGTGCGGCCAAACTCAGACATCGTAAGCACGACGACATCCGCCATGCGATCTCCCATGTCTTGGTGGAACGCGGCGAGCGAATCGCCAAATTCCCGAAGCCTCCCCGCGAGTTGGCCGCTGGCGCCGCCTTCATTCACGTGATGGTCCCAGCCTCCTACATCCACAAACGCAATTTCCAATCCGAGATCGGACTTAATGAGTTGCGCCACCTCCTGCATGTGGCGCCCAAACGGGCCGCCCGGATACCTTGCGCCGTTTTCGGGCAAATAGCCCTGATTTCCTATCCGCTTCAACGCGTTTGCGGCGCTGAACGTCTCGCGTGCGGTGCCGCTGAGAAGCGGGTCGGAGGCCGAGGCATAGAGGGCTTGGAAGGCGCCCTCCATGCCGGGCAGGCGGGGATTCAGGCGTAGCTTGAAGTTACGCACGTCGCCGATGGCGAGCGCGTGAGCTGCCCCTTGCAGCGTCAGAGGCATGCGCGGCGAAGCGGCGACGGCGCGGAAAGGGGTTGCATCCCCCTCCGGGGTAAAGCGTAGATAGCGGTTCAACCATCCGTCCTTAGTGTTGGGCACGTCTGGCGTAGCCGTCTCCATAAAGTCCTGCGCTTCAAAGTGCGACCGCGAGTGGCTGGGAGATCCTGCGGCGTCTACCACGGCCAAGTGCCCCTGGTCGAAGATGGGTTTCAGAGCTTCCAGGCGGGGATGGAATCCGAAGTAGCCGTCAAGGTCAACGGCCGATTCCGTCCGGTCGGCGGATTTCCCCGGCGCAGGAATGGCGATGGTGGGACGCATTTTGTAATAATCCTTTTCGCCGTAGGGCACCACGACGTTGAGGCCATCCACGGCGCCGCGCATGAAAACTGCCACAAGGATTTTCTTCCGCGCGCTCGTCTGTGTGCTCTCGATCGCAAACGCTGTCCGCCGCAAGAATGCCGGTACCGCGCCTACCCCGAACAGACTCAACCCCGCCGATTTCAGGAAATAACGCCGCGTAAGCTGCATGGATCATCCTCCTGATGAGGATTACATATCCGAGTGACAGTTTTCGCTGTAACTGCGCTCTCTGAGCGCCGCTACAACATTTGGTGTCACTCTAACCCCAACACTGTTCACTTAGCGGACTTCTCGCCGCGTGCGAAGATTTTAGCTCCATGTCATTCTGAGCGGAGCGAAGAATCTGCTTTTCACGTTTGATTTAGATGCAGATTCTTCGCTCCGCTCAGAATGACAGGCACTTGCTTCTTTCGCACAATGGCAAGACGCTGCCTAAGTGAACAGTGTTGACTCTAACCCGGATTATCCATGAAGTTCGGTTCGGTGGTCGGGAAGGCACGGCCGCTTTTTCAAAATTGGGCCGTGCCGTTAAAGGGCGCCTGAGATTTCCCTGCCTTGCCGGCTGAGCGGCTCGTTATAACGAGCCGCTCATCCGGCAAGACAAAGGGAATAGAACGATGCGAGCTTTCGTCGGGGTTAAAACCCCGCCGTCCTGACCATTCATGAATAATCCAGGCCAATAAGTAGTCCTCAGTAATCTACCGTCGTTGGAATTCTGGCGATGCAATCATCAAGCTGGCAATCATGCGGGTCTGCTGGCCGGGTTCGAAGTCTCCCCAATCGGCCGGGCTTCCGCTCGTCAGCTTGGCGAGAATTGCGTTTTCCGTGGCCGGCGAAAGTTCGCCACCGGTCAACTGCCACGCAAGCTGGTTCATCATCATGCGGGGCGGCTCGCCGTCTTCGGCGTGTGTCAGCGCCTGCCAATCCACCTTCGTGCCTGGAATACGGCTGAGGCCGAGCGCGATGGCAAAGTTCATGCGCGCGAGGAGCGCACCGGAATTGATCCACGTTCGCGCCACATCGTCGTAGCCGGAAGGTTCCTCATACTGGAACATGGGCTCGCCCATCTGAGCGATAAGGCTTAACAGCCGAGGCGCTCCGACCGTCTGAGCGCCGAGCGCGCGCAGCGCACTCGCGACGTATTCGAATGGCGACTTCACCTTGGCCCGGTAGGCGCCTTGCGAGTAGAACTCCGGAGAGGTCAGAATCGTTTGTAGGACTGAGGGAATGTCGCCGTGAGTTTTCATGTACGTCTGTGCCGCCCGCTCCACCAAACCGGGCGGCGGCTGATCGGCGACGAATTTCTGGCAAAGCTCATAGGAAATGTGTTGCGCAGTATACGGGCTCATGGCCAGGATGTGGAGGACATCGAGGCCGTCTTCGATGCCCTGCCCGGCAGGAATGGTATAACCCAACACCACTTTCTTTCCGTAATCGTGCAGCCGCGGATTGAAAAAGAAGCCGCCGCCCTGCCCAGGCTGCTCGATCGTCCAGCCGGTGAAGCAGCGTGCAACCTCAATCACATCCTTCTGTGTGTAGTGCAGCCCGATGGTGTGCAGCTCCATTAACTCGCGGCCGTAATTTTCGTTCAGTCCTCGGCG
>JBOGJT010000090.1:0-13076 GCA_050745065.1 Terriglobia bacterium
CGGTAAGAACTGGTATGGATCCGGCACACGCTTCCGAGTTTGGGAAAGTCCGCGAGCACAAAGCGCAGGTCGCCGCTGGGTTTGCACGCGCCCGAAGCCAATTCCGGGCAACCGCTCCCACACGGCGCCCACGACTGGCCGCCAGGCTTTTCTGGAGTGCGCCGGATCGCTGATGTTCCATCGCCCCAGCACTTGCGCTCGACCGCCGTCGACCACGCATAAGACGTGGGGAAGACGTTCTCGATGTCGTCGTCGATCAAGACGATGCGAACGATCCGGCAGTCCTTCCCGTAACGGTCCGTCAGCTCCGGGTCGGGCTCCCACTCGACGCATTTGGTCGTCCTCTTCTTGCGCAGGAACACGAAATGATCCAGCTTGGTGGGATAATTGCGCTCGCCATTCGGCGGCAAGCCGATGGCAAGTTTGGTGGAAACCAGCAGCCACTGGATGGTGCGGCCGCCGGATGTGAAGCTCGAGACTTATGCACCAAAATGGTGTACTCTAATGTTATGGCAGTAAGAAAACGGCGGGTGGAAACACATATCCGGCGAAGCGTAACGCTACCCCGGGAAGTGGCACGGCAGGTGGAGGCCCTCGCTAAGCGTCAGCGCCTCAGCGACAACCGTGTTCTAGTGGAATTGATCGAACAGGGAATTGAAGCTCATCAACAGAAAGAGCGCGCGTTCTTTAACGTCGCGGAACGGTTTCGCGCCGCGACAGACCCGAAGCAGATTAAGGCATTGGGGGAAGAGTTGGGGCGCTTTGTGTTTGGCGAATAATGCCTCATATTGAAACCTGGTCCCGGCTTCCTGGTGCCCTCCGCGAGCATTTGGTCGAACGGATGCGCGATCGTAACATCAGACTCGAAGACCTCAACGCGCTACGAGTGTGGCTGGAATCGAAGCCCAACGTGCCGGAGGGACCGTGGTACAAGGATTTTGGTTCGTTCAAGCTTTGCGGCGCAGGCGGGTATCCAAAAACCTTTCTTCTTCCGGGACAGGTTGCGAGGGGACAACAGCTTTGAGCAATTCCTGTGAGGACCGTGGCTCACGGACGCGCTTGTAAGCGCTGTACTCTATTGGAGAACGTCGTCCTCACCGACGATGACAGCATCCGCATCTGGTAGGCTACGACGTTAAAGGATTTCCGCTCGTTGCCTTCCTGATCTTCCCACTGTCCGCTGCGGATGGAGCCCTCGATGTAAACCTGCTTGCCTTCGGTGAGATACTCTCCGCAGACTTCTGCGAGCTTGCTCCAGGCCACAATGGAGTGCCACTCGGTGCGCGGCTCGACTTCGCCCGCCTTGTTCTTGAACCTCTCGTTGGTGGCCAGGGAGAAACGGCAGACCGCAACTCCGGAGGCGGTAAACGTAACGACCGCGTCCCTGCCCACATTTCCCACTAAGATCACGCGATTCACGCTCATTGAATTTGCTCCTTGCGGATGGTGTTTTCCTATCTCCGATCTGGTCTCTCCCGCTCCAGCACCAGTGCGTCCGCCGGTCCCACCGTTGCGGGGTCACGCTCCCCCAGAACGACGGTCAATTCGTTGACCCCTTCCTTGCCTGCCGCGTACAACCCGCGCCTCACGTCCCAGGCCACAACTGGCGGCGGCTGGCGGTACTGCTTGACCGCTTCCGTGACAAACTGCGTGGTGCGGGAGTTCGGCTTGCATATTGTCTCGAACCAGCAATTCATTCCGGATTACGGAGACCGGCGCCGGGACCGAGAAAGAATCTCAACGGGATTCGTGGAATCGACGATCAATCAAGTGCTCAGCAAGCGATTTGTCACGAAACAACCAATGAGGTGGAGCCCACGCGGAGCGCATTTACTGCTGCAGGTGCGGGCGCAGGTGTTGAACGGAGAATACCGAAAAACCCTCGTCCGTTGGTACCCGGGAATGAAGTTCGCCCCGAGATGGAGAAACAAGTGGCGGAGCACTCATTCTGAAACGCTGTCCAAGACGGGCAATGAAAACCGGACTTTCTAATGCCTCAGTCGCGGCTGCGTAGAGGCGGCTTTATGTCGTCGTGGTAACGGGCGGGGTAAAAGCCGCCGCGACATCTGTGCCCGAGGCTGAGACATTATCCGGAGTTCTGAGAAAGACATTGACTTCGGAAATCAAAGTAGAGTAAATCCTTCTACGGAGCGGAAAGCTTTTAGCTCGCAAATATACCTTTTACGATGCGAAAACGTAATTGCAAGGGCATCGAACGGGCCGCACGGCGAGTGGCGGCCTTGGTGATCGGCGCGGCGATTCTCGCCGCACTTTCCACCTTGAAGGCTTGGTGCGCCCAGAGCGGTGGAACGAAGACGCCCACCCAGGGTAAGACGTTATTTGTTTCCCGTTGCGGCATGTGTCATGGGATCGATGGTCGCGGCGGTGAGCATGCGCCGGATATTGCGACTCGTCCTGCCGTCAAGCGCCTTTCGGATGCGCAGCTTCAAGGCATCGTGGAGAACGGAATTCCATCCGGCGGCATGCCGTCCTTTCGGGCGCTCGGACGGCAGGACATCAAATCCGTCGTCGAATACCTGCGCACGCTCCAGGGAAGCCGGGCCGCGGTCGTGGTGGCGGGCAATCCGGCTCACGGCAAGGCGCTCTTCTTCGGCTCGGCGGGATGCTCGACCTGCCACATGATCCGCGGGAGGGGCGGATTTCTCGCTCCGGACCTTACCGCTTACGCGCTCTCGCACTCGCCCCCGCAGCTCCGTACGGCCATCGTGAATCCGAATCAGAATCTCAGCCCGGCGGCGGACACTGTCATCGCAGTCACGCGAGATGGCCGCAAGCTCACCGGTGTCGCGCGCAACGAGGACAATTTCTCTGTACAATTACAGACGGCGGACGGCCGCTTCCATCTTCTGATGAAATCCGGTCTCGCAAGTTTGCGCCATGAACCGCGCTCCCTGATGCCCTCCGATTACGCTTCCCGGCTCAGCGCGGCAGAACTTAACGACCTCATTAGTTACCTGGTCAAGGCGAGCGAAGGAACATCCGAGCCCGCTCGCCACGATCCTGCGGCGCACCGATTGTAAATCCCCCGAGGCACGGCTTCCACAGCCTGCTTGGATTCAGGAGAAACATTGTGGCTTTTCTTACAGGAATAAAGAACTCATGCCGCTGGACGGCGACCGTGACGATCCTGCTTTTATACGCTGCTATCCAGTTGCAGGCCGCGCCACGGGGGCCGCGGCATTTTGAGCTGCGGGCGCTTTCGCCACAGTTCTGGAATCTCATTTCGCATCATGCGGCGCTGAAACGGGTGGCCACTGGCTTTGGGTTCACAGAAGGCCCGGTATGGGACCCGCACGATTTTCTCTACGTCAGCGACGAGATTCAGAACAAGATTTACAAGGTTTATCCTGACGGACATCGCGAGGCCGTGATCTCGCTAGGGGATCCGGACGGCAACACGTATGACCTTCACCTGCGCCTGCTCGATTGCGCGAGCGTCCTGCGAGCCATTATTCGCGTTAGTCCGGACGGGCAGTACAAGATTCTGGCCGACCGTTATAACGGCATGCGGTTCAACAGCCCCAATGACGTTGTACTCGGTCCCGACAAAGCGATCTATTTTACCGATCCCACGCTCGACCTCCCAAAAGGGCAGAAACAGGAAACCCCCTTTCAGGGAGTTTACCGGCTCGATAGCGCCGGAAAGGTCCGCCTGGAGACCAAGGACCTGACGCAGCCGAACGGCTTGGCGTTCTCCCCCGATGGAAAGCTTTTTTACGTGGATGACACAGCCCAACGGAACATACGCGTTTACAACTTTGATCCTGACGGCACGTTATCAGGCGGCCGCATTTTCGGTGACGAACATGGCGGACGGCACGAGGGCGTCCCGGATGGAATGAAGATCGATATGCGCGGGAACATGTACGTGGTAGGGCCTAAGGGGATTTGGGTTTGGAATCCCCAGGGCCGTCATTTAGGCACGATCGTCATGCCCGAACAGCCCGCCAATCTGACCTGGGGCGGCAAGCATTACGGCACTCTCTACATCACGGCGACAACGTCCGTATACAGCCTGCGCACAAGGGTGCGCGGGTTTGTTCCGTACCTGGCCTACGCGCACGCTTCCGGCCATCGTTGAACCGGGTGGTTTCATTTGAACGATGTGGGCGCCGGGCCGCTGCTTGGTGCACCCCTGCGCTATGTTTCATGCTTTGCGGCCGCCCCAAAGTGGCACGAACCTTGGTCACAAACCTACCCAGTGCCCGGATGGGTCACGCGCTTCTCCATCTGGAAGGCGTCCGCGCCGTCTTTGTAGTACTTCTTCAGCGTGCCAACCGGTTCGAATCCCAATTGTTCATAAAGATGAATTGCATACTTGTTGTCCGTCCGCACCTGTAGCCTGTAAGATCTCAACTCCGGATGTTGAGCCTTAAAATATCCCATCGCAAGCTCCAGAAGTTGGTG
The DNA here is from genome assembly GCA_050745065.1 of Terriglobia bacterium. Classification (GTDB taxonomy): domain Bacteria; phylum Acidobacteriota; class Terriglobia; order UBA7540; family UBA7540; genus RH2-MAG17b. The sequence goes on from JBOGJT010000090.1 coordinate 4,429, forward strand.
CCCGATTCCGAGACGCCTGTAATCCGGATCCACCGCCATCGAATCAATCTCACCCGTTTCACCGCCCGCAGTGGCAGCAACATAGCCCACAACAAAGTTTGATATCTCGGCGACGCGAAATCCACCCGGAAAGTCTCTGTACAACGCCTGAAATTGGTCTTCGCTGTAGGCATCCACATCGAACGATGCCCTCTCGATTTCCATGACCCGGCCAAGGTCGGACATCGTGAAACGGCGCACCTGCACCCTAAGCTCGTTGTGGAGATACTCGGTCAAGGCAGACTCCAGAAGTTTGCGCCCGATTCCGAGGCGTCTGTAATCCGGATCCACCGCCATCGAATCAATCTCACCCGACTCACCGCCCGCAGTGGCAGCAACATAGCCCACAACAAAGTTTGATATCTCTGCGACGCGAAATCCACCCGGAAAGTTTCTGTGCAACCGATAAAATTGGTATTCGCTGTAGGCATCGACGTCGAACGATGACCTCTCGATTTCCATAACCCGGCCAAGGTCGGACATCGTGAAACGGCGCACCTGCAGCCTCAGCTCGTCGCGGAGAAACTCGTCCAAGCCGGCTTGGTCAACGTCAACTTTGTTGCGCTTGCGAGCGTTCTTTTCAAATCTGGCGATCCTCTTCCACAGATACTCAAACTCACTGTAATAGGTTTCATCTCCCTTCCGCCGCCGGTACTCCGGGATATAGCAGCGCGAGAGCCATGGCCAATATCGCAGGATCCGGTAATCGAACATCGTCCACGCCAGGTACTGCGGAACGATGCGCTTCCTCAGCAGTAGGCCCAAGTCTTCGAAATAGTCGCAAATCTCACCTGCGCGTTGATCCACAAGGTCGTAATTGCGAGGGTTGGTGAGCAAGACCCTCGCCAGATTACTCCGGCGCCTCCGCATCTCTGGCGAATGGTACCTTTCATCCAGCTCCCTGAGGAATTGGTAAGCGTTGACGTTACGCGCGGCCGCAACCTGTTTGTAGATGAAACAAAGAGTGAGAACTGTCCCGATGGCCCCGAGACCAATCCAAAACGTCTGGGAATGTATTAAAAGGCGGCTGAATTGGGGTGCTCCTTGGGCCCATCCCTCCACGCGCTGCCAGTGGGTTGCGCAGAGGGCGGCCAGCACCCCGGCCGCCACGGCGATAACCCAGAAAGTGCGCCAAAACAGCAGCCACGCGAGTATCTCACGGGTGCGCGCAACCTTTGTTATCGAGTCCAGCTCGCCCGTTTTGGCAGGCGTTTTCATATGGTCTTAGCGGGAACCGTTTTCGCGGGTCAAAACCGGGAGAATTAAGCGACCGTTCCGGCATCAAGCGGGCGCCGAGGAAGCCTTACCCCGCCATTTCCCTGCTGGTGGGACAAACCCACCGCAATATTTTGCTGCGTCGCCGGAGCGCCGATTGCAGTGCCGGCGCGCAGTTCGAGCGCGGTAGGCAACACCCCTAACGAGCATGAACCTTCGCAATTATACAGGGGAACATAAGTCCACGGCCATCCTGATGCTGTAGCGGCGGCCTCTGGCCGCCGGTTTTTGACAGTAAAGACCGGCGGTCAGAGGCTGCCGCCACAACACAAGGCGTCGCGGACTCATGTCCGCGCGTATAGTTACTCTTCACGATTTCTGTACGTTCGCGGGTAGTCGTCCGCCGTAGCCGCGGGCTGGCTCTGATTGGTCGGGGTGACGTAGTACTGCTTCCGGGCTTTCCGCCAATCCACGGCGCTGAGGCCGTACGGATCAAACACGATCGCTCCGCCGCGGACCGTCATCTGCGTGATCAACTTCTCGTTGCCATCCTGCCGGGCGAACCCGTCGTCGATGTAGCTGAAGCGGCCGTGCAGCACTTCGAGGACGGCGATGTCGGCCACCGACCCCACGGAAAGCGTGCCTAAATCCGTCCGATGAATCTCGCGCGCGGGATTTACTGTTGTTTGCTGGATGACGTCATGCAGCGTTTCTCCCATCGCCAGGAACTTGGACATCACGTTGTTAAGACTCAGAGCAAGCTGGACGATGCTGCCGTCGTGAAGGTCCGTAGAGATGGAATCGGGAAGGAAGCCCTGCTGAATAGCAGGCATCGCGTTGCGGAACCAGAAGCTGCCGGAGCCGTGGCCCACGTCAAAGATCACGCCCCGCTTACGCGCCTCCCACATAATCGGGTTAACCTTGCCATCGGGCAAAATGATGGGAAATTGTTGAGCAAAGACGTGGGTGTGAATGTCACCGGGCCGCATCTTTTTCAGAATTAAATCCGAATAGGGGCGCTCCGGCGGCCGCGGGAAAAAATCCACCATGATCGGCACGCCTGCCAAGCGGCCACACTCTTCGGCCCGGTCGACCGCGACCCACGGCTGGTGCTCGGCGTCCCAGGGTTTCACGGTCCAGTAATGGGCCGTCTTCACGCCCACAATGGTATCGCGATACTTGCGAATGGTAGCGGCGCAGAGCTTGGGGTCCATCTGGTCCATGTCCTGCTCGAGGCCGCCACTCATGCCGTCCGCAACGATGTTCAGCCATGACAGGATGCGCACCTGGGAATGATCAATCACCTCTTCCTTTTCGGCCAGATAGGTATCGGAGCCGGCGCTGCCCGCGTCCACCACTGTGGTCACGCCGGAGGAAAGCATCAGGTCTGACATGATCTTCCAAGGCCGGATGTGCGAGCGAGCGTCCGGAGAGAACCAGTTAAGCGGCGCGCCACCCTGCGCGATATGCACGTGGATATCAATGAGTCCCGGCGTAACATAGAGCCCCTGAACGTCCACCACCTTCCCGGCCTCGCTCGCAGGAATGCTCGCCTCGACGGCGGCGATCTTGCCGCCCTCGACGGCCACATCCATTACGCCGTCAATATGATTGGCCAGGTCGATCACCTGCCCGTTCTTCAAAAGCAAGTCGTAATGGGGAGTTTGCGCGCACATAGGGATTGTCACTCCAATGGTTAGCATCCACGCGGCGCGAAGCGTTCGGATTCTTCTTTTCGTCTGCATCGGGCTGAGTTTCCAGCGGTGGATTTAATAAACAGGATGCTGAAGGATTCCTCTTTGCTGCCGTTCGAGCCGGTAGCTGAAAAAGGCTATTTTGCGTTGTCATTCTGAGCAAAGCGACGCGATAGAATTTGCGTTAGCGCAGGCCCACATTGCTGAGATCGACTCGCGCGCCCACGCGAAATTCCGGAACAACAAACCCTGTAAACCCATCGCTCACGACGGGCGCGAGCGAAACGCAACAGCCGCGGCCGGGTGTGGCCACACGGATCCGTGAAAAAGTCCCCTTCACGCGCGCCTGTACCCGAAGAGGGGTTAGCGAATAGTTCACGAGATTGATTTGGACGGTCGAAGCATCTTTGGTTTCATAGGCGGCAGCAAGGGTCGTCAGCGCATTCCAAAGGGTCAACTCTCGATCCGGTGGACTGAGAAGCCGCCACACGTCCTTGGCAAAAGGTTCGGGATTCAAAATGGGGGTCGAGACCTCTACAATCTTTCCCGACCCTACCTTGTAAACCGCGGACTCATCGTTCTTGCGGGCTGGTGGGCTGGTGTGCCAGGGAAAATTACCCTGCTGCCCAACCAAAACCGCGGCGCCCCCGTTTTCTGCAACCTGCTGCACGGCGTCCTCGGCAGCACGGTCAAGAGGGCTGAACACCACGATCATCGCCATGCCATGGAGGTGGTCAGCCGTGAGCTCGCGTGGCGGCAGCACTCGATAGGGAATATTGTGCCGCGCCATAAGATTCACTTCTTCATAAGAATTCGCGTAATCGCCGGTGAAGACCCCGACGTTCGCCACCAGGTGATCCACCTGACCGGAATGATCGGAATCTTGTGCGCAAAACCGGATGGTGCGCAGGATTCCGCTCCATGCCTTCCACGCCTGCGGCTTGCCCTCGGCCAAGCCGTCTTGAAAATGCCGGTGTAATGGCAGAATCACGTCGGCGTGAAAAGCTCCGGCCTCTGCGACTGCGAGCTCGTAAGCTTCCGGAGGCGGACCATACCGCTGCTCCACAGAATCCACCAAGTCCCACTTAAAGTCGAAAAGCGGCTTCTCGCCCGGATCGTACGCCCGCTCAAACCGGATGAGGGCGACGTTCGAGTCGATCCACGGCTGATGCGTGGCGCTTGAAACCTGAAAGACGCGGTTTTTCCCCAGCACCATCGTCCCTCTCATTTGGGGCTGCTTTCCACCCGGTTGAAGCAGCCGCACATCGAGCGACGGGTAGGCCGATCTCAGCCTCTTGATCAGCGCCTCAGCGCTGCCGTCCTGCGCCGCAGGGGTTGAAGTGGATCCTTCAGGCCCCGCGGCGTACCCGATGATGAGGCCGGACAAACCCATTTTCGAGCTGGCTTTGGCCTCCGCGTTCGCACGTTCAGGGTCGACTTCAACGTAAACGCGATAGCCTTGCTTCTTCGCCGTCTGAAGCAGTGATCCTTGAGACGCTGAAATCACAACGTCGACGACGCCCAGTGATTTCGCAGGAGGCATCGCGGGCTCCGTCCAGCGCAGGAACGTGCGTGCGAAAACCGGACCTGAGAATAGCGAGATAAGGACCACAAAGGTTGTTCTTCGAATCACCGCCGCATCACCCTTTCTACGGGTTCGTGCTTTCCGAATGAAGCAGCCGAATCTTCGGGCCGGTTGACGCCATTTCGGCGCGGCCCTCTCGTGAAACCCAGACCGCAGCCGTTTCCGGCAGCGTGCGGACGAGCCGCGCGCCCGCCTGGGGACCCATCAGAAACAGCGTCGTCGAAAGGCCATCCGTCGCGGTAGCCGTCTCCGCCACAACGCTCACCGCAAAGTCGCTGTGCACGGGTTGGCCCGTGATCGGGTCAATGATGTGTCCAAACTCGCCCCCGTCGATCAAGCTTGCCCTTTCCTGTTCAGAGGTTGAAACGCTGTCATCGCGGAGCGTAACTTCCGGGTCTATATGATGCGACGGATCCCGCAGTCGAACGGTCCAGCCAGCGCGGCCAGGCGGCGCGCCGATGGCGTAAATCGTGCTGCCGCCTGCGTTAATTAAAGCCCGGCGAATGCCGTACGCCCGCAAAACCTGCGCCGCGCGGTCCACAGCGTACCCCTTCCCGATTGAACCGAGGTCAATGCGCGTGCACGGCGAGTGAAACTCGATCCGGTTGGGCGTCATCAACTGCAGCTTGCGGTAGCCGACGCAGCTTCTCAACCGCTCGATCTCACCCGCGGAAGGAAGGCGTCCGCCGCGAATTGCAGACTTCCACGCATCCACGAGCGGCGCCACGGTAACGTCGTACTTGCCGCCCGATAGACGCGAATAAACCAAGGAAGCCTGGATCACGCGAAACAGATCCGGCGGCACGGTCACGGCCTTGAAGTGGGCCGAGCGATCCAGGCGGCTCAGATCGCTCTGCGGGTCATAATTGCTCATCACGCGATCGAGGGTCACGATCACGCGGAACGCAGCGTCAATCGCTTGGGTAGCGCGATTCGGATAGGGAGAATAGGCCGCGATCTCGTAGACGGCGCCCATCGCGTATTGATTCTTGTAAATAAACTGATCGGCCTGCGTTGACGCGCGGACGGCGATTGGAAACAAAAGTAGAGCAAGCAGTGCGAGCGCGGAGAGCGAGCAACACCCCGTACGCCCCATCCGCGCAGCGCTTCGTGCGGCGGTAGTGAAACCGGCGCCCCCTCTAGGCGAGCGCATAAACCCTTCCTTGGGTGTCGGCCACGTACATAACCTTTCCGTCCAAAACCGGGCTGGATCGCTGCGACCCGCCCACCGGCACGCACCACAATGTTTTCCCGGTTTGAAGATCCACCGCGTGAATTCCAAAGCCCTGAATGAAAACCGCTCCGCCGGCAATGACCGGAGAAGCCGTGACGGCGTTACCCATGCGGACTTTCCACCGCAGGCGGCCGCGGGCGACGTCCAGAGCGTATAGATAGCCGTCCTTGCTGCCCACGACCACGGTATTCCCGGAGGCGGCGGGAGAGCACGAAATCCCCAGGCCTGTGCCATATTTCCAGCGGATCCTACCCTCCGCCGCGTCAATCGCGTAGAGTGAAAAATCCTCCGACCCGACGAGGACTGCTCCTCCTGCCAGCGCCGGGGATGAGTCAATGCCATCACCCGTCTCGGCCGTCCATGTTACTTTGCCGGAGCCCGGATCGAGGCAGTAAACCTTGCCGTCGCTACAGCCGAAGTATAAGCGTCCGGGCGTAACGTAGGCTGTCGAGTAAATGCGCGCGCCTGCGTTGTAAGTCCAGCGCGGCTTGCCCGTCTCAAGGTCCACGGCATAAAAGCGGCCGTCCGCGGCGCCGAAAAACACACCGCTGCCATCCGTCACCGGAGAAGTCCACACTTCCCCGCCCGCCGCCCGTTCCCAGACCTTCCGCCCGTTCGAGCGAGAGAGAGCAAACACGCTTCCCGCATCGTTGCCAAAGATGACGCGGCTTCCGGTGAGCGAAGGCGTGCCATGAATCGAGGCGCCCGTCTGAAACTTCCATGCCTCCCGCCCGGTGCGAACGTCAATCGCGTGCAAGGCGCCGTCAAGGCACGTCACGTTGAGGAGTCCGTCCGCCAGCGCGGGGGAGCTCCGAACGGAATCGTCCAGACGAAGCTGCCACAGCACCTTCGCAGGCGCATGCGCCAGGGGCTGGCCGTATCCGCCGCCGTGCGTGCTGTCATGCAGCAAGCTTACCCAGGGGGTGTCGGGTGCTGTCTCCGGCATCAGATTTTTATCATCCCATCTCGAGTTTGCGGTGATCGATCCTGGCCGTTTCCCAAACGCCGAGTCCGAGCTTTCCCGCAGCCTCAATGTGCGCGGGCTGGCGGAAAAATACGTTCTTGCGGGGATTGTTGAGAAATTCCCGCTGGCTGGTAGTAATGTTCGCCGGGTTGCGGTCCCACAGAGAGAGCGCTCCCTCCTGTTCCCTCTTCGCGGAGATCGCGGCAAGCTCCACCGTGTCAATCGCGACGGGGTCCGTCCCAACGAGCAGGATGCCCGGCTGCGCGATGAATCGCTGGATCTGCGTCAAGGGTCCGCCGTGCCACACCTGGCGCATCCCATCCATAATGTGCAGGACCGCCTTCGAGCGCAAGGGCTCAACCGAGCACATCAGCCCGATGAGCGGGTTGGTAAAGGTCACGGGCGCCTGGTGAGAGCGCGCCACGTTGTTGAACGACCCGTATCCGAGATTCTTCAGGCAGCCCGTCACGCCCGACGCGTCATGGTCTTTCATGGTGGGAATGTTCACAATCTTCGTAACCCCCTCGCTGACCACACGCGCGAGGTATGACCGCGTCTCCCATTCCCCGAAAAAACATGCCTGGCAATAAACGTTCATGTCGTACCCCGAAAGGTCGAAGGCTCGATGTTCGATCCCGTCGATCCGGATTCCAACCGGCATCAAGGCGTGGTAGCTTCCGAGTTGAACTTCGTTGGAGTAGCGGTCGTAGATAATAATGTTCTTCCTCGGAACGCCAGCCGACCTGATCCCCCGGATCACCTCACGCACAATTTCCGGAGAGGAACAGCACGCCGGAGCACCCGAAGGATTAATTTTGATGCCGACAACGTCGGAGGGGGCCAGGAAGCGCGCCCACGCCGCTGCGGCCGAGTCTTCGCCGGTCAGATTCTTCAGCGCTTCCTCGATCATGCGCCGGACGACCGGCTGTGACACGTGGTTCGCGGTGATGGCCTTTGCGTTGAGCACCTCGACCACGCGTCCCGGAAACAGGCCCGGCATTCCCAAAGGCGATGTCGGATAACCCGGCAGGCTGTGCCTTTCGATAGGCGGCGGCGCAGGCAGTTTGACGTCCTGTACGCCCTGGGCAGCCGCGCCGCTCAGCGCGAGGCCGGCTCCGGCCGCGATGCTACTTTTTACGAACGTTCGACGGTCCATTCAAACCTCGCCGAAGGAGTTTCTACCGGCGCCATGAAATCAAGAATGAAAGTCAGAATTATCTGTTGGAAAACCCTTCAATGCAAGCAAATCCATCGCCCTCGTCCCGCCGCAATGTTCTCAGAGGCGGCCAAATTTTTGCACCGCCTCTTCGATGGACTTGTACTTCGCGATGTAAGCGTACATGGAGTGCTCCTTGAAATCCATCCTTTGAGCGAGCGCGAGGACCGCAGCGGCGCGTGCGCGCGGCACTACCACCACCCCATCTTCATCGGCCACCACAATGTCATCGGGATGAACGGTGACGCCGTCGCAATCGACGGGAATATTGGATCCGGCAAACCGGTAATGGTCTACTGACGTCGAAGGAACGATGCCAAGCGCAAAAACCGGGAAACGGATTTTGCGCAGATACGCCACATCGCGGACGCCGCCATCGATTACGGCGCCGGAGAAATCCCGCGCGGCCATGGCCGTCCCCATCAGGCCGCCCATGCCTGCGATGTCGGCTCCATCCTCCACCACCATCACGTAAACGGAGTTGGGAGCGCCGCGATCGATGGCCGAAAGCATACCGCTCAGAGCCTGTGACCCCTGATGCCCCTCCTGTTTTTTCAGCAGGACGGTCACGGCAAATCCCGCGAACCCGGATGTGAAGATCGGTCGCATGCGATGGCTCATATACATCCGGCGGCCGGTGATCTGCTCGACGGCGTCAGAAACCGACGCGGCCTCCACGTGGCGGAATCCCTCCAGCAGGG
>JBOGJT010000091.1:0-9102 GCA_050745065.1 Terriglobia bacterium
GCCATAGAGCACGATTTCGACGAGCGCAAGTACGGCTATCGCGGCACGCTGGATCTGCTGCATTGCGCCCAGCGCGACGGCTGGCTGAAGATGCAGCGCGATCACAAAGGCATTTGGCGAATCTACCCGCTGCTGACATCATCCGCAACCCCTGAAACACTAACCGCTGAAGCGGAGTCCGGCGGCGGCGAAGAGCGGGCCACCACCCTCGAGGAATTCGCCTTTGCGCAGGAGTCCGCCGCGTTGGTTGAATCCGACGGGAAGAGCGCCCAGAGCGGGGCTCCTGGTGCGATAGAAATCGACGGCGCCTTAATCGAACAAGCCGCGGAGCCAGTTAAGGATGCGGCGGTGGAGACGGATCCCGCCACACCCGGTCGGAAGGCTCGTAAGCCTCGCTCTGCCAGACCGGGGGCGACCAAAGGGACGCGACGCAAGGCGCCATCCCGCAAAAAGCCGGCGAATGAACCGGAGGCCTAGCCACGGCGCGGCAGTGACGAGGAAGGGAAAGCACCCGGCGCTGCGGGGATGAAACTCCGCGCTCCTCACGGCAAACCGGCGTTCGCTCATCATCCAGCTTGATAAGGATCACACGTGGTCGAGACTGCTTTCGCGGTAGCAGCGCTCTTTGCGCAGCGAAAAACCGTCGGCCATGGATCGCCCCTACGACATTGGGCGTCACCATAATGATGTAATCTTCCGCAGGCAAAGCCCTGGCGCTGTGGTTGCATGAGCCCTCGGATTCCGCCCGTTTGACCAATGAGCGCTCCAAAGTGTACACTTGGGAGTGTACATTTCATGCCTTGGAGTGTGATGAGTCATGGTGGTTACGGCCAAAGAATTACGCCAGAGAACCTCTCAGATTCTTAGAAAGGTGCAGCACGGCGGAACCGTGACCGTCACCCTGCGAGGTAAACCCGTTGCTACTCTCTCTTCGTTGAAGGGAATTAAACCGGCAAGCGTCGCGGTCGATCCTGCGTGTGGCATGTGGGCGGACAGGGAGGATATGAAGGATGTGGAAGGCTGGCTCAGAAAAATACGCGCTCCCGGGTACAGCCTTTGATCCTGGACTCCGACATCTTGATCTGGTTCTTACGAAAGAACCCAACAGCGATAGCTTTCATTGACAGCATTCCGCTCGCGGAGCGCAATATTTCAACCGCCTCATATCTGGAAGTCCTTTACGGGTGCCGCGATCAGAACGAGGTGAGCGAATGGCGGCGCTTCGTATCCAAATCTCTCGCCGATGTACTTCCCTTGACCGAAGCAATCAGCAGATCGGCTCAGCAATTGATGGAGCACTACGTCCTCGCGCGGCGGCTTGGCTTAGGGGACGCTCTGATCGCTGCTACGGCTCTCGCCAGGCGTGAGCCGTTGGCCACAGGGAGCATCAAGCACTTCACGTTCATTCCAGGGCTTGTAGTACAGCGTTTTCGTCCGTAGGCCGCAAATAGCTTTGAGAAAGGGAAAGGAACCCATTCATGGCTGATCAGGAACTGATTCCGCCTTCGAATCAAACTCCGGTCAATATTGAAGACGAGATGCGCACGTCGTATCTCGATTACGCAATGAGCGTGATTATCGGGCGCGCGCTGCCCGACGTGCGCGACGGATTAAAGCCTGTCCACCGGCGGATTCTCTACGCAATGTACAAGGAGGGAAACACCTCCTCCAAGCGTTACACCAAGTGCGCGGGCACCGTGGGCGAGGTGATCAAGAAGTACCACCCGCACGGCGACGCCGCCGTGTATGACACCCTCGTCCGCATGGCGCAGGGCTTCAACATGCGCTATCCGCTCATTGACGGCCAGGGCAACTTTGGCTCGGTGGACGGAGACCGGCCCGCCGCGTACCGGTATACGGAGTGCCGCTTGGCGCGCGTGGCCGAGGAGCTTTTGGCGGATATCGAGAAGGAGACGGTGGACTTTTCTCCGAACTTTGACGAATCCACCGAAGAGCCGCTCGTCCTTCCCACGCGCGTTCCCAACCTTCTGGTGAACGGCTCGGACGGAATTGCCGTGGGCATGGCTACCAAAATTCCGCCGCACAATCTTACCGAAATTATTAACGCCGCAATTCTGCTGATTCAAAAGCCCCAGGCCAGCCTGGATGAGATCCTCAAGCTGATCCCCGGACCGGATTTCCCCACCGGCGGTTACATATACGGCAAGGCGGGAATCAAGGCGGCCTACGCGACGGGCCGAGGTCAGTTCACCATGCGCGCGAAGGCGGCCATCGAGCGGCCCGCGAAGGACAAACAGCAAATCGTCGTCACCGAGATTCCATACCAGGTTAACAAATCGAGGGTGATCGAGCGCATCGCGGAGCTCGTGCAGGACAAGAAGCTCGACGGCATCTCGGATATCCGGGACGAATCTGACCGCGACGGCATGCGCATGGTGATTGAGCTTAAGCGCGGCGAGCAGCCGGAAGTGATTCTGAACAATCTCTACAAGCACACGCAGTTGCAAGAGACTTTCGGGATGATTTTGCTCGCCATTGTGAACGGGCAGCCGAAAACCCTGGCGTTGAGCGACGCCCTTCAGCTCTTCATCGACCACCGCGTGACGGTGGTGCGCCGCCGGACGGTTTATGATCTGCGCAAAGCGGAGGAGCGCGCGCATATCCTACAGGGATTTCTCAAGGCGCTCAGCCAGCTCGATGCCGTCATCAAGCTGATCCGCGCCTGCAAGACGCCCCGCGAGGCGCGCGACGGGTTGATCGCCCAGTTCGAATTTACCGAGCGCCAGTCGCAGGCCATTCTAGAGTTGCAATTGCAGCGGCTCACCGCCCTCGAGCGGGACAAGATCCAGTCGGAGTTCGACGACCTGCAGATGAAGATCGCCGAATATCGCGAGATTCTGGCCAGCGACAAGGTGCTGAAAAAGGTGATCGTTGACGAGCTCAAGCAGGTGCAGAAGGACTACGGAGACCCGCGCCGCACGGAGATTATCGAAGAGCAGGCCGAGATCAGGCTGGAGGATTTAATCACGGTGGAAGACGTTGTGGTGACCGTCTCCCACTCCGGCTATCTCAAGCGCACGCCCCTCACCACCTACCGCCAGCAGGGCCGCGGCGGCAAGGGACGCTTGGGGATGAAGACGCGCGAGGAGGATATCGTGGACCACCTCTTCGTCGCATCCACGCACAGTTACATTCTGGTGTTCACCAACACCGGCAAGCTCTACTGGCTGAAGGTTTACGAGATTCCCGACGTCGGCGCGGCCGCCAAGGGGAAGCATATCCTGAACCTTGTCAATCTGGCGCCGGGCGAGAAAGTGGCCGCGGTGTTGTCCGTCAAGGATCTGCCGGAGGAGCCCGCGGAAGTTGAGGTTGATGGCGGGCGCTATGCGGCGGAAGGTTACGTGCTATTGGGCACGCGTAACGGCTTGATCAAGAAGACGCGCCTATCCCAGTTTTCCAACCCCAACGCCCGCGGGATCCTGGCGATGAAGATTGAGGATGGAGATGAGCTGATTGGGGCGAAGCTCACGACCGGCCGCGACACCGTCTTCCTCGCCACGCATGAAGGCATGGCCATCCGCTTTCTGGAAAGCGATGTGAGGGATATGGGCCGCGCCGCTTACGGCGTCTATGCGATGGACCTCGAAAAGGGCGACTACATCATCGGAATGCAGATTGTGGGTGAAAAGGAGTTGATCCTCTCCATGACGGAAAAGGGATTCGGCAAGCGCACAGCAATCACCGAATACCGCTTGCAGACGCGCGCTGGCAAGGGCGTGATCAACGTGAAGACTACGGAACGCAACGGACAAGTGGTGGCCGTGCTGAGCGTCGCCGAGGATTCCGAAGTCATGCTGATTAGCCAGCAAGGTAAGATTACCCGGCTCGATTCGGGTAAGATTCGCGAGAGCGGACGATCTGCGCAAGGTGTTAAGCTCATCAACCTCGAAGAAGGAGATCAAGTGGCGGCGGCCTGTCTGGTGACCACGGAGGCGAATGGGAACGGGGACCACGGAGACGAAACACCATCGCAGGGGACGTTAATCCAGTGAGGGCCGGGGAGACGGGCCGCCGTCTTCAACCACTCCAACTGCGAGGCGCGGCCAAAATGAAAAGCCCCCCGGGGTTGCATTCGATGCAGCCCAAGGGGCTTCGGGTGCTGATGGGATTAGCTACCTCGCTGCGTCCACGAGAACCGGCGCCAACCAGCGCCTCGAGCCTCTCCGCGCTAAAGAGAGGATCCCACAAGCCAGCGCTAGCGAGCGCCTAAGCCTCAGCACCCTCGCTAAGTTTATAATCCGTTGGCATGAATCACCTCCTTTCTAGCGATGCCCCGATCATAAAAACAGACAGGCTTCAAGTCAAGCAGAAAGACGCAGAGTCGCGAATGCAGCGAGGAAGCTCAAAACGGGCATATCGCCATTTGCCACGACCAACAACGGAGCGGGTCTTGGCATCGAGAACGGCACACGCAATTTGAATCGGCCGGCGTGGGCGTGCCCCACGTTCCGCTCGTCTCCGGTGATCCTTTGTGGACTATCGTCGATCAGCACCAAGTCCGGCGCGTGAAACGCTTCCACCCCACTCGCGCATCTTAAAGGAAGGGCTACACGAGATGGCGTATTTCACTAGCAACTGGCAACCGTTGTTGATCGCGGTAGGCATTCTGGCGGGTGCGATCATAATCGCGCTCATTGTACATTCCGCTCTCTTCTGGATGCTGCAGCGCGTTGCGGATAAACCCGGACACGTGGTCGCCGCTTCTTTCGCCAAGCGCGGGCGTGGACCCACCCGATGGGTTTTTCCTCTGTTCGCGCTGCTGATCACTTTGCCCGCCGTTTCTCTTCCCGCAACGGTCAAACATCCGCTCGAACATCTGGTTGGACTTGGGATTATCGCGGCAGTGGCCTGGGCGTGTGTTCTTGCGTCAGACGTCTTTACGGACATTGTCGCCGATCGCCATCGCATTGACGTTAAAGACAATCTGGCTGCGCGGAGAGTCCGCACTCAGGTTCAGGTCTTGCGCCGCATCTTTGCGGTCATCGTGGTCATTGTCGCGATTGGAATCATGCTGCTCACCATTCCCAACGTCCGGTCCATCGGCACCAGTCTTCTTGCCTCGGCCGGGTTGGCGGGACTCGTGATCGGGATGGCCATGAAGTCAACCCTGGGTAATTTGATCGCGGGCGTGCAGATCGCCTTGACCCAGCCCATCCGAATCGAAGATGCAGTTATTGTGGAGGGCCAGTGGGGATGGATCGAGGAGATCAACTCCACGTACGTCGTGGTTCGCATCTGGAACTGGCAGCGGATGGTGCTGCCCCTCACCTATTTCATCGATCACCCTTTCCAGAACTGGACGCGGAATAGCGCATCGCTGATCGGGAGCGTGTATATCTACACGGATTACACGGCGCCCATCGACGCGCTTCGGAAGGAGCTTGAACGGCTGGTGAAATCCACTGACAAGTGGGCGGGGACGGTTGTTGTGCTGCAGGTGAGCGATGCCACCGCCCAAACCATGGAGGTGCGCGCGCTCGCCGACGCCGTGGATGCCGGAACAGCGTGGGATTTACGCTGTTACCTCCGCGAAAACCTGATCAAGTTCCTCCAGGAGAACTATCCGCAGTGCCTGCCCAAAACGCGCGCCGAGATCAACCCGCAGCCGCACGCGGATTGGAATCCTGCATTGCTGCAGCCCGGCGGGCGTGGGGGGATTGTGCGGCCAGAAGGACTCTCGTCCTGAACGCCGGGGACTTCATCGCAACCCTCAGACTAAAGAGAAATATGTGCGCCATCCGCAAGGGTTGCGGATGAATCCGCGCCTCGCGAAGCTGCGCGCGTGCGCCGCAAAAGTGTATTCCGTAGCGTCGGTCAAGCGGGAAGGATAAACTAGTCATGGCCTGCGCACTTCGCGGCAAGCTCTCGCCTCCGCGCGCGCTGCCTTCATGAGAACCGGTATCGCTCCGTCTTTTGGGGCTACCGGGTGGATCATTTATGCACTACGTTATCATTGGCAACGGCGTTGCCGGAACGACGGCGGCGATGACCCTTCGCCAGCGTGAAACAGACGCGAGGATCACGCTGATCAGCGGTGAGAGCGATTTTTTCTTCTCCCGCACGGCGCTGATGTACGCCTACATGGATCGCATGGACCGGCGCGACCTGGAGCCGTTCGAGCGCAAGGTCTATGCGAAGCAGAACATCCAACTCATTCGCGACTGGGTGACGGACCTCGACGCCGCGGCGCGTACGCTCCGCCTGAAATCCGGCCTGTCCCTCGGCTATGACCGCTTGCTACTCGCCACCGGCTCATTGGCGAACGGCGCCGCCTGGGAGGGGCTGGAGACCGCGCGCGAGGGCGTCGCCTCCTTCGTTACGCTCCAGGACCTCGACCACTGCGAGAGACTGACGCCTTCAAGCAAGGAGGTTGTGGTGGTGGGCGGCGGTCTGATCGGCGTAGAGCTGGTCGAATGCCTGGCTTTCCACCGGCGGAAGGTCACGTTTTTGGTGCGCGAGCCCTGGTATTGGCCGGCGGCGCTAGCAAGGGAAGAAGCGGAGATGGTGACGGCACACATCCGGCGCCATGGCGTGGATGTGCGATTGGACGAAGAAGTAGCGCAAGTTTTCTCCGGCGCGGACGGGCGCGTTCGCGCCGTGAAGACGCGGGCGGGAAACGAATTTCCCTGCCAGCTGCTGGGCATCGCGGTGGGCGTACATCCTGCGATTGAATGGCTCCGGCAGGTTAAAACGCCTCCGCTCTCGCGGCGCGGCATCGCCGTTCAGCCCGATTTCACCACCTCCCTGGAGAACGTCTGGGCGGCTGGTGACTGCGCCGAGTTCGACCGCGGCGGCAAACCCGTGGTGGAGCAAATCTGGTACACGGCGCGGCGGCAGGGCGAGCTCGCGGCGCGCTCCATGCTCGGCGATGCAATAACCTATGATCCGCCGTTGTTCTATAACAGCGCCATGTTTTTTGACATCGAATACACAACGGTTGGCATGGTGAATGATGTGCCGGCCGGCGGCGCGAGCTTCTTCTTCAGGATTCCCGGCCAGGACGTGAGCGTGCGGATCGTGGAGCACAACGGCGCCGTGGCCGGATTCAATATGCTCGGCTCGCGTTGGAACCACACCATCCTTGAACGCTGGATTCGAGAGCGCCGCACCATGGATTACGTGATGGGCCGCCTGGCAGAAGCCCAATTTGACGTTGAGTTCGGGCGCGTGAACCTTGCCGCAGCCGCTGCTTCTTACGCTGATTGGAACTCCGGCCGCCGGCGGGATTCCGAAGAGCCTCAGGCCGTGGCGAAAGATTAATACCGGCTGCCGGCTCTCAGCCTGCTTGCCGCAGCGGCGGCTGGTGGGATTATTCCGCGTTGCTATGGACCCGCATTTTAGGAAACGCCGCTTATGATTCGAGAAGGAAAAAAGAGCTGGCTGGTTCACAACCTGACGCATCGCGGTGTTACCGCGGTGGTCCTTACGGCGATCATCGTGGCTTTCTACCTGGTGCTTTATTACACCGACGTTTTCACCAGCGCCGCGCGCGCCATCGGACTAGGAGATAAGTGGACTCTCTACGGCATCCTCTACACGGCGGCGGTGGTCATCGGCGGAATTCACGTCCTGCACAAGTACCGCCGCGACCGGTATCAGATCGTGCGAACCTCGGTGGTGATGTTCGTCCAGATCACGCTGGCGTTTGCCCTTCCGGAAATCATGATGTTTTTTCACCGCCCCGGCTATTACTTCAGTTACCTGTGGCCGCTCAAGCTGGAGGATTTTGCGCCGAACGATATCTTCAGGCTTCCCCTGCCGTATATCCTTTATAGCTTCATGGGATCGCTGCTGATGGTCCCGCTGCTGGGGATTTTTCTCGGCAAGCGATGGTATTGTTCGTGGGTCTGCGGGTGCGGCGGGCTGGCGAATACGGCAGGCGATCCGCTCCGGCACTTGACCAGCAAGTCCAGCGCGTCCTGGAAGTTTGAGCGGGTTTCGATTTACGTGGTGCTCGTGGTATGCATCGTGCTAACGGCGACGCTGTTCATTACCTGGGGCGCGGGAGACCGTTACGCAGGTCTCCACCATTTTGCCGCGCGTTTTCAGTCTCTTTACGGTCTGCTGGTGGTCGCTGTGCTCTCAGGCATTGTCGGCGCGGGCTTCTACCCGCTCGGCGGAACGCGCATCTGGTGCCGCAATTTCTGCCCCATGGCGGCGGTGCTTGGCTTGGTACAGAAATTTGGCCGGTACCGCATCACCGTGAAAGACAATATGTGTATTTCCTGCGGCCTGTGCAGTAAATATTGCGAGATGGGGATTGACGTGCGCTCTTACGCTCAGACCAACACCAGCTTCGTTCGCGCGTCCTGCGTCGGCTGCGGCATCTGCGCCAACGTCTGCCCGCGTGGCGTCCTGCGCCTCGAAAATGCGACTCGCCCTCATCCGCAGGAAATCGCTCTGATTCAGATCTCGAGCCCTGCCGCGAAAGTCGCCATCTGATTCCGCCAGGGTTCTCATACTAATTTGACGTCAATCATGGCATCGTTTAGTGGGATGCTGCAGGTGATGACACCGTGAGGAATTCGAGCCCTCGCCTAAATGCTACGTTTGACCGAAAATTGGTATCACATGAGCCGTGCGGACGGCAGGGAGGCAAAGTTGTGTCGCCTTTGGCGCGGACAAGGTTATTGAATGCTGGCGCCACCGGAAGGATCGTCCGGGTCTGGCCCCCCATCCAGCGGTTTGCGCCCGGAGAATCCTTCATCCATGCTGTGCCAATATTCTATCCGTCTCTCCCCCAGCTTCCAGCAGAGATAGATCTCCTGCCCGTCGCGAAGAGAAGGGAAATCGATCAGCCCCAACTCAAGGTCTTTCACCACACAGCCGGTTTCCTGAATCCGTTCTACGAAGCCTTCGAGGCTCGCCGCGAAGCGCTGACGCTCTCCGCGCTTCCGCGCCAACTCCTGATAGGGCGGAACTGAGCCGCCCAGCATCATGATGCGCGCCGCAGCCTGCGATAGGTCTTCATCCAGATGATCAAGAGACTGCTTCTGCTGGAGGGCCTCTTGAAGCGACTTCCCGATCATGGGGAGTAACTCTTCGGCTTCCTGCCGGCTGAAATATCGGTCAGACATGGCT
>JBOGJT010000092.1:0-17409 GCA_050745065.1 Terriglobia bacterium
GGCATTAGCAAGCGTCGGCTCAAACAACTGGAAACTATCCAGCTTATCCGTGAGGAGCGAGAATATGGCAGGCAGCAGCTCGCTTACAACGCACGGCCTTTCGTACTCTGCGGCTTACCGTTGCGTCAGCTCCCGAAGGACCAACTCTACTACGCTCGGCGTAACGGTGCCTTCTTCCTGGAAATCACGGCACACCCCCGTTTCGGTATGCCCTTTGGCCAGGACCGCTTGATCCCAATCTGGGTCGCGACGCTTGCCGTGCAGCAGAAGAGCCGTGAGGTTCGCTTCTCAAGCGCCGCTCAGATTCTCGCGTTCTTCAGCCTACCCAAAGATGGTCCGCACTATCGCCGGATGGTCGAAGGCTTTCAGCGCGTCTTCGCCGCCACGATCTTTTTCGGTACGCGACAGCACACGAACGGCGAAGGATACGCTGATCTCGGTCGGTTTCAGTTCTTCGACCGCATGCAACTCTGGTTTAACACCGTTAAACGTCAGCAAGTCCCGAACGCTGAAAACTTCGACAACAGGATTTCGCTCAGCGAGGCCTTCTACAACGAGATCAACGAACACCGTATTCCGGTCGAGCGCAACGTCGTCGCGGCTTTGGCCAATGCGCCGGGCGTGTTGGATTTCTACATGTGGCTGGTCTGGAAAACTTGGACGCTTAAAAGCAGCGCCGTAATTCCCTTGGTTGCTGAGCGAGGCTTGAACGAGCAACTCGGCAGCAAGGAGTACACGGAGCCCCGATTCTTCCGGGCCAAAGTGAAGAGCTGGCTGCGGCAGGTCAAGGACCTATGGCCGCAGTGTTCGGCTTTGATCGTGTCGGACGGCCTCTCTATCATGGTCCAATCTTCGAGGCAGAACCCGGCCATTCGCGCTGTGGGAAAGACTGTGAATCTGTGAGCTTTTCCACGTTATTCGCGTCACGGACGGCCTGCTACAAACAAAGGACTTGCGAGGCGGGCACGTTAATCTCGTCACGCTGCCACGTTAATCTGGTCTCGAAAGCCCGTTAATCTCGTCACGGAAAACGGTTTTACAGCCCGTGTTTACACGATGTTACGAAGGCTCTTGTAGTTACCTGTAGTTAAACCCGTAGAAAGATAAAACGTAGTAGGGATCTGAAAATTGTGGAAATCGCGCGGCAAAGCGGCACAATGCGCGCCCGCCAGGGGCGGGCTGAGAAAATCATGAACCGAACGGGAAGCCAAGAGCAGAGCCTCACGACGGAACGCAGCGAGCGTTTAGCCCTCATCCTCCTGGCGATGATAGTCTTGGCTTCGCCCGCGATCTTCCTGGCCGGGGACTTTGCCAGCCGGCCTGCCCCACCTACGCCGACGCGCTTGGCCACTGTCGGTAACGCCGCACTCACTCCTATGGCCATAGTGTCAATATGGTTCAATTATAGAACTATATTGACAATCCTCATGAAGGCGGAGCATACTCCCTTCATGCCACGCACCCGCATGGACGAATTGTTCTCGTTGGCCGACGCGAACGACGGACTGCTCACTTCAAAACAGGCCAGAGAAATGGGCATCAAGGATTCCGTCCTGATTCGCTTGGCACAGCGCGGGCGGTTGGAGAGGATGGCAAGAGGCGTGTACCGCATTGTGCATTACCCAGCGGCGAGATTCGCCCAATATCGAGAGGCAGTGCTATGGGCGCAAGCAAGTCACGGCCCGCAGAGAATTGCGCTGTCCCATGAAACGGCGTTTTTGCTATTTGGGATTTCGGACGCTAACCCCGCCAACGTGCATCTTACAGTTCCCAAACAAGCCCGTTTGCGCCGTGAAAAGCCCGACTGGATTGCGATCCATCGCGCTAATCTTGCTCCCGACGATCTGACGCAGCACGAAGGTATGCCTGTGACTTCAATCGAGCGCACCGTGATCGATGTCCTCACCACGACGCATCGCATTGATCTCGTCCGGCAAGCCATAGCCGACGCTCGCCGGGAAGGATATCTGAATTCGGAACATGCTGCCCGATTACGGCAGACAGTAAACCGCTACGCACACAAGCTTGCAAGCGGTGCTGCGGGGAAAAAGGCGATCAATAGTGAGTCCAAAACCAGTTGAACGGCTGGAAAAAACCTTAGCGCGAGTTGCCAGGGAACAGAGCCTCGATCAGGAGCGCCTACGTCGTTGGGTTTCATTCTTGGCTTTATGTGGGCTCCTGGAACGCGCAGTCAACGAGGGCATCCTCAGCACGTACTATCTGAAGGGCGGAGTGGCGATGGAGCTTCGCTTCGCCGGCGCCGCGCGAGCGACCAAGGACGTGGATCTCGGGCTGGATGGCACGCGCGTGGATAGGCTGAAGGCGTTTGAACAGGCGCTCGCTTTGGGATTCGATGCGTTCACGTTTCGGCCGAAAGCGCAGACGAGGAGCATGGATTTGGTGGACACAGTGCGTGTCGAGGTTGCGGTGCAACATCGCACCCGTTCCTGGCAAACAATCGAGGTCGACCTCGGCCCTGGCGGGACAGGCGCCATCGACTTTGTCGAACCAGCCGTTCGCGGTCTCGCCGAGATGGGACTGCCGGTGACCTCACCTGTCCGATGTCTGAGCCTGAGCGACCAGCTCGCGCAGAAACTGCACGCCTGCACCGGGCCACACTCCAAGGGGCGGGCCAGAGATATTCTGGACATCCTGTTACTTGATCTTCTGGGCAGACTGGATTACTCGAAGGTGCGAAAAGCCGCCGAGGACATCTTCTTGCAGCGAGCAACCCACCCTTTCCCCCCGGAAGTTGCAATATCGACAGCGTGGCGCGCTGAACTTCAGGCATCGGCAATCGAACTGGGATATCCTGTTACGGACCCAGCAGTAATTGAAGAGCGGCTTCGGATGCTTGTGAAATCCATCTCGGAGGCCGGCAGACGTTGAAACTTGAGTTACACTCGGATCAGAAACCAGCCGCTTGGCCTCTCACTGGCTGCTCTCGCGGTCGTCATGCGTTTTCGCTTTGAAGTTCCACTGAGCAGCGGTCTATAGTACGAAGTGTTACTAGGTGACCAGAATTTTCAACAATACCACGTCGTCTTTACTCTCCATGCTCAGGAGAATTGCGGCTGCCCTAAACAAACGAGTTGAAATCCGGTTTGTCCCAGCCGGGCGCGAGACTGCCGTCGCTTAATGCCGAGATGTTCTGATCGGCGGAGGGTGATGTCGTTCTTTCCGCAGTCCGCCCATTTAAGGCACGCAGCCTTACAACTGGGGTGTCAGTACATGGATTTTGATTCAATTCCGAGCTTGTATTTGGGCACGTCGAGTTGGAGCGCGGAGAGTTGGGTTGGCCCGTTCTATCCGCCTGGCACGCCGCCTGCCGACTTCCTGCCCATTTACGCCACGCATTTCAATACGGTCGAAATTGATTCCACGTACTACCGCATTCCGTCGCGCAAAATGGTCGAGGGATGGCGAGATCGCACGCCGCCCGGATTCATCTTTGCCGCGAAATCCCCCGGCGAGATTACGCACAAAAAGCTGCTGCTGGATTGCGAACGGGAGACCGACGAGTTTCTCAGCGTTATGGAGTTGCTCGGTGAAAAACTTGGTCCGCTCCTGCTGCAGTTTCCCTATCTGAATCAGGATGTGATGCCCAGTTGCGACGAGTTCCTTTCGCGCCTCGCCAGCTATCTTGAGCACCTACTTCACACTCACCGCTTCGCCGTCGAAGTTCGCAACAAGAGCTGGCTTGCCCAGCCGCTTCTCGATCTTCTCCGCGCGGACGGCGTCGCCCTGGCCTTAGTTGATCAAGTCTGGATGCCCACCCTCACCCAGCTTGCCGAAACGCTGGACGTGCTGACGACTGATTTCACTTACATCCGCTGGATCGGCGACCGGAAAGGAATCGAAGCCAAGACGAAGACTTGGGACAAGATCATCGTGGACCGCGACCGCGAAACCCAAACATGGGTCCGCTACCTCCGCCAATTCCTCCATCGCGGCGAGATCGTCTACGCCTACTATAACAATCACTACGGTGGATTTGGCCCCGGCTCCATCGAGCTCTTTGAGGAAATTTGGAGGCGTACAGCTCCATCATGATCGGCCTACCAATGCATCCCAACGCGGGTCCTGGAGCGCCGCGTCAATCTCAGTTCCCAAAAGGCGCGCACGCCTCTGATTAACGTTTAGTCGACCAACAAAGCTCTCAAGGTCCCGAAGCATTTCCGGTGGCCAGGCAGGGTAGTCACCCAATTTCTTGAAACACTGATCGAGCCGATCTCTACTCGCAATATCGCGTGACATCTGCCGATAGAAGATCCCGTTGAGATCGGCGCTTCCCTTATCGAGGCAGACCAGATATCTCCCAAGTTCGCGCTGCAAGCGTATTCGGGCGCTAGCCAGTTGATTTTCCAACGCGGACCGCTCCCGCTGGGCTGCGATTTCATCCATTCGGCCTACGCTCTCCTCAGCATCGCGGCATGCCGCATGTTGCGCTTCGACCCATGCGGCAGGATTGGGGTACACTCCATCCCACCCATCAAGCTTCTGAAGCAATTGATCGAGACAGGACACCGACGTTGGCTCTCCATCAGCCACCCAGCATGCAATCGACCGTCGGAAAGCACCTCGTTGGTACGAGCCAATTACCAACGGCAGCCTCTCCCCCGCGCGTGTCAACAAGTCGGCCAGTCCTTGTACTGGGGCGAAGAGCGGAGATAGAGGAATCAGATTCGAGTCATGCTCCAGAGCTTCCGGGGAGGAAGCCACCTTGATTGTTCCCGATCCCGGAGCTGGAAGGGTATACGTGCCGCGCTGGCGACCAGTCTTGTAACGGGGCAAAAGCTGGGCCGAAAGGCAACCCAACTCTGCCTCCATCTGCATTCGCGTTACAGGTGAAGACACGGCGCCAGTCTCCTGGGCTGGACTGCTAAGGTACGTTTCCTCTGCCAGAGGATCCTGCCCAGCGATAGTGGCTGCATGCTGCAAGGCAGCGGCGTCTATGGGGGCGCGTCCCATTAGCATTCCACGAGCATGAGCGAGGACCGGCTGCATGGCTCCGACAAACTTCTCAAAGAGGCCGCAGCGAGCGCGGAGCACGCGGTAAACCTGATCGTCTACGCTGTGCTCCAAGAAAAGATTTACAACGCGCACTCCCGGATACTTCTGTCCGATACGGTCAATGCGGCCAATGCGTTGCTCGACCCTGCTGGGGTTCCAGGGCAGGTCGTAGTTAATCACTGCGCCTGCCGCCTGGAGATTCAACCCTTCGCTGGCGGCGTCAGTGCAGATGAGCACTTGGATTTCACCTCTCTCGAGTGCCTTGGTGATCGCGTCCTTGGTGACCTTCTTCCACGACTCACCGTCCCATCGTTCACCGCCGCCGCCGCTGTAGCACGCGAGGCTCTTTCCATAGTGTTCTTGCAGGGTGCCCCGCAGGTATTCCAGCGTGTCATAGTATTCTGTAAAGACAAGAACCGGCCGGCCGTCATCGGCTACCCTCTTGAGCTCTTGGAAGAACTTGTCCCGCTTACTGTCGCGCGTTCCTAGCATTTTGAGTCGTTCGAGTAAATCATCCACCTCTCGGAGTTCAGCGGCTGCCACGATGGGATTATCGGGAAAAGCTGCAGAGATTCTGCCGGCGTCTTCGCCTTCCGGAAGATCATCCGTGTTCAGAGCCTCGGGAACGTCTTCCGCTGCAAGCTCATTGTCGAATGCCTTCTTTTGAACCACTCGCAGCAACCCATCACGGCGCCTTTCCAGACTCTTGCGCAGCGCCGAGGGAGAGCTCGCCGCGCGCCGTCGATAGATGGTCATCACAAAGCCCTTTCCGGGCTTCTCCTGCTCGAGCTGCTGGAAACGGTTTTCGATATACGTGGTCACCGCTTCGTATGCGCTTCTCTCAGCAGGATCAGTGAAGTCGAATCGAACGTCATCGACTGACCGTTGAGGCGGCGGTTCGGGAAGCATTCCGCGCTCGTAGTATTTCAGCAACGTGTCCTTGGTGTTGCGGTGCATGTGGCGAGCGAGAGGTGCCCCCTGCCGCAGCCAAGCCACGATCACGTCACGTTGAGAAGGGGTTGAAAATGCGAGCCGCTGAGCAATACCCTCCACATCGGAATCGCCCGGCGGGCCCTCCAGCTTCGGAAAGCTCTCATCGGAGTGAATCAATCGTGCGGCGTCCTGAGCCGTGGCAAGGTCGCATCGTCCATCCTTCACGGCCACGACGGCTGAATAGAAGTTTCTCACTTCTGCAAACTCTGCCAGCCATCTTCCACCTTCACCCAGCACTGCCAGCAGGTCCCACGGCTCCCAGGGATGGGTCTGCATCGGTGTTGCGCTCAGCAGAAGGATGCCGCGAGCCTGGCGGCGTAGCTGCAGGCTGCGCAGCAAATCGAGCAACAGCGTGCCGCTGTTGTATTCTCCTTCCTCCTGCTTTCTGCGGCGCGCTGCGTGGGCTTCATCCAGAATCACCAAGTCCCAAGGCTCCGCCGCCAGTAGCAGAGATGCGTTGCTTTCCGTTCGCGCTGTCTCCCGGCTCATAAGCAGGATATTCTCCCGCAGCGCCTCGGGGATGCCATTGACCTTTCGATTCTTTCCGTCTGGCCACACGAGGGCGCTTGTGCCCTCAAGCCGGGGCACAATCAACCCGCCTTTTTCCCTTAATTCGGATTGCCACTGCTTGAGTAAGCCCGCCGGCAGAAGTAGCAGCGCTCGCCGCACTCCGCGGCCCGCCATCAAGCGTCGCAGCACCAGAATGGCCTCGATTGTCTTCCCCATTCCGACTTCATCACAAAGCAGACGCCCGGCGGGCCACGCGGCGGCCGTTTCCTCCACCACGCGCCTCTGGTGAGGCCAGAGATCGACCATAGCGGTTGCGTCACACGCCGCAGCGCCCTCGGGCAGGTACGGCGCCTCGGCAATGAAACGCCAGATCATTGCGGCCCTCTGGCGGGCAAGCGCCGTAGAAGGCTCAGCAACGGGTGGTTGCTCAGGAGCAAGCTTGATCAATTTCAGGCGCAGAGCTTCTGGCAGAGTGACGGTGTGAACGTCCGCGTGAGTATCCATCCAGAGGTCATCGAACTCGTGCTGATACTCCTGAAAGCGGTCGGGGTCTTCCCAGGAGGTAGATACTTCCAAGCGCTCGTAGTTAGAGAGCAATCCGGGCGAACCTTCGTTGCCGCTGCCGCTGAACACAATGGCGTCGCCGCTTTCGTCGGTCGCAATTCCGAATTTGGCGTGAACAATCCCCTCGCCGTGCCGCATCACGCCCACCCGAACTTCCAGAAGCCCCTGCTTGACAAGCCAACCGAGCATGGCCAGGCGCTCCTTCTCAAGCAGTTCCTTCGGCGTCTTGAAACGCCCCTGAAGAAGCTCTTCCAGCTTAGAAGTGTTCCCTGTCTCCCTCATGGCCTGGACGTCGGCCGCCGCCAGTTGCTCATTCACCACCAGCCGGATGGCAGGGCGCGGAGCGTGATCCCCCATCTTGTCAAGGCGCTCGATCAGGCGCGCGAAGCCTCGCGCCGCCGCCGCCAGCACCGAACTTGAAAAGTAGGCACAGCAGCGGTCATACCGCAAAGCCGACGCCAGCATCGGCACATAAAGATCTTCAAGCAGCGAGGGGTCAGGCCCGCGGACAAATCGCTTCCACCTCCCGTCGCGCAAGCGGACGTTTTCCGGCGCTTCAGTGGAAGATGCGGTCGTGGATTCAGCTTGGTGGCTCATTCCTCGTCCGTTTCCTCTTCGTTCTCTTCCTCGCCCGGTTCTTCAGCAGCCGTCAACGCCAGCAATCCTTGCGGAGGGGCCTTCTCGGTCCAGTCCGGCGGCTCGATGCCAAAGAGCGGCTTCAGGAGTGCGTGCCAGGCGCGAAATTCGGGAAACAATGCGGCCGCCGATTTTTTTCCTTTTTCGCGCTGGAGAGCTTCCGGCGCTGCATGCACCAGCGCTTCCATAAGGCGCGCCACCGCAGATTCCTTAGTCCAGTTCTGCTGGTGAGTAAGCGCTCGCGCCGAGCCGATCCCTCCCGCTGCGCTTCCCGCCTCGGTAAAGCGTAGAGACAGCGCATGGCAGGCATCGAGCGCGGTGCGAAATTGCGGGTCGTTAGGATGCACCTTGAGGGCATCCTTCTTTTTGTGTTTCTTTCCCGCCGTTACCACTCCGAAAAGAGTTTCCATGACCTCTTCGGGTTCAAGCGCCCGGTCGCGGCGGCGCTCCTGGGCTGCGAGCATCTTGATCTTGTCGCCGGATTTTGAGACCAGCCCCGCCGCCACAAGCTGATCCACATCCATGCCGACGGCATGGCCCAAAAGCTTTGCCTCATTAAATCGGAATTCAGCCGCGCCGAGCACGTCCCAGCAAAGCAGCGCAAAGCGGCCCTCCGGCTCTACGCCTTCCAGTCCCCGCGCCGCAAGCTGCTCGATGCGCCACTTGCTCACCGCATCGGATGCTTCATCGATGGCTTTCCCAACACCCACGGGAACTCCGGTATCCGTTCTCACTTCGTCGTAATTGCTGTAGACCTCCATCGCCGGGCCAAACGAGCCCACCAGTTGATCGACGGGGTTCAATCCTTCCTGCTGAAGACGAGTGGCAGTGCTCTGCGCCTTTTGCCGAATCTCGTTGCGCAGGGCGCTGTCAAAGTAACCGATACCGGCGCCAGACTGACGCTTGCGGGCAACCAGAATCACCGTGCTCTGCGCCGCGTTCTTCTTTGCTTGGTGCAGGCTATGCTCGCTCTCGGTTTTCACCGGCCACGTCGCCGTGATTTTGAAGCCAGCCTCGATCAGCGACGTGAAGAGGGCTTCCCAAGCCTCCTGCTTCTTGTGGGTGAACATCACGGTAAGCGCGCCATCGTCGCGGAGAATGCGCCGGCATTCCTTGAATGTATCCGTCATCCGCTTTTCGTAGAACTCATGGGCTTTCTTCCGGGCTTCGGCCGTTGAGCCGTCGCGTTTGCCCTTTTTGGCTGGCTTCGCACAGTTCTCGCGGTGGCGCGTAATATTCACCACCGCTTCCTGGTCATGCTCGCAAAGATAGGTGGAAAACCAATCCGGATGGCGATACCCTCGCGTGCGCTTCAGCCAGACGTAGAAGAAATCCGCCAGCTCCGAATACTGGACGTTATCCGCATAGGGCGGATCAACGATGACCGCCGTTATGCTGCCATTCGCAATTTGAGGAAGATTAGTGGCCGAGCCAAGTGAAATTTCGACAGGACAGGTCGCTTCGGCGCACGGAAGCTTCGCTAGCTCCTCGTAGGCTTCCAGAACGTTATCGGTAGCCCAGGCCAGGCCGAGACCTGCTTTGCAGGCTGCAAGCTCGCCCCAGGTTGCCTTGAAGGAGTAATCGTGACGATCCATCTTTCCCTTCATGACACCACGCGTATTTTCCCACCGGGTCTCCGTACAGTTATGGTTCGCGAACTTGTCGATCACAAGCGCCAGCAGGTGAGCTACCGCCCCGCCTATTTCCTCACCTTCAGCCTGAACAATCTCGCACCTCAACTTCTGTAATTCTTCCACGAGCACGCCCATGCACAGGAGTTGGCGGGACGAAAAGAAGTCAGTCCAAAACAATTGACCCCGTTTCAATGGCTTATCGGTGCCGTTCCCCTCGAAGTCGCCTGACTTATCGCCGGTCGGAATCTTCTCCGTGGGAATAATGTTGGCCTTTTCCCAGGCGGGCCGCAGGCACGCCAGTTCTTTTTCGGCGTCGCGCAGCGCCTTCAAATCCTCCGGTTCTGGAGGCTGGAAAGTGAGGCCTTGCGGGGTCTTAATCACCACGGCATAGAGCGCGCTTTTCATCTCGCCGGCCTGGGCCTTGGCCTTGATGTAGTCAGAGCTAATCTGGAGATTCGTGAAGAGCGAAATGCCCTTGCCATCGCTATAGGTGGGCTTGGGCGGCTCGCGCAACTGCCCGGCGCGATCACCCACCTCTCGAATGCGCACTGTCCAAGTTCCTTTCTCTTTGTCCACCACAGGCTGCGCCACGACCCGCTTTGCGCTGTCTTTAGGCTTAAGCAGATGCCAGTCAGGCACCAGTGGCGTTGGGTGCTGCGTATCGGGGCACGGCACCGTACGAGCAAACACGTAGGCATGGACCAAAGCAAACCGATGCACAGGATAGAACTGCGCCAGCCGTTTCTCGATGCGCTCGCCCCAGACTTTTGCCCACTTGCGGGTTTCCTCTCCGAGCGGCCGGCTGAACCGAAAAGGATAGTTAACCGTGGCTTCCAGCACCGAGCACGCGACTGGATTGTACTCGTTGGCGAAGGTGTGGAAACCAAAGCGCGCCGCTTCGAGAGGAATCGAGCCGCCGCCCGCCATTGGATCGATCACCGATATTGTCTGCCCCCAAACGCCGCCCGCTAACTTGCGTGCGAGGTTCAGGTCTTCACGACGGAGTGCGTGCTTAAACGCCCGGTCATAACCGAAGCCTCCATCAACCCGGTAACCTGTATCCATCAAGCGCCGAACTTCGACAATTTCAGTCGCTGGCCGACCGAAGCCGAGCAGCCGCTCGAAGACATCACGGGGAAAATCGGCCGGCAGCAGCGAACCCAGCACGGCGGCACGCGATGCCGTGAGTGGTCGGCGCGCCCACCAGACGTGGAGGTAGGTGTGTGGAGCAAGGGCGCTCGCACTGCCTCGCTCGCGCATGCACTCCACGCCGATGGCCGCCGCCGGCAGCCAGTCTTCAATCAGCAATCGCGGCTGTTTCACGGCTTGCCTCCGGTTATGGAAGCGGATTTAGGCCGGTAATCGCGGCGGTCCAGACATGCGTCGTACGTAGCCCGATCGATTTTTATCCAGTCCGTTTTGTCGATGCCGCGCCGATTGCGGGTGGTGGGGCTGAACGGAAAAGCGCTGCCTACCTTGATCCAGCGGTTCTGTTCTTGCGCGATGGCCCGCACTTCCTCGGCCACCTCTGAAAGGTCTTGGTCTTGGCTGAAGATCACCGCCACATCGTACTTCCGGCGATGCGCTAGGGCGATCACATCCAAAGCAATGCGGACGTCGATGCCTTTCTCTTCACCGGCCAGAAAGGTGTGCGTGGCGCCGTCGGGCAGTCGGATCGTCTGGTTTCGGTAGCGGAGGCGCCTTGAAAAGGTGTAAACATTCTTGCGCCCCATTTGCGCTAGTTTTGCCGTCCAAAAGCCATTCCATCGCGGATCATCAGTAGCGTCTGGAACGCCGGTGTAGAAGCGCACTTGCTCCAGGCGCCAGTTGTGTGCAGAACAGACGGCAGAGGCAAGCAAAGAAATGTCGTAGTTTGGATACGAAAAGCCGAAGGATTCTCGAACGGAGTGGTAGAGATTTTGACCGTCAACAAAAACGACGGCGCGCTTCTCAGGGGGCTCAGCGGGCACAAGCGCCCCCTAAAATAAATAACCCCACCCGAGGCCTTGCGGCGTGTCGGGTGGGGAGCAATTGAACCCTAATCGTACCACATTGGCCGCGGTTGTCAAGTGTGTTCACTTCACCGCCTCCACCAGAATCCGTAGTGCCCGCAAGACGCGAGCGAGAGACCCTCTCACGAGAACCTGATGTTAAGACTTCGGAGCACCTCAAATGTGCCAACGAACGAAACACCAAACGCCTGGCATACATTCGGTATCTTCACTCTGCTCCTGGCGTCAGACTGCAAAACCTCCTGCGTTACAACGATGCCCCCTTGTGCTTTCGCATAGGCAACGAGCCAACCATCGGCGGAATCGGCGAAACTCGACTTTGCAGCTTCGAGGAACTGCGCCTGGTGCTGAACCCAGGAAATAATCTCGGAGTAGGCTTGAATTACTGAGGAGTCGTCAGTGGACGCAAAAGCCGATCCAAAGTTACCCTTCTTTACCCACTGCGCCAGATCGTCGTTTCCTCGCTCGAGTTCTTGTTGCACCCGGTCAATGCTCTTAACACGTCCCACCGCTGCGTAATGGACAAGGCTCTTCCAAAAGGCCGGAGCGAGGTCGAAGGCGTAGTAGCGCCGCGCGGCTTCGATGAACACGTTCGCATCAAGAACATACGGCGGCTCCCCACTCACTCCGAGCCCCCGAAGCCCAGCGACTTGGCATAACTCGCGAATGTTTTCCCATAAAGGCCAGTTAGGTGATACGCCTCACGGTAAAGAAGTCTGCCCTCTAAGGCCGCCCCCACAACTGCCGTTGCGAGCCGGCGCCCGATCCTTAAATTCTGATTTGCATAAAAGTCGCCCCCCTCCGGCTTTCTGGTAGCCCTGCGGCGCTCGTCCTCCTGATAGGCGACGTAGAAATTCAGGAATTGATTCCGACTCATTAGGTCCAGGTCGAGCGCGCGGCGCGCAGCGACCAGCGCACTGACCTTAAATTGGCGGGCTGCTGCCTGGAAGGGCTCGCGATCGCGGCGCAGGGCGCCCCAGGATCGGCGCAATTCCGCTTCGGGAACCAGAAACTCGGCCGCTACATCGTTGCACGCCTGTTCAGTTCGGTCGCTAGCCGCCTGAAGGTCACGGAGATCGAAAGCGGCGCTGCTGCCGAACCATACGTGCGCCAGTTCGTGCGCCAGCGTGAACATCTGCGCTGCCCTGCTGTCCGCCCCATTGATGAACATTAGCGGAGCGTAGTCATCGACCATAACGAAACCTCGGAACTCGGCGCTGTCCAGCTTGCGGTGTGTGTTATTTCCTACGACGCCGTTAACTGTCACCAGAATCCCGGCGCCCTCCGCCGCAGCCTCAAGGTTGCGTAATGCTTCTGTCCAAGTGGAATATGCGCCTGCCCATCCCTGCGAAAGACCCAATGCACGCCGCATGTGCGAGGCGACGTTTGCTGGGTTGTCGCCGATCCTCGCGGATCGGACAAACGCCAATCGTTCCTCCCCCTGGTCGAATAGGAATTCCCTCATCCACGCCTGCCGTCGCTGCATGATTTGAATTGTTTCGAGTAGATTTGGACTGGGTCGGACTATCCGTTCATCGGTAGCGGTGCGGAAGAGGGGAATTGGTAAACGTTCATCGGGCGGAGCGGGCAGAAAGAAATATCCCAAAGGGGTATAAGTCGCCTTCGCTAGTTCATTCAACTGATTCATTGTGGGCCCGTCTGTGCCGCGCTCCCAGCGCCGGATGCGCGGAAATTTTCCCTCAAGCACTTCCAACGGCTTACCCGACCGTTCGACGGCCCAGGCGAGAACGTTTTCGTTGATGGGTACCTTGCTCATCTCTTCGTTCCGTTCACAACAAGCGCGGGACAGGATAAACCACTTCGGTCGCAAATCTCCTTGCCCATCACAATGATACAGCAGGAGAGGGACTTCACTTCACCGCCTCCACCAGAATCCGCAGTGCCCGCACCACGCGCTTCCGGCTGCCATTAGCCATCAGACCATACCACCAGGCGGCTTCAGCGCCATCCGCATGTTGCAAGTTCATGGCAGCGCGGTGCAGCCGTTCCGCATTGCGAAGGCCCGATGCCACCAGCGCGTAGCAGGCCACTCGCGCGCCCCAGTCCCCATCGAGAGGATGGAAGGGGCCAGTGCTGAGCTTCGTCTCTGAACCCGTGCCGGCCCGGACGGCCGCCCGCAACAGAGAGGCGCCTGCGGAGAAAGCGAGAGGAGATACAGGCTTGATGCGCGTCAGCCGCTCCTGGCGCTTCGTGTCAAGTGACCGGCGGTAAAGAATGGCGGCATCCCCGCTGCGGCGGCGGACCACGCGAAGAGCGAAGGAGGCCTCACGAATCTTCATGCTCTTCCTCCCGCCGGTTTGTCAAACGTAGCGCGCAGCGAGACATCTTCAGGCGCGGTTTCTGTAAGCGTGCGCAATTGGGCTTCCAGGCCTGTCCGGCCCTGAAGGCCGAAATCAAGTTCGACAACTGCTTCATAGCTTGCGCCCTCGGTCATTGCATTGAAAAGAGTCTGGGCCACAGCCAGCGGTTTCGTCGGGTGGGCTGGTTTCAATCTGTGGGCTGCAAAGTTGATCGTGCCACTGTCCTTGAGCTGCCCACCAACATTCACCGAAAGGGCTAAAGTGTCCGCCCCAAGCGGTTGCGCCAGCCCAAGAAGCGTTTGGGCAGCAGCGGGAGTGCGGGCCGTAAGGGCAAGGCTCAGCAGCGGCCGCTCCGCTGCGCAGTTGAGCACTTCGTTAGCTTGGGTCGCTTCAACGCGAGCTGGAGCAGGCCGCGGCGGAGGGGGAGGAAAACCGCCCGGAACCGGCCCTGGACCCTCTATCGGGTCTTCTTTAATCCATTGCGAGCCAGTCTCTGTATCGGCAGACGTGACGCGCACAGAGTCGTCGAGAACGAGCGACGTGAGGGCGGCAGCAATCCGGCGACGGCGGCCGTCCGGGCCTTCGATACATCCTTTGGCGTCATAAGCCCTGCCGTCCGGCATACGAACGACCACTTTTCCCTGGCTCACAGCTTTCAGCACCGTTTGGCGGACAACGCCCGAATCGGGCAGAAGGCGTAATCCGGGTGCTCCGAGGAAGCGCTCATGAATGGCCTTCGCAGTGTAGACGCCGGGCTTATCCGGCAACGGAGTGGCGCCGGGCAGAACGTCCTTCAGAAAGCGGTTCACGTCGAGTGCGTCACCAGGCAGATAGATGAGTTGCTTGGCATCCAGAAACTTCTTCACGCAAGCCTGCCCGTGAGGCTTCTGAAGCATCTGTTCCTCGGAAACCTGGAACTGTTCGTCAATGGAATACGCATTCCCGCCTGCAAGCGCCACCCGGTCAAACGCCCGGCAGGTTTGCAAGCGGAATTGTTTATGAAGCTCTGGTTTGACGCGCTGCAGTTGCTCGCGCATCAGCTTGCCAGTCTCCCCCGTTTTGTGATCGCGCTCGATGGCCTCCGCCGCGAGTAGGCGGCGCGCTTTCTCCAAGGCCTGATCCAGAGCGGAAGACGTGGCGCTGACGGCAACGATAGCATTCTGGAAACGCCTCGGAAGCGGGGCCAAAGGATCATTGTCATCTTCGTAGGCACACACCGACTTGGCGATCTTCTCCGTTTCACAGAGAGCAAGCTGAAGATCAGCGGATTCGGCCACCTGCCGGGCATGCACCGGCCAAGAGCGGAGCGTAAATGTAGGTCCATTGAAATACTGTTGGGCTTCAGCCTGAACCCGGCTCTTCGCGTCTTCCACGGGGACGTCTGCAATTCGCTCTTCGATTTGGCGGATGATATTCGGCTCATAGCGGAATTGCCACCCGCGCCCTCCGGCCATCGGGTACGTGTGCCAGCATACCCCTACAAGGCGGTCGAGGGCTTCGCCAGGTTCGGGACCTGCCTCCTCTGGGCGAAGAACGGCAAGTGTTAGTTCCGACTTGTCAAGCCCACTGCTGGGCTGCATGGGAAGGCTTTCCAAAAGCAGAGCGGAAGCAACCCGCGCATGAATGGCTCGCGGCCCGCCGCCGTCAAGCTCGCGCGCGTGTTTCTCAATGTCGGCTGATACGGCAGCCTTAAAACTTTCACGATGAAGCCGGCTCAGTAAGTCGGCCTGAATCCGGCTGCTTGACCAGTTTAAATCTCCTGCGGTGATCAGCTCAACCTCGTCTTTGGCCGCCCACACATCCCTGAGAATGCGGGCAAACAGGCGAAGGACACCGCGACTCTTCTGGAAATCCTGCAGCGCGCCCAGACGCTCCTGGGCCGAATCCAATAGCCGGGGATGGAATGGATAGCATTCCACAATACGCTTGGCATACTCGCTCCCTGCCGCGTAGTTGGGAAGGCCGCCGGGAAGATCTTGGAGCACGCGCTGATAAAGAGCGTGATAAGAAGCGGAGGCAGTCTGGGCCGCAGTTGGATCCACCTTATCGAACAAGCGGCGGACGATGACCCGGGCAGCTTCGTTGCCGATCGGATCGAAGTCACTTACTTTGCGATCCAAAACGTCATCAAGCTTTGAGGCTGAGGCGGGTAGGGCGTCTGCCAGTTTAGCGGCCTGCCCCGCGTACGCTGCCTGCCCCCCCGGGTCGGTGACGACAAGCACCGTTTGGGGGCGCTTGCAGGCGACAGAAGTCAGCTTCCCAAGGAACGAGAGAAGATTGCCCTGGCCACGTTCGGAGAGCCCTGCCATATAAATGACGAGCTCGTCGAGAAGAATCAACACGGGTCCCGCAGGGAAAACCGCAGTGATCTGGGCTTCGCTTGGCGACGCTTCAGGGTCATCCGCCTTTCCCAGAGCTTTGACGGCTTTTTCACCACCCAGTTGGAAGAAAAGTTCGCCCCACAGACTGCGGACTTTAAGCGCACCATGCTTGGCAAACTCGGGTACGCCAGCCTTACCGCAGTCCACTGCCGCCAGCGTGACGCTCTTGGGGCGCCCCGCAGCAGGAAGCAAGTCAGTGCCCAAAGCGGCGTCCGTAATGTTCTGCGCCAAATGCCACAGAACCATCAACGTATGAGTTTTGCCACCCCCAAAGCCGGTGCTGAGCCGGATCACTGCACCAGGTTCTTTTTGATTTCCCAGCCGGTCAAAGACAGCTCTCACAACCTCGCAAAGCCGTTCTGCCGGATGCGTGTTTTGAAAAAATGTTGCAGCGTCACGATAGACCGGCGGTGCCTTCCGAGCGATCAGATCTCCAAAATCTGCGGCGAAGATGGCATCTTCAAGATCACCTTCCAAAACTTCGCGCCGAAGCTTGCAACTGTCTAATACTCCCATAACGGTCTCCAGGGATTACAGGTGCTGCTTTGAAGCTGCAGAGTTCTGAATACTATCACGCCCGGTATTAGATGATCACTGGCGAGATCGAGATAACTTTCTTTGCGCCCTCGCCGGTCTCGTGCAATACATGCTTAAGCGCAGGATCGTCGCCGGGATTGTGGACGGGTTCCGAGCAGTTTAGCGATTTCATCTAATGCGGAATTCCCAAGCCACACCGTAGCGCTTCTTGTGCGTGACCGACTATCGACTTCGCGCTGACCGTGATGGTACGCCGCCCTGTATTTGCTGGCCTGATCTCCGCTTGACCCTTCGCAAGTATGCGATGCCAGTTTGACACCGCTACTCACCTGAGCCAGCACCGCTGTAGAGCGAACGGCCGGTGAAGGCCGTCTCTGGAAACCCTCCGTCTCGGATCGCCCCTCAAGCCCAACTTCGGCATTCTGGTACAACCCTCCGTTCTGTCCCTTTTTCTCGCGGGCACCGCTTCGGGGTTTTCCCCTGCGCCCGGCGGACGCACGCTCGGCTTTCAGCTTCGCCGCCCCTGCGGGTTGCGGCTCCTCCAAAACAATCCAGCGGCCAAACGATGGCTCAAGCCGCTAAGCCAGATTCTTTTGGGTCCTCCGCAAAAGCCGCCTTGGGAGCAGGACCCTCTCGCTTTTAGGTGCCCCGCGTGAAGCGGGAGCAGAAAACGGAGGATTTAAAAATGTACCAGAACACCGTAGACATCATGGGCTTTCTCGGAGCCGATGCCGAGAATCGGACAACCAAGGACGGCGTCCCTTTCACCGTCCTTTCACTTGCCACCAAGCGGTCCTGGAAAGACGCC
>JBOGJT010000093.1:0-8105 GCA_050745065.1 Terriglobia bacterium
CCGCCGCTGTCCCTCCATGGCCGACAGCTTCGCCCGCCACGTCACCAACTACGAGAATCTCGCTCCGCCATTCCCAGCCCAGCCCTGGCTGCAAGTGCCTGGCAACCTGGGAAACAATCCTCGTGGAGTGCCCCATCCGCCCGATTTGACGCTTCAGTATCACTCGCCGTTCCCAGACCATCCCCGTGCGCAGCCTCTTGCTAATCCAGATGATGTATACCCTGTCCAGAAGCAATCTTCCAGGCCCTCGCCCGGCCACTAACCCAACACGTCTGGGAGAATGAACGTGAGACCGCCCGGCTGGGATGCATTTTCACAAAGTTTCGCGGACCTAACTAAGGATTACATCTTGTATTGACTGTTTTCGCTGTAGCGGCGGCCTCTGGCCGCCGGGCTTTGCTGTTTGAAATCCGGCGGGCAGAGGCCGCCGCTACAACATTTGAAGCCACTATAATCTGTAATCCTCATGAGGCCCAAAATTGAGACACGAAGGAGTATGAACATGAAAGCGCTCACTTCCGTTCTTGTTCTCGCGTTGTCCGCCGTCCTGGCTTCACCGGCAGCGGGCCAACTCGCGTCATCCACGAGCCTGACTGGCACCGTCACCGATACGTCCGGCGCGATGGTCCCGGGGGCGAAGGTGAAGGCGGTAAACACCGCGACCCAGGTTGCCTACAATGCGGTGACCACCCGGGCCGGCATTTACAACGTCCTGTACATCCCTGTCGGCGCCTATACGATCACCGTGACCGCCCGCGGCTTCGACACGAGCGTTCACACCAACATCACCGTGGAGAATAACCAGATCGTGCGCACGAACTTTGTCCTGCACGTGGGCTCGGTGCTGACCTCTGTTACGGTGTCGAGCGCCCCGGCGCCAATCTCAACCGATGATGCCACCATTGGCCAAACCATCACGGCAGCTAGCATCGCGCAATTGCCCGTGAACGGGCAGGACCCGTTAAAGCTCGCAGCTACGAACTCAAGCGTGATGCTGAATGGCGACAACCCTCAAGGCAATCCTCCGGGCGAGCGGTTCCAAGGCGCTGGCACGCGCCAGATCCAAAACGATGTCACACTTGACGGCGTTACCCTGATGAACGCGCTTTACATGACCGTGAACTTCCGGCCCGATCCTTCCGCTGTGCAGGAGGTCAACGTCCTGACCGGGACATACTCGGCCCAGTACGGCAACTACCTGGGCGTGCACATCAATGCAGTCACCAAGAGCGGTACCAACCTGCTCCACGGGAGCTTCGCCGAGAACATCGGTAACACCGCCCTCAACGCCAACACGTTCGATTTCTCTTCCGTATCGATCGCCCAGGAGCCGTACCATTTCAACCAGTTCAACGCCGAGCTCGGCGGACCGGTGTTCATCCCCCGCGTGTATGACGGTAGGAACAAGACCTTCTTCATGTTTGACTACCAGGGCCTCCGCTTCAACCAGACACCGACGAACACTTACACCGTGATGACGCCGCTGATGCGTGAGGGCAACTTCACCGAGCTCTTGCCGAAGACCACGCTCACGGATATTTACAATCCTAGCTGCGTCTCGGGTAATATCATCGCGCCAGGCTGCATTTCGCCGGTGGCGCAGCAGTTCCTGAAAGTCATTCCGGAACCCAACGTTCCGAGCTCGGCCACAGCAAGCGGTTTTGCGCTCACCAACAACTTTGTAGAACCCATTGTCTCGAGAAGCAACTTCGATCAATATCTCACGCGGGTTGACGAGAACCTCAGCAACAACACCCGGCTTTACTTCCGCTACGGCAATCAGTCGGGGTCGCCTTTTGTCGGCGCCGCCTTCCCTAACGACGCCACGTACAGTCCGAACACGCAGAGTAATTTTGTCGTGGATTACACACAGATTATCTCGCCCAGCATCATCAACGATTTCCACATCGGCCGCAACCGGTTTGACACGACGTTTGCCAGCGCGTATTACGAGGTGCCCAGCACCGACGCCATCGCTCAGACCCTGGACGGCGCGATCGGCGGAGGGGGCGCCTTCGCCTATAGCCCCGCCAATCCCGGCATCCCCGTTATCGCCATCTCGGGCTATACGGGCGCCGGCAACGGGGGCACAAACTGGTTCCAGGGTGACACCGCGTGGGAGAGCTCGGATTCGCTGAGCGTTTCTCACGGCGCCCAAAGCATCGTCGCGGGCGTTGACCTCGACCGCTTTCTAACGACCCGCAGGGCGGTGAACAGTCCGCAGGGCCAATTCTCATTCACCGGCACAATCAGCTCGCCCGGAAGCGCGGCTGGCGCCCCAGCCGACTTCATGCTCGGCTTGCCCCACGTAGTGAATACCCCAGCCCCTGAAGTCGAAGGCTCCGGCGAACAGTGGCGCGACGGCTTTTACTTCCAGGATAAGTGGGATGCCTCGTCAAAACTTACGCTGAATCTCGGTCTGCGCTATGAGCTCGATACGGTGCCGGTGAGTCCCACCGGTTACGCCACGATTCTCAACGCCACACAAACCGCGCTGATTCCCGCCGCCGCAGATATTCCTGATCCCTACTTCCCGCTGACCAACCCCTGGCACAAGGGATGGGCGCCGCGCGTGGGATTTGCGTATCGCGTCACCAACGCGTGGGTAGTGCGCGGCGGCTTCGGCATCTACTACAACCCAAACCAGACCAACAGCTACACGTTGTTGGATACCAATCCACCGATGTCGGCGGCGGCCATCTTCAACACGTCTCCCAGCGCGCAGCTAAGCTTCGCAAACCCGTCGGGTGGCGGCTCAGCGGCCTCGCCCGCCGCCAACACCGTTACCGCCGTAACACTCAACCCATACATG
This sequence comes from Terriglobia bacterium, assembly GCA_050745065.1. Taxonomy (GTDB): domain Bacteria; phylum Acidobacteriota; class Terriglobia; order UBA7540; family UBA7540; genus RH2-MAG17b. The sequence goes on from JBOGJT010000093.1 coordinate 2,813, forward strand.
CCGCCAGCTTCGATGAACCAGTGGAGCTTTGATGTGGAACGGACGCTTTGGTCCAACGCGGGCCTCGATATTCAATATATCGGAAGTCACACCTATCACCTCGACACAAGCTGGTACAGCAACCAACCGCAACCCAGCGCCAAACCTTTCGTGGCCGCGGACCGGCCCAATCAGTCGTTCGGCACCATTCGTGATCTTAACGATGAGGCGTGGTCAAACTACGACGCGCTCAACGCGATTCTCACCCAGCATCTCCACAACGGCTTAACCATGAGCATGTCGTACACCTGGTCGCACAGTCTCGATATCAGCCAGGATTCGAACGACGGCGGCGCGCCCATGGATCCCTACAACTGGGCGCTCGACTACGGCAACTCGTCGCTGAACGTAGCCCAACGCTTCGTGACGAGCCTTGTGTATCGGCTCCCGTTCCTTACCGGCTCCACGGGCTTGGTGCGCACGCTGGCAGCGGGCTGGAACGTCGATAGCATCCTCACCGTACAATCCGGCATCCCGTTCAACGTTGTGGTGTCGGGCGATCCCGCTAACACCAGCCGGACCGGCGTCGAACGGCCTCAGCTTATCGGCACTCCAATCGACAAATGCGGTCCGTTGCTCGTTGCGTGTATCACGAACGCCGCGGCTGCCTTCGCCCAACCCGCCGCGGGGACCTATGGCGACACGGCCCGGGATTCGCTCTATGGCCCCGGACTGTGGGATCTTGATTTCGCGCTCGACAAGAATTTCCGCATCGGGGAGCGGTTCAACTTCGAGCTCCGGGGTGAGGCCTTCAACATTTTTAATCACCCCAGCTTCGGGCAGCCCGCAGCGACATTTGGTTCTTCCACCTTCGGCAACATTACGTCGCTGGCCGGAAGTAATCCGACCCGCGTCATTCAATTCATGGGCCGCCTGACGTTTTAAGACCTCGTTTTGGGCGACCCCAGCGGCGCCGTGGCTAAGGTGAGTCGAGGGCGGAGGATTGTTTGCGCATCCGCCCCCATTCCTGTTATTTGGGAGGATATAAATACAGGGCGACGATATTCTGTAGTGGCGGCCTCTGGCCGCCCGGCTTTGCTATTTGAAATCCGGCGGCCAGAGGCCGCCGCTACAACTCCGGCCGTCGCGGACTTATGTCTGTATAGAGCCCAGCCCGCCTGAGGCAAAGCCTCGCCTGCAATTTCATGAGCGTTCGCGACAACATCGCGCGGATCCAAGAGCGAATGGCGGCCGCTTGCCGACGCGCAGGGCGAAACCCGGCGGGCGTCAGGCTGATCGCCGTGTCAAAGACGGTGCCCGCCGAGCGCATCCGTGAGGCCCATGAGGCTGGGCTGGGCGATTTCGGTGAGAATCGCGTCCAGGAGACTGCAGGAAAACTTCCCGCCCTGGCCGGTCTTGACATCACCTGGCATCTGATCGGTCATCTGCAAACGAATAAGGCCCGGCGGGCGGCCGAGTTGTTCCAATGGGTCCATTCGGTGGATTCACCGGCACTCGCGGGGAAGCTCGACGGGGCCCTGCCCGACGGGAAGCGCCTTCCGGTTCTGCTGCAAGTGAACCTAGGCGGTGAGGAAGCGAAGAGTGGAATGGGTGCGGGTGATGTGCTGCGGATCGCGGAATCGGTTGGCCAATTCGCGCGGCTTGATGTGCGCGGCTTGATGCTGATCCCGCCGTTCTGTGATGATCCCGAGGATGCACGGCCTTTTTTTCGCCGCCTGCGCGAGTTGGCGGCGGGTGTCCGCGGCGCCGGCCTGCCCAACGTGTCCATGCGCGAACTCTCCATGGGCATGAGCCACGATTTTGAGGTGGCGATTGAAGAAGGCGCAACGATGATTCGTGTGGGAACCGCAATTTTCGGGGCGCGCTGAACCTTCGCGATTAAATTCTCGCTACCCGCAACTGTGAACCATGGGCCGGCTTTTTCAGCAGGTTGTGGTGGGCGGCGTTACAATGCAAGTATGTTCTACGATGCCTTGGCGGAGATTTTTGTTCTCGTCGTTGCCGCCGCCTACATTGCGCTGTTTGCCGTCTTAGTCGTGTATGGACTCCGGAGCAGCTCCCGAAAGAGAAAACGCAGCAAAACCCCCGCCGCGCAACCCGCACAGCCCAGCTCGACGGCGATTCGATCATAACAAGCTGCGGCATTCCCCTCCCTGGATCAGGAGGCGAGAAGAGGGAAGGCGGTTCGCGCTTGAACCCCTCATAGGCCTGTGCTAGTCTTCCCTCAGGAATACATCCAATAGGAGGTAACCTTCCCATGGGCAATTCGACCGGGACCATCCGGGATCAATTGGTGGTCAACGACAAGGAATATCAAAGGCTGCAGGAAGAGCACGCGCGTTACGAGGCCCAGCTTGAGGAACTTGAGAGTAAGAAGTACTTGAGCGAACAGGAGCAGGTCGAGGAAGTCCGGCTGAAGAAATTGAAATTGCGCGCGAAGGACCAGATGGTGGAACGGATCCATCGCGCGATCAGCGTATAAGCGCGCCAGAGTGCGCGCATCGATCGTCGCAGCAGTTTGTGTGCGGAGACGGGCGGAGGGTCCGCCTCCGCAACCCTCCCGTCCTCACCAACCTTGGGTGGAGTCTTCCACTCCCCGTGAAACTCTATGGTCAAAGAGGGATATGCGTTCGGATTGCCGTTGCTGTTGATCTCCGGCGCGCTATTCGGGCTGCGGATTTACGTCCCGGCGGCTATTTTTCTGCTCGCTGCAGCCTTCGTCCTGAACTTCTTCCGCGATCCAGAGCGGAAAATTCCCGACGACCCTCGCGCACTGGTTTCTCCCGCCGATGGGCGTGTGGTGCAAATGGCCGAAGAGGAGCACGATGGCCGCCGGATGGAACGGCTGAGCATCTTCATGTCGCCCCTCGACGTGCACGTGAACCGGGCGCCGGTTTCGGGCGTCGTGACGAAGGTGACCTACAAGCAGGGGTCGTTTAAGGTGGCGTCGCGCGCGTCCGCCTCGGTTGAGAACGAGCAGAACTTATTCGCAATCGAAGGCGAGCAGGGCACGGTTTACGTCAAGCAAATTGCTGGCGCTTTAGCACGCCGCATCGTATTCTGGAAGCAACCGGGGCAGCAACTCGCTCGGGGCGAGCGCGTCGGCCTGATCCGGTTCGGCTCGCGCGTGGACGTCATGGCGGAGCCGGGCATCGAATGGAGGGTCACCATCGGAGATTATGTCAGAGCCGGGAGCACCATCCTTGGGATCACCAGACCGAGGGGCTGAGCAGGAGGTGGCGAAGGCGACGCGGCGCGGTGTGTACATCCTGCCGAGCCTGTTCACCATCGGCACGCTCATCTGCGGTTATATCGCCATCCTCTCCACGCTGAAAGGCGCCGAGATGCTCGCAGCCGGCATGGGCATGGGCGCGGCGCACGCGGCTTTTGATGACGCGGCCATCAAAATCGGCTGGGCTATCGTCTTCGACGCCCTGGATGGACGCATCGCCCGGCTGACGCGCTCGACGTCGAATTTCGGCAAGGAGTTTGACTCGCTCGCCGACGTGATCGCGTTTGGCATTGCACCTGCGTTCCTGGCGTATGCGTGGGGAATTCAGGCAATCCCCGTGGCTCTGCGGCCCGATCTGGTCCATTACATCCAGAAGGCCGGGTGGCTGGTGGGCTTCGCGTTCGTGATATGCGGCGCGGCGCGCCTCGCCCGCTTCAATATCGACCGGGGCGCTTCGCTCGACCGGCGATATTTCGTGGGACTCCCCATTCCGGCGGGAGCGGGCGTCGTCGCTGCCATTGTTCACTATTACAAGTTTCCCATCCAGAATTGGGCGGCCAGCATCATCTGGCTGGTGGTCGTGGCCTGCGCCGCGTTTCTCATGGTCAGCCGCGTGCGATATCTTAGCTTCAAGACCATTGACCTGCGCAAGAGACACTCGTATCTTTTCATCATCCTTTTGGGCCTGATTGTCTGGGCCATATGGTCCTATTCGGAGCCCGTCCTGCTTGCCCTTGCGCTGGTTTACTTCGTGTCGGGTCCGATGATGCGGCTGGTTTCGCGGTCCCGCACTCACCCCCCGTCCCGGAAGACGGAGAGTGCACAAGAACGGCAGGTTCACGTCACATGAACGTGAAGAGGCTTCTGCGGCTCGCCGTTCTCTTCGGCTCGGGTGTTCTGCTAACCGCCTGTGGCTATCACGAAGGAGGCCAGGCCGCGCTGATTCCGCCCAGCGTCAAGACGATCGCTATTCCGATTTTTAAGAACGAGACGCCGCAATTTAGGATCGAGCAGCAGATGACCGCCGCTGTAACCCAGGAATTCATCGAGCGCACGCGATACCGGGTGACCCAGAATCCTGCAGGCGCGGACGCGGTGCTCAAGGGAACCGTCACCGACATCCGTCAAGGCGTGCTCACGTTCAACCCGAAGACGGGCAGCGCCACCACCCTGCAGATCGTCGTGGCCACCGCCATTACGATTACCGACGTGCGCAGCAAAAAAGTGCTCTTTTCCGACCCGCACTACGTCTTTCGCGCCCAGTACCAGGTGAGCCCGACGGCTTCAACCCTAATCGAAGAAGACCCGGCGGCGATCGACCGCCTCTCTCACGATTTCGCGCAAGCGCTGGTGACGGACGTGCTCGAGAGTTTTTAGCGCGCCCTCATGTTGTAGCGGTGGCCTCTGGCCGCCGGCTTTTCGGCGCTCAGAGAGCGCCGCTACAAGCGAAAACATTCACTATCGTACGTAATACGTAATCCCCAGTACGTGAACCTACTGGCGCCGGACGGTTGGTTGAGAGGGAGTGAACTTCCCGCATTGCAAAAGCGCAATTTGTTGCTTTTTTAGCAAATACTTTAGGTGCCCACGGGCCCCCGCCAGCAGCGTCACCCGCGTGAAAGCGGCGGTGCATGAATGAACCGGATTCCCGCTTTCGCGGGAATGACCGGAAATGGTCTTTGTTTACGGTCAATAGCACCCTGCGCAGTAATCCTTGAAGCCACCTGACTCATCTAATTAGCGGGGGGTTACCGGAGGCGACGTATGAAAGCGTTACGAGGGACGAGCGTTCTACGATGGAGGCTCTACTTGGCTTTGGCTGCCACCCTTCTGCTCGGGTTTGCTTACCCGGGCGTAAGCCAACAGAAACCTGGAACCGCGCCGTCCGGGCCCGCTGCATCATCGTCTGACTCAACCGCAAAGACATTAAACGAGAGCGTTCAAGGGGCGGGCAGCGCCAAGACGCCGCAACCGCCCACCGACGCCGCAATGCTGCGGCGCCTGGCGATGATCCACGTGCAGTCAACACTGGTACAGGCGCCGGTCACCGTAACGGATGCC
>JBOGJT010000094.1:0-2815 GCA_050745065.1 Terriglobia bacterium
CGGGGCTACAAGAATCTGAGATACCTGCTGCTGAAGGCGCAACGGATGGCGGTGACTAAGACCGACTTTGTGTCTTTCAGGAAAGCCGCTTAAAATGCACATCCTGTCACTTTCTTGCGCAGAGCCGAACTTTGTGACCTTCAGCGAAATCACGTTTAACTTCAACGTAACGCCCCGCCTCTTCATCACCGGCGTGGTGTTCGCGGTTCTGATGGGATTCTTCGGCGGGTTCTTTCCGGCATGGAGGGCGTCGCACGAGAACATCGTCACCGCGCTGCGGTCTTGAGACCGCCCTGTTTGTAGGCGCACCGCTTGCCTCGCCCTCTCGACGCCGGCCGTTCCGTAGGGGCGCGGCTTGCTGCGCCCTTTGATCCCGGCCGTTGTCGGCGCGGGGTTCGATAGATCTTTGGAGACTTGTTATGGCATCGCCAGAGCCAGAGCCTCAGCAGAAAGACCTAAGCGTGCTGCGCATCGACCGCACGCAAAAGCAGCCGCCGGAGAGCCCGGGCGGGAAGCGCCGCGGACTGCTCCTGGTGATCGTCGTCGCGGCCGTGGCCGTCATCGTGGCCAGTATTATCGGGGTGCGCGTGTTCGCCAGCGCGCCCGTGGTCAAGGTGGCGCGCGTGCAGGTGAGCTCCGCGTCCTCGGACGGTGCCGTGGTGCTCACGGCAGGTGGTTACATCGTGGCGCATCACACGATCCAGGTAAGCTCGAAGATCGTCGGCAAAGTGATCTGGGTGGGCATCGAGGCGGGAGACAAAGTGACAAAGGGAGAGGTGCTCACGCGTCTCGACGACTCGGAGTACCGTGCCCAGTACGAGCAGGCGGTGGCTAACCTGGCCGCCGCTCAAGCCAAGCTGAAAGAACTCGAAATTGGATCGCGCCCGCAGGAAATCGCCGCTTCCAAAGCCACCGTCGCGCAGGCGCAAGCGACGTTTAACAACGCGGCCATCAACTTGAAGCGGCAGCAGGAGCTGTTCCGCCAACAAATTGGCTCGCAGCAGCAGTTGACCGACGCGCAGTCGCAATACCAGGTGGCGCTGGCGCAATTAAACAACGCCCGGCAGAATTTTACCCTGGTGAAGATCGGTCCGCGCATCGAAGACATCAACGCGCAGCGTGCGCAGGCGGCCCAATACAAGGCCGCCGTCGATTACGCTCAAGTGATGCTGGACGCCTGCCTCATCCGTTCGCCCATTGACGGCACGGTGCTCGAGCGCGACGTTGAAATCGGCGAAATGGTGAGCAACGAAAACTTCGGCGGAAGTGTGGGCGTGAAGTCCTCCGTGGCGACCCTGGCGAACTTGAAAGACCTGCTGGTGGAGCTCGATATCAATGAAACCGATTTCCCCAAGATTTCGCCGCATCAAAGGTGCAACGTGACGGCCGACGCTTACCCAAACCGCGTTTATAAGGGTTATGTCTACGAGATTTCACCTCAGGCGAACCGGCAGAAGGCCACGATCCAGGTGAAGGTGAAAATCAACCAGCCCGACGGTTATCTGCGCCCGGAGATGAACGCCCACGTGGCGTTCCTGGCGCCACAGACCGCGCAGGGAGCACAATCATCAACCGATTCGCTCAGCATTCCCACCAGCGCTGTGGTCCAGGAGAACGGCCAACCCGCCGTGTTTGTGGTGGAAGGCTCGCACGTCCGCCTGTCCGCAATTCAAACCGGACGGCAAACGGAGAACCGCACCGAAGTGGTCGATGGACTCGGGCCCAATGATCTCGTCGTGGTCGAGGGGCAGAACACGCTCAAGTCCGGCGAGCGCGTAAAAATCGCCGGCGCTTCATAAGAGGGTAATTTCAAATTCCAGATTTCAAATTTGAAATCTCAAATCTCGTATCTCAAATTGTTGAATGCCACTCTTCCAGTTCCCAGCTTCGAGACCCCAATTTCAGACGAGAGGATAATAGACATGGGCAAGCCGGTGGTTGAAATCACAAACCTTTGGAAAATCTTCCAGCGGGATGAGTTCACCGTCACGGCTCTCGAGGAGGTCAATCTGACCATCAACGAGGGTGAATTCCTCTGCCTGATGGGGCCTTCCGGCTCAGGCAAGACGACCTTGCTGAATATGATCGCCGGGATTGATCGCCCTTCGGGTGGAGAGTTGCGCGTGCTTGGCGAGGACGTGGCCCGGGTGACGGAAGACCGCCTCGCGCAGTGGCGCAACCAGCACGTGGGCTTCGTCTTCCAGACGTTTAACCTGATCCCGGTTCTCAACGCGTTCGAAAACGTTGAGCTGCCGCTGCTGCTCACGCCGCTCTCCGCCGTCGAGAGAAAGAAGCACGTGCTCGCGGCGCTCGACCTGGTGGGCCTTGCGGACCGTATCCACCACTCTCCCCGCCAGCTTTCGGGCGGCCAGGAGCAGCGCGTGGCTATCGCCCGTGCTATTGTCACCGACCCCACGCTGATCGTCGCCGACGAGCCTACGGGCGATCTCGATGCGCGCTCGGCGGATGAAGTGCTCGATATCCTGAGCCGGTTGAACCGCGACTTCAAGAAGACCATCGTTATGGTGACGCATGACCCGCGCGCCGCGCGCTTCTCCTCCGTCGTGCGCCACCTCGAAAAGGGCCAGTTGCTGCCACTCGAGGAAACCGGCGAGCCCGTGTTAATGAAGCAGTGACAAGCGGCGACCGCGGTGGACGCCTTATACCAAGCCCGCACGATTCGGGCGGCGCCGCGAGATAAGGTAATCGAACGAAAGCGCGCCGGCGCCGCGGATGAGGACGGCGAAGATGAGCGCCAGGGCCAGGATATGGAACTCGAAGCCTTCGGCGTGCTTCGTCCCATTCCAGTTCATAA
>JBOGJT010000095.1:0-37883 GCA_050745065.1 Terriglobia bacterium
GCGAAGAGAAGAATCCCCGTCTTTGAGCCTTCGCCGTTCATCACTCGATTGCTCCTTACGGCCATTCTAACAGGTTGCTGAAAGAGTTCGAAAGCAGATCATCCTGAGGAGTTGCCATGCCGCTTGCGGCGCTCCGAAGGATGAAAATAGGGCGTAGGGGCGCCGCTTGCCGCACCCACCATCCAAAGGGCGCAACCAGCAGCGCTTCCAAGGCGAACGTCATAAGCCATTTGTTTTCAAAGTTGCACTATCCCAATTTCAGGACGGAGTAACGGCAAGAAAAGTTTTTCAGCCGTCCGCGTGGGTTGACGAAACGATGGTGTGAAGCGCGATCGTGATTCGCGATGACGGGCGACGGCCCACCTCCATTCAAACCCGGCGCCGCAACGTCAGTGACGATATGAATGTGGAAACCGACGCTGATAAAAAGGCGCGGCGGCAGAACGTGACCGATGCAATCGGCCATTTCGCGTGGTGAAAACATAAAATCAAGAAATCTGAAACGTCGAAGCCCGCTCCTACGTCTTTATAAATGGGGGTGAGCGTGCGCGACAGATTGAGCGGCGTGATGTTAGGGCAATCATTCGAAAGTTAGCGAATACCCTGTCCGGGCGTTCGAGGCAGGGTGATCCGCCCGGAGCAATGTGGCCGCGCTTCTGCGGAGTGAGCAATGGGTTCGACAAAAACAACTGTGTTTGCGTTGGCTGTAGTCGTGGGATTGGCGGGATTCGCAAGCATTGTTCCAGCTCGCGCGGGCGGGAGACGCGCTCAGAGCGCCCAGCAGGGGCAGTCTATCGCAGCGACGCCAGGCGCCGTAGTGAGACTCATTGGCGCAGTCGCGACGATTAAAGGGAACCACATTACGATCAAAACGGACTCCGGACCGGAAGCGGCCATTGAGGTGGAGGATGCCACCCGTCTGCTGCGGATCCAACCCGGACAAAAGAGTTTAAAGAATGCCACGCCGCTACAATTAAACGACTTACAGGTGGGTGACCGGATTCTTGTGATGGGCAAGGGATCTTCGGATGGCAAGTCCGTACTGGCTACCTCTGTCATTGCCATAAAGCAGAGCGATCTTGCGCAGGAACATCAGCGCGAAGAGGAAGAATGGCAAAAAAACGGCGTCGGCGGATTAGTCAAGGCGGTTGATCCGGCGGCGGATACGATTACGATCGCGACAAATACGGCTGGCAAGACGGTAACCATTCATACCTCCAAGACCACCATTCTTCGTCGTTACGCGCCGGGGTCAGTAAGATTTCAGGACGCCAAGCCCGGAACGTTCGACCAGATCAAGCCGGGAGACCAACTCCGCGCGCGAGGTGTTTTGAGCGCTGGTGGAACCGAGGTGGCGGCGGCGGAGGTTGTTTCGGGATCGTTTGAAAATATTGCCGGCACGATTACTTCGGTTGATTCGGGAGCAGGCGAAATCACCGTGATGGATCTTGTAAGCAAGAAACCGGTGCTGGTGAAAATTACGGCGGAATCTGAGTTGCGCGAGCTGCCCGAGCTGACGGCGCAAAAGATCGCTGCCCGGCTGAAGGCGCACAAGGCCGGGCCCGCTGCTGGCGCAAGCGGCAGCCAAAGCGCCGCCGCTGACGAAACTCAGCAGCAAGGCGTACAAGCTGGAGGGCCAGACCTGGACCAGATATTAAAAGGGCTACCCCAGGTGAGCGTGGGGGATTTGCACAAGGGCAACGCGGTGATGGTCGTCTCGACGGAAGACCCGGCATCCACCACCGTCACGGCGATAAAGCTCGTGAGCGGTGTGGCCCCAATTTTGAGAGTATCCCCTGCCAAAAGTCAAGGGAAGGCCCTGCAGTCGCTCTGGAGCGGTTTTGGCGGCACAGGAGGCGGGGGCGGAGGGGGCGGCGAAACGCAAACTCCTGCTCCTCGGTAACCCAATTAAATACGAACATTGAAAACTTGAGAAAATCTCCTGGGAGGGTTGAGTGAGCTATCGAGCATTTCGAATTCACGGTTTAATTCTGGGATCGGCGTTGATGCTTCTTTTCGGTGCGAGCGGCGCGTTTGCGCAAGCGTCTCCCGGAACGCTTCGCGGGCAAGTGATGGACCCCTCCGGCGCAGCTATCGTCGGGATCGCCGTTTCGGTTTCAAGCGCCAGGGTGCACACAATAACCACGGTCACGAATCAAGGCGGCGCCTATGTATTCAAAGGGCTGCCTCCCGGCAGGTACACCGTCAAGGTAACGGCCCCAGGGTTTTCGGTGTTTCAGCAGCAAAACGTCGTCGTCACCGCCGGCCACACGCAGAGCCTCAACATCCCTCTGAAAATCGAACAGCAAGTGCAGCAGGTGACAGTCTCCTCGCAGGCGACACACATTAGCGTGAGTCCGGAGAACAACGCCGGTGCGGTGGTGATTCAAGGGAAGGCATTGGAAGCGCTGTCGGATGACCCGGACGAGCTGCAGGCTGAGCTTCAGGCCCTCGCTGGGCCAGCGGCTGGGCCGAACGGCGGCCAGATCTACATCGACGGATTTACGGGAGGCCAACTCCCGCCGAAATCCGATATCCTGGCAATCCACGTCAACCAGAATCCGTTTTCAGCTCAGTACGACAAAGTTGGCTATGGCCGCATTGAAATCATCACGAAGCCTGGCGCGTCGCAGTATCACGGCTCGGTTTTCGCGGATGGGAATGACTCGGCCTTCAATTCCCGGAATCCTTTTGTTACCAAAGAGCCCTCGTATCACTCTGAATTCTTCAACGGAAATCTAGGCGGCCCGCTGGGCCACAAGGCATCTTTCTTCTTCGATATGTTCCGGCGCGATATCAACGACAGCTCCATTGTAAACGCCTTCGTTCTCAACCCCAGCCTCGCGCAGGTTCCATTCTCGCAGGCCGTTTTGAATCCACAATCGCGGATGCTCATCACACCCCGCGTTGACTACCAGATCAGCGCTAAAAACGTGCTCACGGTTCGCTACCAACTCTGGCGGGACAACGGTGTGAACGACGGCATCGGCCAATTCGCCCTGCCTTCCCAGGCTTATAACACGAACGGCATGGAACACACCTTGCAGGTTAGTGACACGCAGATCATAAGTGACAGAACGGTGAATGAAACCCGGTTCCAGTTCCGCGATGGCTCTGACAACCAGATCCCGCAGAACCTTGGGCCCGCGATTAACGTGCTCGGCGCGTTCACGGGCGGCGGCAGCTCTCAGGGGAAGAGTGCCGACAAGCTGCAGAGCTATGAGTTGCACGACTTGGCGACGATGAGCTTGGGTAAGCACACCCTGGTGTTTGGCGGCCGGGTTAGAGATTGGAACGATTCGAATAATTCTACGGCAAACTTTAACGGTTCCTTTACTTTTCCCAACCTGAACGTCTACCAGCTCACCGAGCAGGGCTTGCAGCAGGGTCTGACGTTGGATCAGATTCGCGCCCAGGGAGGCGGCCCCAGCCAATTCGGAATTACCGCGGGCATGCCCCTCACCAAGGTCAATATGGCTGACCTCGGATTGTATGGCGAAGACCAATGGCGCGCGCGGCCCAATGTGTCCCTTGATCTTGGCGTGCGCTTTGAATCACAAACTCATATTCATGATCACGCCGACTTTGCGCCGCGCATCGGCTTTGCGTGGGGGCTTGGCCGGGGAAAGTCCCCAAAGACGGTGCTGCGCGCCGGCTTCGGTATATTCTATGACCGCTTTATGTACGATCAGGTGCTGCAAGCGGAGCGGCTGAACGGCGTCAATCAGCAACAGTTAGTGGTGACCAATCCGGACTTCTTTCCGACGCCTCCGCCCACCAGCACGCTGAGTTTGTTAACAGGCGCCGCCACGTCTCCAGCCGTCTATAATATTGATCCGGGTTTGCGGGCGCCTTACACCATACAATCCGCCATCGGACTCGAGCGCCAAGTCTCTAAGGACGTCACCGCGTCCGTCACGTACCTCAATTCGCACGGCGTTCACCAGCTTCTTACCCGGAACATTAACGCGCCGCTTCCTGGACAATACGATCCCGCAAATCCGGCGATCGGCAGGCCGTTCGCGGGATCGTCCGCCTGCGCCGTGGCGCCCTCCGTGCCCGATTGCGCCGCGGGCTTTACCGGAAACATCTTTCAATACGAGTCAGACGGCCTGTACAACCAGGATGAGCTGATTTCCAACTTCAGAGTTAACGCAGGGAACCTGCTTACCCTATTTGGCTATTACACCTTGAATTTCGCAAACAGTGACACCAACGGCGTTGGTAGCAACCCCTCGAACCCGTACGATATCCTGGCGGATTATGGACGGGCAGAGTTCGACGTTCGAAACCGAGTCGTGATGGGCGGCGCGTTGAATCTTCCTTACGGGTTCCGCGTCTTGCCGTTTATGATCGCGAATTCGGGCCATCCGTACGACATCACTCTGAGCCGGGATCTGCTTGGCACCTCTGTTTTCAATCAGCGGCCCGCGCTTGCCGCTCCCGGCGCTGCGGGGCCTAATATCGTGGTCACCCGTCTGGGCGACTTTAACACGACGCCGACCATCGGCGAGCCCGTCATTCCGATCAATTCTGGCAACGGTCCCGCGGCTTATACGCTGAATCTGCGCCTCAGTAAAACCTTCGGCTTCGGGGAGAAAAAGGGCGGAGGAGGAGGCGGCGGCGGCGGACACTATCACCACGGCGGACTTGGCGGCCGCGGTCTAAGTGGTGGAGGCGGAAGGAACTTCTGGCGAAGCCCGGAGAATGCGCGGTACAACCTTACGTTCAGTGTCACGGCGCGTAACGTCTTCAACACAGTGAATCTTGGGACGCCCATCGGCAGTCTTGGCTCGCCCATCTTCGGCTTGTCAAACTCGCTCGCCGGAGGACCCTTTTCGAGCCAGGCCGCGAATCGCCGGATCGACTTTCAGATGAGATTCAGCTTTTAGCCGCCCGGCGTGCCCGCACAGATTTCGGCCGAGGCCCAATCATCAAGACGCCGGCATCCCGTCGGCGTCTTTGGGCGCGCACAGGCTTTCCGGGCTCAGGTGATATCTCGACGTGAGCGTACGCTTCACCCGTGCCCCCGTCCCTCTCAATCGCGGGCGAGAAGCGCAAGGATCATTTTCACGCTTCGCGGACGCGGCAGGCACGGCAAGAAAACTTGTGGCCCCTGTTCCAGCGCGGTTAAAACCGCGCCCCCCTGATCGCCAAACAGACGCTTGTGAATAATCCGGGTGAGCGGGGCCTCGGGTGGCCATCATTCCGATCCCCACGACGCCCCGCGCCCGCCAATGCCCACGCGCTCGCCCACGGTCAGGGAGAGAAGCATCCAGCTCCGCACGAAATTTGCTCGCAACTGTCCGGCATCCATTCTAATCTAAATGATAGGGGCGCAGGGTGTGCTCCTCCTCTTGCGGCCGCTTTTCAGGAATCCTCACACGGCCCACGGCCACCTTCTTGTCGAGGGAGAAGGTTGGAGAACTCAAGCATGGCTCACCCGAAGGTTTCTTTGTGCCTGGTGATTCATTCCCATCAGCCCGTGGGAAATTTTGACCACGTGATCGAGAATGCCTACCAGCAGTCCTACTTGCCATTTTTGAACGTCCTCGGACGCCACCCTCGCATCGCGCTGAGCCTGCATTACTCGGGAGTCTTGTGGGAATGGCTTGAGGCGCGCCACCCAGAGTTCATGCGCCAGGTGGGCGAGTTGACGGAGCGCGGCCAGGTGGAGCACGTGGGCGGCGGCTATTTTGAGCCGATCCTTGCGGCGATCCCGGACGAGTGGAAGGTAAGACAAATCCGGCGGCAATCGGAGTTTTTGCGCAGCCGCTTTGGCGCCATTCCGCGCGGCGCCTGGGTTGCGGAGCGGGTGTGGGAGCAAGGCTTGATTGCGCCGCTGGCGGAGGGCGGCGCGGAATACACCGTACTTGATGACACGCACTTCCTGGCGGCCGGAGAAGACCCGGCGGACCTTCATCAGGCGTACCTGACCGAGGAATCCGGCGTCGCTCTGACGCTCGTGCCGAGCTTGCAGGCGCTTCGCTACACGATCCCGTTTCGTGAACCGGAGGAGACGCTTACGGTTCTGAAGGCGGGCTACGATTCGTCGCAAACGCTCTTTGCCGTGGGCGACGATTGCGAGAAGTTCGGCGTCTGGCCCGGGACCCACGAGCACTGCTATACGAACGGCTGGCTCGAGCGCTTTTTCCAGACGCTCGAGGCCGCTCGGGATTGGCTGGACGTGACCACCGTTTCCCGTTATCTCAGCGCGAGCGCGCCGGAGCGGAGAATCTATTTGCCTACGGCCTCCTATGCGGAGATGATGATGTGGGCGCTGCCCGCCGCTGCTACCCAAGAGCTGGAAGCCTGTGTCGAAGAGACTCAACGGATGCCTGACGGACAAAAGTTCCGGCGGTTCCTTCGCGGCGCCCCGTGGCGGAATTTCCTCAGCAAGTATCCGGAATCGAACCAGGTGCAGAAGCTGATGCTGCGCTCGGCGTGCCGCTGGCGAGAGCAACGGCGCGTGGTTGCAGCGGGCTCCGCGGAGGATGGCTTGCTAAGTCAGGTCGAAGACCACCTGCTCGCCGCGCAGTGCAACGATTCTTATTGGCACGGCATTTTTGGCGGTCTCTACGCGCCCCACCTGCGGAGCGCCGTTCAAGGGCGCTTGATTCGGGCAGAAGCAATCCTCGACCGGATGGAAGAAAACGGCGGTGGCGCGGGGCGCGTCGAAGTTGTTGACTTTGACGTGGATGGGCACGACGAGTTGTTGATCGAGCATCCCGAAGCCGGCGCCATCATCCGTCCGGCGGATGGCGGGACCGTTTCGAGCCTGCGGTCGAAGCGGGCGGGCGCGGAGTTGATCAATTCGCTCCGGCGCAGACCTGAAGCGTATCACCGGCGGCTGCGCGAGCCGGGGCCGGCGGAAACCATTTCGTCCCGATTGCCGCCCTCGATTCACGATCACATTTGTTCCAAAGAAGTGGACCTCGGCTCGCTCCTTGACTATGACCGCTACGCGCGCAACGCATTTCGCAATTATCTCTTTCCACGGCAGAAGACTTGGCAGGATTTTGATTCACTCCGCCTCGAGGAATCCGTGGAACTTGCGGGAGGCTCGTGGGACGTGGCCGGAACTTCCGGCGCCTCATGCGCAGTCCGGCTGCGAAAAGACACCGCGGTGCGCGCGGCGGGCGGAAGCATCAACATCCAGGCAGACAAGGCGTTTACGGTGACGGCATCCGGCGGCGAGAAGGCTGAGTGGGACTTGGATTGCGAGCTCACCTTGAAGGCGGCAGGCGCGGTACCCGCGGCATTGTCTGTGGGGATAGAGATTGTCCTGAACCTACTTGCGCCGGACACTCCGGACCGGTATTACAGCGCGCGCGGCGAGCGCTATCCGCTCGGATTTCGAGGCGAGATCGACGGGGCCACTCTGGCGGCAGTGGACGAGTGGCAGCACCTGGAGATCACGCTCCATGCGCCCGGCGCGCTTCGGTGGTGGATTGCGCCGATTGAAACGGTTTCGCAATCGGAATCGGGCTTCGAGCGCATTTATCAGGGATCCGCCATCCTGGCCGTGTGGGATGTTGTCCTGGAGGGGGAGCAGGGAATCGTCTGCCCAATCAAGATGCAGGTGCGCACGCTCTGACCCGGATTATTCATGAAGTTCGGTTCGGCAGTCAGGAGGGCACGGTTTTAACCGTGCCGCTAACAGGCGCCTTAGATTTCCTCGTCTTGCCGGATGAGCGGCTCGTTGGAACGAGCCGCTCATTCGGCAAGACAAAGGGAATAGAACGATGCAGGCTTTCGGCGGGGTTAAAACCCCGCCCTCCTAACCGTTCATGAATAATCCAGGCTAAGTCTTTTTGGATTGCCGCATGGGCGCCGGTTCGGGCATGTAAGTGTGGAATTCGCCGGGCGGGTGCGTGTGCTCCATTTGAATGGTGGAGTGGTTGATGCGGAAGCGCGCCGCGAGCGCCTGCTGCACCCGCCGGATAATGATTTCGCTTTCCGAGGTAGGCATATTCAGGATGCGGATGTGGCATGCGAGCGCGTGGGAGTGCGGATTCAAGCTCCAGATATGCACGTCATGCACTTCCTCGACCCCTGGAACGTCGAGCATCGCGCTTGCGACTTCTGAGACGGAAACGCCTTGGGGAAGGCTTTCGAGCAGGATGTTGGCCGACTCGCGCAGGATGCCAAGCGCGCTCAAAAGCAGGGCCAGTGCGATGAGGATGGCAAGGAGCGAATCGGCCGCGAGGAAGTGGGTGGCGCGAATAATCAGAGCTGCGGCAACGATGGCCACGTTCGACACCGCGTCTCCAAGGTTGTGAAGGAAGATCGCCCGGATATTGATGTCTTTCCTGCCGCGAACCATGCCTAGCGTGATCGTTCCGTTGATGGCGAGTGCGATGAGAGCAACCACGATCATGACGCCCGAAGCCACCGGCACGGGATGGCGCAGGCGATGATAGCCGTCCCATCCGATCACGAAGGCCACCGCGATCAGGATCAGCGCGTTGGTGAATGCCGCGAGAACGCCAGCACGCTGGTATCCAAAAGTCTTCCGGTGGCTGGGAGGCTTTTGTTCAAAATGGATTGCCAGCCACGCAAAGAACAGCGCCGGAATATCTGAAAGGTTGTGCCAGCCGTCGCTCACAAGCGAAAGGCTGTGTCCGAGGCCCCCGGCGACGAATTCCACGATAACCAGCGCGACGGTGATCGCTAAGGCGAACAGCAGCCACCCTTTGGCGCCGTGAGCGTGAGAGTGATTGTGGGAGTGGGCCAAATTGGGTTCCGGAGACCTCGCTTACGAATTTTATGTCACAGCGCGGCGCCTTGCAACGCGGAGCCGGGTTTTGCCACGATCTTCTGATGGGCTTGACGGCTGGACTGGCCGGGCGGCGGACGAACAAAGGGGGAAAGGCTCATTACGGCGGGGATGAAATCCCGCGCTCCGCGTGCTGTGGTCCTGGGTGAAAGAGAACCCGCATCAACACTGCACCGCACATTGTAGGGGCGCTGCTTGCTGCGCCCTCAGATGGTGGGCGCGGCAAGCGGCAGCCCTACACCGTAATTTCATCCTTTGCGGGCGTCGCAGAGCGACCTGGGAACTTCTCAGAATGACACGCTTGCGGAATTTTTTCGGCAACCCGCTAACCCCTCCGCAGGGCGCCAATTTGAGCTAAGATGAAGTGTACGCCTTATTTTAGATGGGGAACCGATCGATGCGCCGCCAGTTTAACCGGAATGAACGCGGCTGGAAGCACGCCCTGGCAGTCCGCGCCGCCGTCATTTTGTGCGTCGGAGCCGGGGCGACCCTCGTCCTGGCGGCGATGCGGCTGAGCGCGAAGGCGGGAGGGGAGAGGTCCGGCCAAGTTCAGGCGGCCGTCCCGAAAACTACCGTCGGAGCTTCATCGACTACGACCCAGGAACACGTTCTGCGCCGGCAGGTGCTCGAAGTTAACGTACCGGTCAGCGTGCTCGACAAGCGTGGTTTCCCGGTGATCGACCTTACGCAAAAAGATTTCCGGATTTATGAGGATGGCAAGCCGCAGCCCATCAGCGAATTCCGCCAGGATCCGTTGCCCCCGCTCCGTATTGGGCTGGTGCTCGATACCAGCAATAGCATGCGCATGCAGATGAAATATGAAATCGACGCCGCCGAAGAATTTGTCTATAACATTCTGGGCAGCCAGAACACGCGCAATCAAGTTTTCCTTATGACATTTGACGAGTCGAGCTCCGTGCTTCAAGGCTTCACACCGGACCCGGACTTGCTCGAATCGAAAATCCGCACGCTCAAAGCGGGCGGCGGCAAAGCGATGTATGACGCTATTTATAGCGCCTGCAAAAATGAAATGTTGGCGGCAGGCCCGCGCGAAGGTACGCGGCGCATCCTGGTGCTGATCAGCGACGGCCTGGATGTCCAGAGCAAACACACGCTGGACGAAGCGGTCTCGATGGCTCACCGCGCAGAAACGTCCATTTATACCATCGGGAATTCGGCGTATGGTTTTTCCAACCCTGGCGACAAGTATCTGCGGGAGCTGGCGGAAGATACCGGCGGTGGATCGTTCTTCCCGCTCGAAAAGGCCGTGGGCGCGGACCTTGAAACCGGCTATCTGGCGCACGGGACGATCAACGAAGATGGAAGCCAGAATATGGGCCTGGGGGCGCAAACCGGAATTTACACCGCGCAGCAACTCATGCACCTTTCGGACGCGCTCGAGGCTCTCGGGCGCGAGTTGGATTCGCAGTACAGCATCAGCTATACACCCACCGATCAAGCCCTAAATGGCGCCTACCGGCGCATCCACGTCGTCGTGCTTCGCAAGGGCGTCCACGTACGCGCCAAGTCGGGTTACTTTGCGCTCGCCGAGCCGTAATTTGCAGGAGCGGCGGCGCCGCCGCTATACCTTTTCCCACCTTACGAATACCGCATCCAGCGCAGAATCTCGATCACGGACGGCCGCTTGCCATACATCAAAACGCCCACGCGATAGATACGGGCCGAGGCGTAGACAACCGCTACCGTGGTGAGGAGAAGAATGGCGATTGAGAGCGCGATCTGCCAGGCGGGAGGGGTTTCAAGCCCGATGCGGAACACCATGAGAATGGGAGAAAAGAAAGGAATGAGCGTCAGAATAACCGACGTAGTGGAGTTGGGGTCGCGTGCCACGATGCCGAAGAGGAAAAAACTTGCGACCAGGAGAAACGTGACCGGCATTTGAATCTGCTGCGCGTCGCCCTGATCCGAGACGACCGCGCCAATGGCCGCGTACATCGAGGCGAAGAGAAAGTAGCCGCCCATGAAGAAAATGACGAAACACGCGAGCAAGCCCACCGGGATATGAATCCCGAGCGCGGCCTTGCCAGGCACGAATGCGCGGGCCACGCTCACGCCGTAGGCCGCGATCGCTCCCGCCGAAACGGCCCAGATGAGAAATTGAGTGAGCCCCACGGCCGCCACTCCAAGGATTTTTCCCGCCATGAGTTGAAATGGGCGTACCGACGCGATCAGTACTTCCATGGTGCGCGTCGTCTTTTCTTCCAATACCGACCGCATCGTGGTGATGCCGTACATGAGCAATGCGCCGTACAGAATCGATGCCATCACGATAGCAACGATGTAGCCCGATCCCTCATTTGCAGGTTTCCGCCGCCCGGTAAGCTGCGCGACGCGAAGCGTGATGGGTTGCAGCAGGGTTTCCACTTCTCCGGCGCGAACGCCGTACCGTCGCAGACGAATCGCCATCAACGAGTTGTTAACGGTCGTGCCGATATCGTTCTCCACGCTTCTCGTGTGCCCCGCCGCCTGGAGCGTCGATCGCGGCGCGCCGGGGCCCATCGCTGAGGTGTTATCTTCCACGAGCTCGGGTTCAGCGCCGTTCATGATGTCGCGCGGTATCCAAAGATATCCATCCAGCTTTCGAGCGCGAACCAGAGCGTTGAGCTCTGTGCGCGACCCGGCATCGAGCTGCGGAGGATGGAGGACTTCCGTGACGTCGAACTGTGCGTGCCCGCTGCGTGATTTCAGTTGTTCGAGTGTCTGGGAGATTGCGCGGCCAAGCGTTCCCGTCTCGTCGGCCACGGCAATGGTGAACGTGTGGGCCGGGCTGCCCCTTGCGGTCCACGCCAGAAACATAATGATGCCGCCAAACACCGCCGGAATAGCGATGGTGCTGATCAGAAATCCCTTCGAAACGACCCGCGTCATATACTCGCGCTTGATCACGAGCCAGGTTTTACGCATGGGCGCCGGACACCTTTTCGATGAAGATATCGTTCAAGGGCGGCTCGACCAGCTCGAACCGGCTGATGCGCACGTTCTGCTCGACGGCGCGCTTCAGGATTTCCTGCGGATCGGCGCCGGGCCGCAGCCTGGCTTCGACGGTCGAGCCAAAGTAGTTCACCGACGCGACGAGATCGGGTTGATCAAGAAAATTGCCGTCACCGGAATATTCAAGACGCAAAGTGTTCTTGCCGTATTCCTTTTTGATGGCGCGCAGCTCACCGTCGAGCACCTTGTGCCCCGCGTTAATTAAACAGATGGACTCGCACATCATTTCCACCTGCTCCATGCGATGGGATGAGAGAATGATCGTAGTGCCTTGCCGGCGCATCTCGACCATCGTGTCTTTGATCATTGTGGCGTTGACGGGATCGAGTCCGGCAAACGGCTCGTCAAGGATCAAAAGCGGCGGCCGGTGAAGCACCGCGGCGATGAATTGCACCTTTTGCTGCATTCCCTTGGAGAGGTCGATCACCTTACGGCCTGCCCAGGAGCCAATCTCCATCCGCTCGAGCCACTCGTTGGCTCTCTGGCGGGCATCCGATTCCGCGAGACCTTTCAGCGCCGCGAGGAATACCAGCACGTCAAGCACTTTCATTCGTGGATACAGACCGCGCTCCTCGGGAAGATAGCCGATCATGTTTTGCACGCGGTCGGGATGGGTTTCGCCGAAGACGAGGACCCGGCCGTCGTCGGGAATGATGACGCTCATGATCATGCGCAGGGTGGTGGTTTTGCCCGCGCCATTCGGCCCCAGCAGACCGAAGAGGCCGCCGCGCTTGATGCGCAGGCTCATCTCACTCACCGCGGTGACCGCGTCAAAGCGCTTGCTGACGCCATCAAGGATGACGGCGTCAGTGGCTTCCAGATTGGCTATCGAGTCGTGTGCCGGCATTCGATCTTCTCATCCTACTACAGCTTTTGTATATCTTGACACATGCGGTTGCCGCCGGAGCTTTCTGCCGCCATCTCACCCGGTCGGCGCGGCCGATCGGCGCTCGGAACGCTTGCATTTGCACCGCATCCAATGCGAGTAGCGGCCGCTTAGCGTTCGCGATTTTAGAGTAAGATAGTATCGATAGGTTTGCTTTTCCAGGAGAGATAAATGCACAGTGTGGTGATCATCGGGTCGGGGTGTGCGGGGCTGACCGCTGCAATTTATACTGCAAGGGCGAGTCTCAAGCCGCTGGTGATCCGCGGCCACGAAGCGGGTGGACAGCTCAGCCTTACCACGATGGTCGAAAACTTTCCCGGCTTCCCCAAAGGCGTGCAAGGCCCCGAGTTGATCGAAATGATGCAGCAGCAGGCGGCGGAGTTCGGCGCCGCCTTCAAGGAGGGCGACGTAACCAGAGTGGACCTTTCCCAGCGTCCGTTCCGCCTGGAGATGGGTGGCGAGTGGTTGGAAGCGAAAACGCTGATTGTGGCTTCCGGCGCGTCGGCCAAGATGCTGGGTCTCGAATCGGAGAAGCGCCTTCTGGGCCACGGCGTCTCCACCTGTGCAGTGTGCGACGGGTACTTTTTTCGTGGAAAGCACGTGGCCGTAGTTGGCGGGGGTGACACCGCAGCGGAGGATAGCCTTTTTCTCACGCGCCACGCCAGCAAAGTTTCGCTGATCCACCGCCGCGATCAGCTACGCGCTTCGAAGATCATGGCAGGCCGGCTGCTGAGCCATGAAAAGGTGAAACCCGTCTGGAATTCGACGGTCACCGAAGTGATGGACGTTTCCAAAAACGAAGTGACCGGGGTGAAGTTGAAAAATCTGAAGACTGGAGAGGAAACCTTCTACCCTTGCGATGGCCTTTTCATCGGGATCGGCCACTCACCCAACACGGCCCTTTTCAAAGGCGTACTCGATATGGATGATCTCGGTTATCTCAAAACCGTGAACGGGTCAAAGACCAACGTCCCCGGAGTCTTCGCCGCAGGTGACGTTCAGGACCGGATATACCGCCAGGCCATCACGGCGGCAGGGTCGGGGTGTATGGCCGCAATGGATGCGGAGAAGTTTTTGGAAGCGCATTGAATCGTAGCGCGGGGCGTGCACTGCGAATCTGCCCGGGTGGTGTAGTAGGGCGCCGCGCTTGCCGCGCCCGAAGCCGTGGGGCGAGGCAAGCAGCGCCTCTACCTCCCGCGAGGACCTCGGTATAAATGGTCATGATCGGAGAAACCCTCATCCGCCAATTCGCGCGCCTCATGGAGCGGGAGGATCACATCCCCCTGCTCGAAGCCGCACTAATGATCGCGCAGACGGAGTATCCCGGCCTTGATTTACCGGCGCAGCTTCGCCGTTTTGACGATCTCGCGCGCCGCTTGCACGTTAGCCCCGATTATCCGCCGCATGCCAACATTCATGCGTTGAACCGGCTGCTGTTCGAGGAAGAGTCGTTTTCCGGAAACGAGCAGGATTACGATAATCCGCGCAACAGCTTCCTGAACGACGTGCTTGACCGCCGGAAGGGAATCCCCATCACGCTTTCGCTGATTTATGTTGAGTTGGGGCGGCGCCGCGGATTACCGCTCGAAGGTGTGGGCTTTCCCGGCCATTTTCTGGCGAAATACTCGGTGGGATGCTCGGATATTTTGCTGGATCCCTTTCACCGCGGTGAGATTTTGACGATGCGGGATTGCGCAGCGCTGCTCAAAAGGCACTTCGGGCCGGACGCCGAAGTCCGGCCCGAATACTTGGCGCCGAGCTCCTCCCGGCAGATCCTCGGCAGAATGCTCAACAACCTGAAGGGCGCGTACTTCCGCCGGCACGATTACGCGCGTGTACTGACGCTCGTCGAGATGAGTCTGGCGCTGGATCCCGCTTCGCACCAGGACGTGCACGACCGGGCCACCGTCCTGCTGCTTCTCCGCCGCTACGGGGAAGCGGCGGCGGACTTGCGGGCATACCTGAACCTCGCCCCGCCTGGTGATCCGCAGTTCCAATCCGCCAGCGCCATGCTGCATCGCATCCGAAGCCTGATGAATTGATTCATTAGTGGTCTTCACCAAACCTTTCAGAGCACTCATTGATTCATCGATTCAATGACCCATACCAATTTTCGGTCAAACATAGCATTTAGGCGGGGGCTGGAATTCCTCACGATGTCATTCTGAGCGTAGCGAAGAATCTGCCTTTCTCGCGCCTTACAAGCAGATCCTTCGCTGCGCTCAGGATGACATTACCGGCAGCATCCCACTAAACGATCCCATGGTTGACGTCAAATTCGTATCAATGGAACAATGATTCAATGTTCCTTGACGGCGACGGCGAGTCCGTCCCGCAGCGGAACGACGGTAGTGAAGAAATTTTTCGAGCGGTAGAGCTTGCGGTTGAATTCCTGAATAGCCTTCGTCGCGGCGTCATTCTTTCCTGCCGGTTTCGCAACGCGGCCGGACCACAATACATTATCCGTGACCAGTATCCCTCCCGCGCGCAGGCGCGGCCCCGCCATACGCAATACTTCGGGGTACTGAACCTTGTTTACGTCGTTGAAGATGAAATCGAACTGCCCTTCCGTGGATTTCAAAAGTTTTAAAGCGTCACCCGTAAGAATGCGAACTCGGTCAAGGACGCCTGCGCGGCGAAGATACGCCTCGGCACGGCGCGCATTCAGCGAGTCGCTATCCGTATAGAACACCGTGCCCTTCGTCCCGACCGCGCGAGCCAGCCAGAGCGTGGAGTAACCAATGGCAGACCCGAGCTCAAAGACGCGCTTCGCGCCGATGGAGCGGGCCAGTTGAAAAAGCACACGCCCGCACGCCGGCCCGACAATGGGCACATCGAACTTCTCAGCGTAGCGCTCCATGTCTCGCAGCACGGCGTCCCGCGCCGGCAGCAGGCCGTTGAGATATTTTTCGACGCCGCTTTCAATAATTTTCCCCATGTGTCTCCTTGCTGCCGCCGTCAGTCGCGCCCGCCCTGTAGCGGCAACCTCTGGGCGCTTTTGCTTTTAGTCGATCCGGTGGCCCGATGCCGCCGCTAGTGCGCCTGAGAGCAGCGCTCCCTCACCGGCCGCCTTGGGCCGTGCAGGATGGCTCGTTGATCGGCTTTCGCGCCTTACCCTGCCGAGCTCTTGAAGAACACCACGGCCAGCGGCGGCAGGGTCAGCGAAAGCGAGTATGGGCGGCCGTCATAGGGGGTGGGCTCAGCCTCGAGGCCACCCGCGTTGCCCTGGCCGCTGCCGCCGTAATGCGAGGCATCGCTGTTGAGAATCTCCGCCCAAAATCCCCCCCGCGGCGCGCCCACGCGGTAGCCCTCGCGGGTGACGGGAGTGAAATTGCACACCACGAGGATCATCTCGCCCGGCATGGGCGCTTTGCGGATGTAGCTCAGCGTGCTCGCGGCGGCGTCATTGCAGCTAATCCACTCAAACCCAGCCGGTTCGAAGTCCAGCTCGTGGAGCGCCCGCTCGGCCCGGTAAAGCCGGTTCAAATCGGCCACCCATTTCTGCACGCCGTGATGCGGCTCATATTCTAGCAGGTGCCAGTCGATGCTGTGGGAAAAATCCCATTCGTCCCATTGGGCGATTTCCGCCCCCATGAAGATCATTTTCTTGCCCGGCTGAGACCACATGTAGCCCAGCAGCAGACGCAGGTTCGCAAATTTTTGCCAATCATCGCCCGGCATCTTGCGCAGGAGCGACCCCTTCAGGTGGACCACCTCATCGTGCGAAAGCGGCAGCACGAAGTTCTCTGTGAACGCATAGATCATGCGGAACGTCAGCTCGTTCTGGTGATACGTCCGGTAGATCGGATCCAAGGCAAAATAGGTCAGCGTATCGTGCATCCAGCCCATGTCCCATTTCATGCCGAAGCCGAGGCCGCCCATGTCTGTGGGGCGGGAAACCATCGGCCATGACGTGGATTCTTCCGCAATCGTCTGAACGTCAGGAAAATTTTGATATACGGCCACGTTCATGCGCCGGAGGAAATCAATGGCCGAAAGATTCTCCTTGCCGCCGTACACGTTCGGAATCCACTCCCCATCCTTGCGAGCGTAATCGAGATACAACATGGAGGCGACTCCGTCCACGCGCAGCCCGTCCGCGTGATACTTATCCAGCCAGAACATCGCGCTTGAAAGCAGGAAGCCTCGCACCTCATCGCGACCGTAGTTGAAGATGAAGCTCTTCCACTCGGGGTGAAAGCCCTGGCGTGGGTCCGAATGTTCGTAGAGATGGGTGCCATCAAAGTAGCCAAGCCCGTGGCCATCGGTGGGAAAGTGGGAGGGAACCCAGTCAAGAATCACGCCAATACCGTGCTGGTGCAGCGTGTCCACGAGAAACATAAAATCCTGCGGCGTGCCGTAGCGGCTGGTAGGGGAGAAGTAACCGGTGGTCTGATAGCCCCACGACGGGTAATAGGGGTGCTCCATGACGGGGAGGAACTCGACGTGGGTGAAGCCCATTTCCGCGGTGTATTCCGCGATCTTGGGGGCAAGGTCGCGGTATCCAAAAAAGATCGCGGGGTCATCCGGCGAGCGCATCCAGGACCCGAGGTGCAGCTCATAGATTGAGATCGGGCTCGCGGCCGAGTTGCGCGCGCGCTGTTCCTCCATCCAGCGGCTGTCGTTCCACGAGTAGCCGAGGTCCCAGACGATCGACGCGTTCTGTGGCGCAATTTCATTGTAGAAGGCGAGCGGGTCGGCCTTGTCAATCTGGTAGGCGTTATAGCGCGAATAAATTTGGAACTTATATTTCGTCCCCGCCCGGAGATCGGGGATAAAGCCCTCCCAGATGCCCGACTCGCTTCGCATGCCCAGGGGATGATTATTCTTGTCCCAGAAGTTGAAATCCCCGATCACGGTGACGCGCTCGGCGTTGGGCGCCCAAACGGCAAAATATGTTCCTTCGACGCCGTGGGAGTCCTTCGTCTGATGCGCTCCAAGCTTCTCATAAAGCCGGTAGTGCGTTCCTTCGTTGAACAGATGGAGATCGTCGTCGGTCAGCAATGACACGTCGTGGCGAATCATGGGTGCTCTCAAAACCTCGTGATAAATGAGATTTCATCCTAACACGAACCAGCCGGATGCCGGAAAAGACTGAAGGCGTGTTTCGCGGCTCTGCCGCTCGCTGTGTGGAATCGCTGTGCCATTCCGGGGCAAAGGGCCACGTTTTAATGCTCTCGCTGGGCTCGTTCCGAGCCAGCTCACGACGCGTCCGACGAGGATAAGGTGCGTATGGGCGCAGCAAGCAGTGCCCCTACGAAACAGCAAGCGGCAGCGCCGCAAAGGCACCGCGAGAAACTTGACTTGTTCGGATCGAGTTTCGCAACTCTAGGATTCCACGCATGAATTATGGCGCGGTGGGCACGGGGATATTGGCAATGGCTTGCGGAACCGAGGTAGACCCGAACGAGAGGGTGGGGACTGAGTCTGGGGCTGGCGCGCCTGCGGTGTCGTCGATGATTTCGACCTCGCCATTCCCGCTGTTGATCGAAGTGAAAAATACACGGTAGCCCGTTGCCGGTAGTGTGTCCAGCGGGGGAATGTCAACCCCCGCCGGGGAGCTGGCTCCAATCGTCGCAGGGGGCGCCGAAATTGCGCTCGGCAGGAGAAAAGGCGATTTGGCGAGCTGCGTGTTTGTGCCTCCGGTAATTACGGCAAACTCGTCGGTCCCTTGGATGCCAACGTAGACTCGGGCGTCATCGGGGGTGACGGCGAGGCACGAGGGCTCCGGGTTGTAAGTCGTGCCGCTGACGGTGATCGCCGCAAAAGTGACCGCCGACAGATGCGTCACGCTGGTTCCCACCACAGAAAACACGTCCACCTGGCCCGGCAATGCCAATTGCTGCTCGGCGACGTAGGCGACGATAGCCGGAGAACTCGGGACCAAGGCGATGG
Source organism: Terriglobia bacterium (assembly GCA_050745065.1). Classification (GTDB taxonomy): domain Bacteria; phylum Acidobacteriota; class Terriglobia; order UBA7540; family UBA7540; genus RH2-MAG17b. Next base: position 18,573 of record JBOGJT010000095.1, read on the forward strand.
CAACAGGAGTTACGCCCGCCGTCAACGTTACGGTAATTGGTGTTGAAGCCAGATTCGCGGGATTGTATATCAAAACATTGGGCGTAGATGCGGAAGTTGCCACGTATAGCGCCGTCCCATCGGGAGTTAAAGCCATCGCCGCCGGAACACCATTGGCGGACGCGACAGTCGCCGACGCAACGCCAACAGGCGCTGCGACGTTGGTGATGTTCAGCTCAACAACGGCGGCGGGAGAGCCGCCGCACGCGAAGTAGGCTTTCGTGCTGTCAGATGAAAAAGCCACTCCGACGGGCGATGCGCAACTGGAGCCAGACGGGAAGCCAGTCGTGGTCACCAGGGAATGAGTGATGGTATCGATTACGTCGAAAGAATTTGTGGCGGGCAGCAGCACGAAGGCGTAGTTTCCGTTTGGAGTTACTGCCATGTCGCCCGGCGCCGAGCCCGGGCCCGTAACCGGCACTGCAATGCCGGGATCGCTCGGGCTCACCGCGCTTTCTCCGGTGTTGATTACTCGAACCTTCTGCGGCGTCCCTGTGTCGACAACGAACGCGTAACGGTTGAAGACGTTGACGGTGTACTTCTGCGGTGTATTGTTTGGAAGGGCAGAGGCGGCCGGGGTGGTTTGGTTAGCGGTGTCGCTCAAGCAGATCCCAAACGTGAAGTCGGTATCCGCCGCGCTCGCCGGGGCCGTGAGTGGGCCCTTCAACGTGATCGGCGAGCCGGAAGCGCTGCTAGCGGCCAGTCCTGCGGGCGCGGTCGCCGCAGGGGCGGTGGTGCACGCCCCGGCAGGGGTAGCTCCCGGCAAAACCCACTGATAGCCTCCCAGCCCGTTTTGCGCTGTGAGCGTGGGGCCGTAGCTATAATCGATGAGAGCATTGGGTAACAGCGTTTGTTGAATAGTGAGCTGCGCAGCGACCGGAAGGTTTGTTGCGATATCCACCGGCGAGGTTGTGGCCGGCGTCGAAGCGTTGGCTACATCTTTCACGGATACGGTCGAGAGATCAACCGCCGCGGTTGCGGAGACATTGGTGGCAGTACAGGAATACGTCGCACCGCTCACCGCAGGACAGGTAAACCCGGCCGTGGACAAATCGGCCGGCGTCGCGCTGGGAAACGTGTACGACCCGGTACCGAAGGTCGCCGTAAACACAATCGGCGAGCACGCTTTTCCTCCGGCGCAATTTGGCGCGGCTGCCGTGCCGTAGCTGCGGCCAGTCACCGCGTCCGGGGGTGGGGACGAAGGCGTAAGCGTCAGTTGCAGCACGGGATTCACCGTGAGCGAAACGGTGTTATCGGAGGCCGTTTGCGTGGGCGCGGAGGCGTTGTTGCCATCTGAAGCCGTTACAGTAAGCTGAGTGGACGTCGGAGTTGTGATTGAAGGCGATGGCGCCACGGAGACGCTGCTGCAATTGTACTGGCTGCCGCTGAGCGGGCAGGCGAAGCCCATGCCGCCGAGCGGCGCGCTCGCCGTTGAAAAGGTGGCGCTCGATTGATAGGTTCCGAGGCCTCCTGCAGCGTTGTAAATGACCGTCTGGCACGCGGACGTGCCGCCGCTCCCGCAGGTTGATCCTGATCCGTAGGTCCGCCCCACCACCGCAGTTGCCGGCGACGTGTTTGCGGCTTTGAGCGTGAATGGCGGCTCAACGTTCAGCGACGCGTTCGCGGTGGCGCTCGTGCCGGAACTTGTTCCGGCGGGTGTCGAAGCATTGGCGACGTCCGATGCAGTGACCGCCAGCGTCTCCTGTGCAGGCGTCGTGGGCGTCGGCGTCACGCTCACCGGACTGGCGGAGCAGTTATAGATGGAGGAACCCGGCGAGGCCAGCGAACAGGCGAAGCCGGCGGTTGGAGCGGCGACGGTCGCCGCCGACGCGTAGTTTCCGCTGCCAAGACCGTTCGAGACGGTGAAGCTGATTGGCGCGCAATTGCCGCCGCCGGTGCAGCCGACTCCTGTTCCGTAAGCACGCTGGTCGACCGCGGCCGGCGGTGTGCCGGAGCTGAGCGCAAGCGCCAGCGGACTATCAACGGTGAGCGGCGCGGTGTTGCTGGCTTTTGCTGTGCTCACTTGCGGGGCGGAAGCATTCGCCGTGTCCGCCACCGAGAGCCCGACGGTGTATGATCCGGGACCTGAGACGGCGCCGGTGCTCAGGCAAGTGTAATTTGCCGAGGGCACAGGCCCGGGACCGTTGACCGGAGCTTGGCACGCAAAGCCGCCAGGATATCCATCCAGAGTCGGCGGCGAACTGTAGCCTCCCAATCCCCCGTTTACGCTATAAACGATCGGCTGGCAATTAACGTTGGAGCTCGCGCCGCAGTCGCTGCCAAACCCGTAGCTGCGCCCGGCCACCGCGGCGGGCAGGGCTGTGGTGGGTCCGGTGACGGTGATTTCAGGAAAGATGGTCAGCGTGGCCGTGTTGCTGTTTGCCTGAGCCGTGGGGGCGAAAGCGTTCGCCGTATCCGAGGCGGAGACGCTAAGCGTGGCTGGACTTGTGCCGCTCACGCCGCTTGCGGTGGCGCAGGAATACGTGCCGGAAAGTGAGCCGGTGGAGCTGAATGGGCAGGCGAAGGAGCCGGGAAAGCCACTGGGCGTTGCGCTCGCGCTGTAGCCACCCAAACCACCTTGTATATTAAAGACGATCGCCTGGCACGCTCCGCCGGAGCAGCTAGCGCCGGAGCCGTACGTCCGGCCGGCGACGGCGGGCGGCAGCGCCGCGGCGGGAGCGGTGATCGTCATTGCCGCGTTGATGGGGAGTGTGGCTGTCGCCGTGGCTGCCGTGCTCGAAGCGCTTCCAGCGGGTGTTGACGCATTGGCCGTATCGGTCGCGGTAATGTTTAATACCGGCGTGCCGGCGGGGCCGGCAACCGCCGCGCTCGCACATTGGTAACTCGCGCCGCCGGGCGGTTGCAGCGAGCACGAGATGCCGTTCGTTAGACTGATCGTCTGCTGATAGCCGCCCAACCCGCCGCTCAGTGTGTAATTGAACGGTTGACAATTTCCGCCGGAGCACCCCGCGCCTTCGCCATACGCGCGGCCTATTACCGCTGGCTCGAGCGCCTGCGAAGTGGGATTGAACGAAAGCGGCGCCTCGATTGCCAAAGGCTTGGTGACGGTTGCGCCGGTGTTCGATGTTTGACTGCCAGGCGTGGTGGCGTCTGCCGTGTCATTCACCGTGATGGAAAACGAGTAGGCGCCTGGGACCGCCGCAACGGCGCCGGCACCGCTCGAGCAGACCACCTGCGAACCAGAGCTGGCCGCGCAGGTAATCCCGGCTGGAAGGGCGTTGCTTCCGGGCGTAGCCGCCACAGGGGGCAGCGAGAACGAATACGCGCCAATGCCGCCCGTGGTGTTAAAAGTCAACGGGATGAACCCAGTTCCGCCGTAAGTGCGGCCCTTGACGCCAGGCGGCGGCGCGTTCGATGTTGGATTCGCGCCATTCCATGCGAGCGGCGCATTGATGGTGATCGTCCTCGGCGCGAGCGCGATCGTGGCCGGAGCGGTCTCGCCGGAGCCTGTGTCCGACACGCTGAACTGAAAAGGGTACGCTCCAGGCGTCGCGCCGATGTTCGCGCCGTTCGTCGAGCAAACCGCCTCTGTGGATGTTCCCACGACAACGCTTGCGCAAGCGACCGGTGTGGGAACGCCGCCTTCGGGTGTCGACGGCGCGATGGCGACCGGCGACCCCACGGACGCGGGAAAAGCAAAGTTCGTATACGGCGGGTCACCTCCGGAGATGACGTACGCAAGTGGAGCGAAGCCGGTTCCCGACCCGTAACTTCGCCCCTGGACACCCGCGGGCGGCGGATCAATTCCCGCCACCGGCGTGATGGAAAGCGGCGGCTCAACGGAAAGCGTCCGGTTTTGCGTGGCCGTCGTTCCGGACGTTCCGCCGTCCGGGGTGGTGGCGTTCGCCGCATCGTTTACTGTAACGGGAATGGGGCCGTAAGGAGCCGTGGCGCTACCAGCCGCCGTGATGGCGCTGGCCGAGCAAGCGAATGTTTTGGCCGCAGATCCGGACCCTTGGGCACACGCGACACCCTGCGGGAACGCCGCTCCCGGCGACGCGAGCGCGGCCGGCGTGGCGAAGGTGTAGCCGCCGAGTCCCCCTGAGGCGCTGTAGAGCACGGGTTGGGATGGTAGCGTGCCGTAGCTCCGGCCCGAGACGCCGGGCGGCAACGGATTGCTCAGGTTCACCCCAAGTGAAAGCGGCGGGTCAACGTCGAGCACGTGGCTGGAATGCCCATTCGCATCCGTGGCCGTCGATCCCCCGGGCGTCGCCGCGTTACCCGGGTCGCTGATGGAGATGGTAAAGCTGGAAGCGCCTGGGGCAGCGGTGACGGGGCTACCTCGGCTACCGCAAACCAGCTCCGCCGTCAGACCGGGCGGCTGCGGATTGGGCGCGGATGTCGCGCAGATTATTCCTATGGGCGCCGTACCACCCACTTGGATGCTGAGCCCGGTTGAGGCCGAGAGGCCGCCCGTCGCAGTGACGATGACCGGAGTCTTGGGCGGGCTGCCGTATGTCCGGTTTTCCACCGCGTCAGGCACCTGGCCGGCTTGGCCTTGAGGGGTGTCAAAGTTGAGGCTGTAAGAAAGGGGCGGCGCTACCACCCACGTGAGTTGCTCCTGCTGCGTGTTCGCCGGAACGACGATGGCGCCTTGAGACGCAGGGTCAACAATCGGACTATCCGTCGCGTTTACAACCACCGTGTAAGTTCCCGAGACCGCAACCGCCGCGGCGCTCTTAAGCAGGCAGCGGCTTGGGCTCTTCGGGTCTACGGCGGCCGTGAGCGCGGGATCGGCTGGTGACACGGTAACAGTGCAACTGGTGAGCGGTCCATTACCGAGTACGGAGGCTTCGCCCGAGTTCAAAAGCGGCGCCGTGGATACTACGCTCGTTTGCGCGCCTTGCGCGAGCGGCGCCACACCGTAAGTTCGCCCTTGCACGGCTTCGGCAATGGACGTCTGCGTGACCGAGAATTCCTGGCGGACGATCAAGCCGGGCGAGATTGTTGCGGTCGACGCAGGGGCAACCACGCCGGTTTGATTTGTGGAACGGATGGGCGAGTCCGTGACGCTCAGCGTGAATGGATAAGATCCGGCCGTCAGTGTTCCCGGCGGGGCCTTCATCGTGACGGTGACATTTACCCCCGTCGAGTCGGGCACGCACTCCGCAGTTCCGCCGCCCGCCTCGAACCCGCCCGGCAATCCACTGATCGTGCATTGCGTAATGGGCCCGTTCCCCGCTTCAGCCGAGCTCACGATGGGAGCGCCGGAATGGTTTTGCAGATTCGTGGTTACGGTGAATGTTCGTGTGTAGCTGCGCCCGGTGACGCCATCAAGAATAGCCGGCGCATTGACGGTGAACGGTGGGCGAATGGTGAGTGAATAGACGCGGCGGTCCGTTCGCTGCGGAGTGCTGGAATCACCAGCCTCCAGGGAAAAGGTGTACTTCCCCGGCGCCCCGGTCACGGGCGCGCCGTTGCTGGAAAGCACGCAAGTTGATCCGCTGGCAACCGGAAAGGAGAAACCCGCCGGCAAGGTACCTGAAACCACCGTGCACGCCGTTAGCCGGCCGCTCCCCCCAGAAGTGTTGATGATGGTTGCGTACGAAACTCCCTGAACGCCGTCGTTAATCTGCTGCGTGATGATGGAAAGGAAGCCGGGGCCGCCAGGCTGGGTTGACCCCGGCAACTCCGTCGTTCCCATGCCACAGCCGCCCAGTCCGATTGCCGCAAGCAAGACCACGATCAGAGCTGGAGTGTGCCATCCGTACGGACCCATGACGGATCGCACCCCACGCCCGTAAAAAGTGCGCGATCGTTCGCGGTTTCCCCCAGCGTGCCCCGGATTCCCTCGTGTCGCGATGATCTCACACCCCAACGATGCGTTGACGGCTCGGTCGTGCTAGCGCAAGTGTACGTTAAGGTCGTATCATCGTCAAGAAGTCCAAAACTGTTTGTTGATAGAGTACTTAATAGAAATCTATGAATCACGTCATAAGTCCGCGACGTTCGACTCCGTAGCGGCGGCCTCTGGCCGGCGGCATTTCGGCGCTCAGCGAGCGCCGCCACGGCAAACGCCCATCGCGGATTTATGACGCTCGGTATAGGAACGCAATGTGCAGAAGCGGGAAATGATACCGGCCGTTCGCCCGGGCTGGCGTCCGCGGGCACGAGCAAGAGCCGCAGAGTTTCTGGAAAGTGAAACTTTGCGCTACCTTCCTATGCGGTTGTTCGGCGGGCCACCAGTGTGCAGAAGCGTTTTACCGTTTCCTTGGGCGCTGGAAAGGATTCGACTTTCATATACTCCGTCTTCCAGCCGGGGAACGCCTCCGGCAATTCTGTTTCTCCGAAAAGGGTGTACCCAGCCGGGTCGAACATCCCCATAAACGTCGTGCCCTCGATGAGCGCATTCACGGCCGCGACGCCGCCGGGTTTTACGAGTTCGCGTATTCGCGCGAGGCCGGCTCGCGCGGCTTCCGGCGGAAAGAACATCAGCAATCCGATAGCAACGACTGCATCAAACGTGCCCGCAACGTTCAAGCCGCGCAACTCCGCCTCGCGAGCCGTGATGGGCAGGTTCTCAAGGGTTGCCGCTTGCCCCAAGTGAGCCACGGCCGTTGGACTCGCATCCAGCGCGATGACGCGGCAGCCTCTCCTCGCGGCATCGAGTGCAAGATTGCCCAGCCCGCAACCCAGGTCAAGCACGGCGCCCGAAAGAAAAGGCAGAATGGCTTGCTCAAACGGATTGAGGGCAAAGTCGCGCTGGGCAATTTGCCGCGCGAATTGACGGTCAAAGAACTCCACCGAGGGGTTCATCGTATGCCGATCTCTCATGTTCTGCCAGAAGGTCCGATTTCGTGATCGTATGAGGTGCTTGCTTGAAGTAGACCACCGGTCGAACTCGTCCATGCGATTCTTGGACGTACGAGCAGTGTATCAGACGGCGAGCGGATCGTGGCGAGGCTGGCCCGCACGAGATCACCGGCGTGCGCCCGGTACTCTCAATCGGCGGTATAATCTGGTTTGGCCACAGAGAGGGCTGCGTATGGCGGAATGGTTTTTCGAGCCTGGGCACACCGCGGCGGAGTTTTGTGCGCGGCACATGATGGTAACGTGCGTTCGCGGGCAGTACAAGAACGTCCATGGCAGGATGAGCTTCGATCCGCAGCATCCACAGGACGCGCGAGTCGAAGTTCGGATCGATGCCGGATCGCTGTGGACCGGCGAGCCGGATCGCGACGCGCATCTGCGCAGCGCGGACTTTCTTGACGTGGAGCATTTTCCCGAAATTAGCTTCAAGAGTAACAAGATGGAAGTGGTGGGAGATCACGATTACATTTTCACCGGCCAGTTGACCATTCGCGGGACCACCCGCGAAATCAGCATGAAGGTTCGCTACCTGGGCCAATGGACAACGCCGTGGTGGGAGGATGGGGTGGACAAGGGGCCGAAGACGCGAGCGGGCTTTCTTGCCGAGACGACGATTAACAGGCACGACTTCGGAGTGAGTTGGAACAGCGCCCTGGACAACGGCGGTTTCGTTGTGGGCAACGAAATCGAGATCACCATCGATGCCGAGGCCATCCTGGAGCGCCCGTAGCATGCGGAGCTACAAATTTGCCCCCCCTGCGTATGAGTTCGAAGCCCGCCCCCATTTCCCGGCATGAACTTGTGATCGTGCTGCACGAGGCGCGAGCGCGAACGCTCGAACTCGTGGCCGATTTAACGGATGAGCAGATGATCGGCCCGCGCCTGGCCATCGTGAATCCGCTGCGCTGGGAACTCGGCCACATGGCGTATTTTCAGGAGCTCTGGGCTCTCCGCCATTGGCGCAACGATCCGCCCATCCGGCCCGGTTCTGACGCGCTCTACGATTCCGCCCGCGTTGCGCACGACACGCGGTGGGATTTGCCGCTTCCCTCGAAGGCAGAAACACTCACTTACCTTGAGCGGGTGCTCGAGCGCATTGCCGCACCGCCGCGGGTGGCCGGTCCGGCGCGAGGGCCGCTCTCGAACGGTTACGACGAGGCCTATTTCATCCGCCTTGCCCTATTTCACGAATACATGCACGCCGAAGCGATCACTTACACCCGCCAGACGCTGGGATACGCTGCGCCGAAGATGAGCGTCAGCGGGGCCCCGAGCTATGGAGAAACCGGCGCCGCAACAGCCTACGACGGCGAGTCACGGTCCGAGACGCCTCCTAAGCGGTGGGCTGCGGATGACGTGGACGTTCCAGGCGGCAATTTTCTGCTGGGCAGCGCGCGCGACGTGGTTTTCGTTTTTGACAATGAGCAATGGGCGCATCCGGTCAGGCTCGAGCCGTTCCGCATGGCTCGAACCGCGGTTTCCAACGCCCAGTTCGCCGCCTTTGTGGAAGACGGCGGTTACCGCCGCAGAGAGTTATGGACCGATGACGGCTGGCGCTGGCGCGAGGCGGCCGGCGCTGAGCATCCTGTTTATTGGCAAAAGCAGGCTGGCGACCGCTGGCTTCGGCGCAACTTCGCCGAGTGGGTTCCACTGGAAAGCCGCTGCCCGGTGCTGCACGTGAATTGGTATGAAGCGGACACCTACTGCCGATGGGCCGGGCGCCGCTTGCCCACCGAGCCGGAGTGGGAAATGGCGGCCAGCGATAAACCGGCGCCTGGCGGACACCGCGTCCCGCCGCATAAGCGGACGTATCCCTGGGGCGACGAGCCTCCTTCACCTGATCGCGCCAATCTTGATTGGCACGCGATGGGCTGCGTTGAGGTTGACGCGCTAGCGCCGGGCGACAGCGCCTTCGGCTGCCGACAGATGCTGGGGAACGTATGGGAGTGGACCTCGACCGACTTTGGGCCGTATCCCGGTTTCTCGCCCGGCCCATATAAAGAGTACTCCGCGCCGTGGTTTGGAAACCATAAGGTCCTGCGCGGCGGCTGCTGGGTCACGCGTTCAGGCTTGATTCGGAGTATGTATCGCAATTTTTACAAGCCCGATCGCCGCGACGTCTGGGCCGGTTTCCGCACCTGCGCCCTCCGCTAAGAATTGCACACGTGAAAATCGAAATCGTCACTCCGGCGCCGCCTCGCTCACGTTACGGCAACAGGGTCACGGCGATCCGCTGGGCGCGCATTTTGAGAAGCCTCGGGCATCGGGTCCGGCTCGCGCAGGTTTATGAATCGGAACCGTGCGATGTGCTTGTGGCGCTGCACGCGCGGCGCAGCTACGAGTCGGTCCGGCGGTTTTGCGCTGATCACCCGGATCGACCCATCCTCCTCGCCCTTACGGGAACCGATCTTTACCGCGATCTCGCGCGAAGCCGAAGGGCGCAGAAGTCACTTGACCTCGCCACCCGCCTCATCGTGCTTCAGCCGAAAGCCAGTGAGGAGCTCAAGCCGCGGCTGCGCGAAAAGGTACGCGTGATATACCAGTCGGCCGAGGCGCTGAGAACCGCGCCGCTCGAGCGCGGAGATCGGCGCTCAAAACAGGCGTTCGACGTGTGTGTGATCGGCCACCTCCGCCCGGTCAAAGACCCTTTTCGCGCGGCCTTGGCGGCGCGGCGGCTTCCGGCGGCGTCTCGCATCCGCATCCTGCACCTCGGCGCCGCGATGAATGAAGGGATGGCGCGCCGCGCGCGAGCTGAAATGAACGTGAGCCCGCGATATCAGTGGCTCGGCGATGCGTCGCCGCGGCGCGTGCGGCAGGTCTTGCGCCAATGCGCGCTGTGTGTGCTTTCCTCGCGCATGGAAGGCGGGGCAAACGTCGTCTCCGAGGCGGTCGTGGCCGGTGTTCCGCTGCTCACGTCGCGAATTCCCGGCTCGGTGGGACTTCTGGGAGAAAGCTACCCCGGTTACTTCAAGACCGGCGACACCGCCGGCCTGGCGCGGCTTCTCCAGCGCGCTGAAAATGACCCGGCATTTCTCAGAAAGCTTCGCTCCTCCTGCAGAAAGCTTGCTCCGCGGTTTGTTCCCAGCCGCGAACGGAAGGCCTGGGAGGGTTTGCTCGAGGAGTTGTAATTCCGGGATGCCGCGGAGTCGGGGTTAGCCGGCGGATGGCGAGCGCCTCACCAGCAGGAAGCGATGTGGGCATCAGAACTGGAGCCGAAGCATAAAATCGACGAATCGCGACTGCTGCCCGTAGAGGTCATACGTGGTGCTGGCCACCGTTCCGTAAGTTCCGGGTGAGCTGATATCCGACTCCGGCAAGCCGAAGTTCGGGTGATTGAACACGTTCGAGGCGCTCGCAGCCGCCGTCGTGGCAAGAAGCGCCGCCAGCGCGGCCAGAACTCTTAAAATTCGCATCGGACCCTCGAAGTGTTTTAGCGGTGTTTCACCGCCGGACTGTTTTACAGGCTGCCGGAAAGCTCGTTTGAGCCGTCGCTGCTGCCCGCCAATCCACAGCGGAAGCACCCGAAGCATAACGCCACGCGGCGGCTGTACACGCATCGGTTAAAAGTTAACCCCGACTCCGGTTGTTGCCGTGAAGTTGTTGGTCTTGCTTCCTGCCGGCGGCTGGCCAAGATAGAAATCGACAACGCTGGCATTCATCGATAGCCTGGGGCTCAACTGGAGGCTGATCGTGGCGCTGGAGTCACCCCGGAATAAACCGGCGGAGGTGAGGTTTGGATAGAGATCGAGCTTGTTAACCAGATGCACGCGCTTCGACACGGCAAACGTCATCCTTTCGCCGGCAAAGCCGTCGAGGCTGTTGCGGCGAGGAACGTTGCGGAAGTCTTCGTTCTCGACGGTGAGGCCGCCGAGAAGGCTGAAGGTCATTCGCCTGCTCCGGCGCAGGTCCTTTCCGAACCCGCCGCCGTATGACTGGCGAAGTTTAAGGTTTTGCGGCTGGATATGGTCAAACTGCATCTGGGAATAGACGAAGTTGTGCCCGCTGAAGAGATAGTCCTGCCGTACGCCGGTGGTTAACGTGTTCGAGCTGATGGTCGCGCCGGTGGATACGGTTTCCGCGTGGGCAAAGAGCATTTGCAGATTATAGTGGGTGCGCCAGCGGGTTGGAACGCCAGGGAGATTAGGTTGTACACGGTCGGCGTTGACGCTCGTGCTGATGGTACCCGCCCGCGTGTCCCCGCGCTCAAGGCTGTAGCCAAAATTCGCTGCGCCGCGCCAGTCGTACCAGAGCTTGGTGTGCCGCTCCCCTCCCAGCTTCACAAATGTGGTCTCCGGCAGTATGGCCACCACGTTGCCTGGTTTGATCGTCTTCAGACCATTTTGAATTGCGAGTTCCCAATCACCCGTTGGAAGCAGGAAAAGCAGTCCATGAAATTCCGTTCCGCCTTTCAACAGTGCTACTGCAGGCTGGCTGCTGGAAAACGACTCAATTTTGCTCAGGGGAATGGTCACTGCGCCTACGGAGTCGGAGTTGAAAATTAGGCTGCTTCCCACCACTCGCGCCCAACGCCCGCTAAGTCGATCTCCGTTTTTGAACGCCACCACGTCGGCGCTCGCAGCCGCCGTCGTGGCAAGAAGCGCCGTCAGCGCGGCCACAACTCTTAAAATTCGCATCGAACCCTCGAAGTTTTTTAGCGATGTCTCACCACCGGAATATTTTACAGGCCGCCGGAAAGCTCATTTGAGCCGTCGCTGCCGCCCGGAGTATTCTCCTCTGGGATCAGGAGGGGAGTAGCGGAGCGCATTTTCATGCTTCGCTGGCGCCCTGGAGAGCCGGGACGTGAACGGCAGAGCGGAAGAGCACGGTTTTACCCGCGCCGTAAAGCGGACGCTGCGTTGGTGTCAAGCGGAGAGTGCGCGATTGAACTATCCGCCTTCGCTCAAGGCGTTTTGCATGAACGCTCGAACGTCCTCCCGAAGTTTATCCCGCGATGGCGTGTCAATATATATCATATGGCCGGACTCATAATGGTGCTGGATCACGTGGCTTTGGAACTCTGAATCGAGCTGCAGGTGGTTGAGGCTGAATTCAACCTCGTAGAACGGAGTCGCCAGGTCGTAGTAGCCCTCCGCCACCATGACCCTCAAATAGGGGTTCTGAGTCAACGCGCTGCGCAGCGAGGGCGCCACGTTAGGATAGCCGAAGCCGCCGCGGGGAGAGTTCCAGGTCCACTTGCGGTTTACGTCAAAGCTCAGAATTCGGTAAGGGACATCCGTTTTGTAATTGAGCTCGGAGCGGATGTAGTCGTTGAACGCTTCGGTGAACGGAGGGTTGACGGCGGAGTAGCTGGGATCGACTTGCGCGTGCGCGGAGACCCCGGGCACGTCGATGCCTAGAATTCTCGTGTCATAGCGGCCGGTCACACGGTTCTGATCGAGCAGGAGTTCTTTGCGAAACTCCGATCCCGTGACGCGCAAATTGGCGTGGTCGATGTACGCTTTGGGCAGCCCCGTGTAGCGGGACATCTGGTCGATCACCGCCTGCCGGTTGGCTCCGCTGAGCTGATCTCCCTCCGCCAGCGCGGGCGCGTAAGTTGCGCTCACCCAGTCTGTGACCTCCTTCATCAGCTTCTCGAGCGGCTCGGCTTCAAGATCGGGGGGTAATCGCTTGTGGTACCACGCCGTGGCCGCGTAGGTGGGGAGAAACAGCGGATACGGAAGTTCATTGCCAGCGCCCGGCGAGAGCGTCTGAAAATTGAGCACGGTCGAAACCAGCACGATGCCGTTAAGCGCGATGCCGTGATCCATCAGGTAGCCCGAGAGTCCCGCGGCGCGAGTGGTGCCGTAACTTTCCCCGGCAAGAAACAGAGGTGATCCCCAACGCTCGCTGCGCGTGAGGTAGAGATGGATGAACTGCGCCACGGAAGAAATGTCCCCTTGCACGCTCCAGAAGCGCTTGGTGTATTCGGGCTTTACGGCGCGGCTGAAGCCGGTTCCCACCGGGTCGACGAAAACAAGGTCGGTCTGATCCAGCCACGTGTCCTGATTATCTTCGAGATGGAACGGCGGAGCGGGCATGTGTCCGTCCGGCTCCAAGACAACCTTTCGCGGGCCGATAGCGCCCAGTTGCAGCCACACCGAGGAAGATCCAGGTCCGCCGTTAAAACAGAAAGTCAAAGGCCGCGTGGCGGCCGAGTTCGAGGTGTCGAGCGTGTATGCCACGTAGAACATATGGGCCTGAAGCTTCCCCTCGTCGTCGCGGATCGGCATCAGGCCCGCGGTGGCCGTGTAACTCAAAACCCTGCCGTGCACCGTGATCTGATGATGGGTCACGACGGGTTTTTCTTCCGCTGCTTCCTTGGTCTTCTTGTTGGCCGGCCCGTTTTCATTTGGGGCGGCGGCCCTTTCGCTGGATTTTTGTGGCGCCGGATGTTTGGTCCGTGCAAATGAAGATGAGCAGATCACGGCAATTCCGATGGCAATCAAAGGCATGAAGGAAACGGTGTAACGGCGCATGAAGGCTCCTCTCGATGAAAGAGGTAATCTTGCCACTCCGCTTCGATACGCGCAAGGCAAAAGGCCGTGAGGAATAGCGCCCGAAGTTTTCTTCGGTGGTTGACAGGCAGCGAAACTGGAACAGCATGATTCATCCTAAGCAAGCCTTCGCCTCGTGTCGCATCTCTAAAAAACTGCAGCAAGACTCGCATCGGGACTATTGACCAACCTGATATAAACCCTTAATAAATCGACTTTTTTTCGGATGCAGCGCGCCTCGAGTTGGTGTATAACTGTGCGGCAGCCTTACCTCAACACTAAGCAGAGAGGAGTCACACCAAAGTGAAAAAATACGTCGCTGAATTTGTGGGCACGTTTACGCTGGTTCTTTTTGGTTGTGGGACTGTCGTGCTGGCGGGCAAAGACGTAGGGATCCTCGGGATCGCGTTTGCGTTTGGTTTTGCCCAGCTTGCGATGTGCTACGGCATTGGGCCTGTCTCCGGCGCCCACATCAATCCGGCGGTGAGCCTGGGAGTCTTCTTCGCGCACCGCATGAAGGGCAAAGACCTGATCGGCTACGTTATCGGCCAGGTGTTGGGCGGCATCGCTGGCGCGGCGGTGCTCTGGGCGATCGCCAGCGGCCACATCGCTGGTTACAGCAGGGCCGTGAATGGCCTCGGTCAGGACGGGTGGGGCGTGAGCTTTACCGGAGGATACGATGTGAGGGCCGCTGTCATTTTTGAGTTTGTCGCCACGCTCATCTTCGTGATTGTCATCCTCGGTTCAACTCAAGGCGGCGCTCCCACCCAGATGGCGGGCGTCGCAATTGGCATTACGCTGGTCGCGATCCACATTTTGGGGATTAACGTCACCGGCGTCTCCGTCAACCCGGCTCGGAGCTTCGGTCCGGCGGTCCTGGTGGGCGGACAAGCTCTTGCGCAGGTTGGGTTGTTCCTGATCGTGCCCAGCATCGCGGGGATCGTGTCCGGGGTACTTTATCGATCGCGCGTTTTGGGACTTGATCCGGTGAAGAGTTCTTCTTGAACCCATCTTTGTCACTCACGTCCAAGGTGCACAGATCATCGCGGTACAACCTGAAGCCGACAAAGGAGAAACACACATGGGTATCATTGCGTGGGTCATCGTTGGGTTGATTGCGGGATGGGCCACAGGAAAAATCATGAAGGGGTCGGGGTACGGCTTCTTCATGGACATCGTGATTGGGATTATTGGCGCTTTGATCGGAGGTTTTATCATGCGCACGCTCGGCTTTGCCGGTCGCGGCGGCATGATATACACCATCATCATCGCGATTATCGGCGCGATTATTCTCACGTGGATTTTCCGCTTGCTCACGCATAAGACGGCATAGGCGCTCGATCGAGCCGCGATACTTGCTCTTAAGCATAGATGGTGGGAGATCCCTGCCCCGGTACCTCATGGGCTGTGACTGAATTTAGGAAATTCCGAAGCGGCGGCCAATTTGTGCCCTTCAGCGTGGGACGGCCGACGGTGATCTTCCCCGGCTACGATGGCGGCGCAGAATGGGGCGGTCCTGCGGTCGATCCGAGCACACGCGTCCTTTACGTCAATTCTAACGACGTTGCTTGGACTGGCGAGCTGGCGAAAAATACCTATCAGGCAGGAACCGGCCAGGGCATGTACTTGAGCCGGTGCGGTATGTGCCATGGTGACAAGATGGCGGGTTCACCTCCGGATTTCCCTTCACTAATCGGCGTAGGCCAACGCCTCAGCGCCGCAAAAATTAAGCGGATAATTCGGCAAGGCCGGGGGAAGGATGCCAAGTTTTCCCGATCTTTCTAAGGATCAGCTCTCGGCCCTTGCTGAGTTTCTTACGACGGGCAAAAGCCGACGCCTTGAATCCGCCGATCCCGCTACAAGGATGAGGTATCGCTTTACCGGCTACGATAAGTTTCTCGACCCGCAGGGCTATCCAGCGGTGACCCCTCCGTGGGGAACGCTGAATGCGATCGACCTCACCACGGGCAAGTACGCATGGAAGATTCCATTCGGGTACTATCCCGCGCTGGCCGCGGAGGGAATCAAGAACACAGGAACCGAGAACTACGGCGGACCGGTCGTGACCGCGGGTGGGCTGCTGTTTATCGCCGCCACCAACTATGACCGCAAAATCCGGGCGTTTGATAATTCTACGGGAAAGCTCTTGTGGGAAGCGGGTCTGCCGTTCGCCGGCAACGCAACGCCAGCCACGTATGAGGTGGACGGACGTCAGTACGTGGTGATCGCGGCCGGCGGGGGAAAGCGCGCGCCAGGCGCTCCTCGGGACGCCGCCTACGTTGCCTTTACACTTCCACATTGACCGATTGGCTCTGAAAGGGACGAATTCTGCGGCGAAGGGATTTGCCTCGCGGAACGGGCAATGTACTGAGGTCGTTTTCTGGAACTACCCTCCGGGACATTACAGGAAAACCATTCCCGTAACCGTGCGATTCCCGTTTGTGAAAGGTGGAGACTTCCAGGTAGGCAGATTGAATCCTGTAAGTGCGGTCAACAACCTGGATGTCTGCGGCCGCCACCGGTGTCACCCACGCGGAAGCGGGGGTCCATCAATTCACTGGATTCCCGCTTTCGCGGGAATGACCGGCAATGGCCTTTCGCAGATCTCAAGGGCCGCGCTGCGTTACTCTCCTCCGCCTTCATGCTTGAATCGGGGTTTGCGCATGATCCAGACGATGGGAGAGACAAGGACGAAAAGAACCGCAAGAAGGCGGAAGGCGTCCATATAACTCAACACCGACGCCTGGCGCAGGACAATCGCGTAGATCGCGGCGAGTGACTGGTGGTTGGCTGTGGAAAGGCTCGATCCAGCGAGATGCAAGTGGTGTTGCATGGCGGAGAGCATACTGCTCGACAGCGGATTGGTAGCATTGATGTGCGCGACAAGCCTCGACTGATGGACTTGCTTGCGGCGCTGGATCATGGTGGCCGCGACGGAGATACCGAAACCTGCGCCCAGATTTCTCGTTAAACCGGTAATGCTGGTAGCGTAGCCCATCTCTTCGTTCGGGATGGGATCGACGGAGATCGTTGCAAAGGGCACGAAAACAAAGGAAAGTCCCGCGCCCATCAGCACCTGAGGCAAGAGAAAGCTCCACGGACCGGCATTGCCGTTGAGGAACGAGAAGTAGAGCATGCCGACGGCGGAGAACAGAATGCCGCCGAACAGAAGCGCTCGCATGTCCCAGCGCCGGCCAATCAAAATACCCGCGACCGGCATCAGGATCATCGTCGCAATGCCGCGCGGCGCGTTCCAAACGCCGGCGGTGATGGCGGGAAAATTCAATACTTCCTGCATGAAGAGCGGTAGCAGGAGAATGCTTCCGTATAGCACGAAAAACAGAACGATGGAGATACCCACGGCGGCGCCAAACGTCCGGTATTTCACCAGGCGCAGGTGCACCATCGGGTCGCGCGCGACGAGCTCCCATATGACGAACGCTACAAGCCCCGCCACGGCAATCACCGCGAGCGCCACGATGAACCGAGAGGTGAACCAGTCCGCTTCCTGGCCCTTGTCGAGCATCACTTGCAGCGCGCCGATGCCCGTAACGAGCATGCCGAGGCCCCAATAGTCGATGCCCTTGGTGGTGCGGCGAAGGTAAGGCGGATCGAACACGTACATGTGGACCAGAATAAGCCCCGCAATGCTGACCGGAAGGTTGATGAAGAAAACCCATCGCCAGGAATAATCCGTTGTGAGCCATCCGCCGAGCACCGGCGCGATGATGGGCGCCACCACGATCCCGACGCCCCACATGGCCATGGCGTGGCCTCGCTCTTCGCGGGGAAATGTTTCAAGTAAAATGGCGCGCGTGGTGGGCTGGAGCGTGCCGCCAAAAGCTCCCTGCAGGACGCGGCAAACGATCAGCACGGGCAGGGTGGGCGCAAGGCCGCACAACATGCTTGCAACCGTGAAGCCGGCGACGGCCGTCATGAGAAGCCGTTTGCGTCCGAAGCGGCTGGCCAGCCATCCCGTCAAAGGCAGCACGATTGCGTTCGAGACCAGGTAGGACGTCAGCACCCAGGTGGCTTCGTCGATGCTCGCGGAAAGGTTTCCAGCAATATAAGGAATGCTGACGTTTACCGCCGACGTATCCACCAGCTCCATCACTGCGCTGGCCATAACGGCAACCGCAACGAGCCAGCGGTAGACCTGCGGGTTTTGGGCAGCGAGCGGGGAGGAAGGGGGTTCGGTGGTCGAAACGCGATTGTCCATTTATAGAAGTGCCCGTCAATTAGCGAAGGCGATGCGGCGTCCGGTCGCAAAGCTTAAGTAGAAGCCAGAAGGGATATTTGAGTCAAATTATTCTAAAAGGGGGAAGGGATGGCCAGACCATGGGACGGGGACGGGAGACAATAGTCTTGATTCGTGAGGGCGAGGTGAAAACAGCACGGGCCTGGGAACGCTCCCAAGCCCGTAAATCCGAAAGCGACCAGACTAGGAGATAAATAACTTCCGGCGTCGTGAGACCAGCATCAGGCCGAGCAGCCCGAGACCGGTTCCCCAAAGTAGGAATGCCGAAGGCTCGGGAGTGAGCGTGGGGCCGCCGCCGCTCGGCAGGTTGGTTGCGAACACGGCGGGCGCTCCGCAGCATTCGCCATATACCATCACAAGTGTGGCATTGGTTACAGTTGGGCCGCTGTAGGTCACTGTGCTCGAAGCGGGCGCCGTTGGGCCTGCACTGATTCCCGCAAGCGCCGAGCCACCGTTAACGTAGAAGCTAGCCCCATCGTCGTGCTCCACCAGAAATTGTTCACCGTTAGTGATATCTACGCCGGTCGCGGTAAATTCAAAAAGGGTATTGTTCAGCGTATTCGCCAAAGCGCCGGAGGTATTCTGTACGATGTTGGTCGCAGCCGGGTTGCCCGTCGACAAAAATGATCCGACGGTATAGCTGGTCGAGCCACCATTGAGGCCAGTGTTGCAAGTTATCCCGCACGAGCCCGCCCCGAAGAAACTGCTGAATTGGATGCTGCTTGACGTGGGCACGGTAAAGGTCACGTCCGCAGTGCCAGCGGGCACGTTTGCCAGAGTTGCACTGCTGGCGCCAGCGGAATCATTTATATACGCCGCCCCAGTGATGGTCACTGACCCGGCCAATGCGCTTCCAGCGACAGCCAAGCACAGAGCCATGCTGCAAGCAAATACGAGTAACGCTTTCTTATTCAAGAAATTCATTTGATCCTCCTCCATAAGGTTGTGATGCGTTGGGTTGGAGCAATCCTCAACTGCCCCGTGCCACGAACCTGCGGAGCGGCTACAAGGAT
Source organism: Terriglobia bacterium (assembly GCA_050745065.1). GTDB lineage: Bacteria > Acidobacteriota > Terriglobia > UBA7540 > UBA7540 > RH2-MAG17b. Next base: position 37,208 of record JBOGJT010000095.1, read on the forward strand.
TGTACCGGGCTCTCGTGTCGCCTGCTTCAACCTGATGAGAGCCGCGTTCACCCCTTCACGTAAGTCTATAAGGGGCGGTTAAGTATCCTGCTTCAACGAGTCCGCCGCAAGTACCTATCGTGTCATTAACCGTAGATCAAACAATAACAATGATTTGGGTGTCAGCGGAACCGGCCGTTCTTCGCCCGGCGCCCCGAACTCGCGCGCTGAAACCGGCGCCCCGAGGATTTGCCGCGGACCCCTCTTCAGACACGTGCGGATGAACGCCGTCAAACTCGCGCAGCGATAGGTGACGTCAGTAAGATAGCGGCATTCGACTTTGTAGCGGCGGCCTCTGGCCGTCGTAAGATCGGCAAATGCCCATCGCGGACTTATGACGCTCCGTATATCTATATTGGGAAATCTTCAGAGGATACGGCGTCAAAAGAAAGAATGGCGCGCCTGGAGGGATTCGAACCCCCGACCTACAGATTCGAAGTTCCTCTTTCACAGAATATCAATAAGTTACACGGAAGGATACAAAAAGAGACAACATGCGACTGAGGCAGTATTCATGCGGGTCTGATTAAGCTCGCGTCTCTTTTCATCTCTCACGTTCGCGGCATGGGGTGGTTACAGATGGTGGTTACAGGTCTTGCACTAAAATAGGGCAGTCGCCTACGGCGCGGGCCGTGAG
>JBOGJT010000096.1:0-6187 GCA_050745065.1 Terriglobia bacterium
CTTGCGGATTGAGCCGCGGCGGCCCGGCTCAGGCTGGCGAAGAGAAGCGCTGCTAAGATTAGCGTAGGGATTGCCCGGCTTGCCCTCACTGCGCTTGCGCCTCGCGGAGCCGCATCGCCATCTGCCGAACGGCATCGGGCTGAGGAATGTTGAGGCGCTGCGTTTTAATCAGTTCCATTTGTGCCGCATTGAACCAGCCGGCGCCGTCTTCGTGCTGAATGAGCATGGCTTTGCAGCGGTACTGGTTCACGTTTAAGTCCACCTTGCGGAAATTAGCCTGCCGATGGCTGTAATCGAAGTCAAGATTCGCGTTGCTGTCGTGCACGATGTAGCGGATGCTTTGCGCGTACTGAATCTGGTTCGAAAAGTAATCCGGCGCCGCAACTTCCGGCATGGGCGGCTCTGGACGCCCCCAATTCCGGTCCACAATCATCTGCAGGATTCCCGGAATGATCACTTTAAAGAGATGATCTCCGGTTACCTGGACGTTGAACGGAACCGTCTGGACATAAAGAAACGTGCTGAATTGATGCGGCGCCATGCTCGCCAACAATTTCATAAAAGCCTTCTGCTGCTCAACGGTTGATGCGCTATCAAAGAATAGGGCCGCCAGCCGTTGGTAATGAATCGCACACATCCCGCCAGAATCCACCACCTGCAATCCACCGAGGTTGACAGGACCGTAATGCCCCTGCCGGACGCGCAGGTAAAGCGTGGCTTCGCAATGGCCATAACTAGGCTGGCTATTCGTGCGGCAGGGACAAGGGGTCGCGCACGGGCAGCAAACCATCCCTTCGCCTTTCAAACTCCAATCCGCGCCGTCGTAATAGGCTATGTTTGCTGCGTGGGGAAGCGGGACTTGCCCTAGAGCTACAATGGCCGCCAGCAGGAGGCCTACGCCGCATATCTTGATGAAGTCGTTCAAAGTATCCCTCTGCCTTTTGCAGGTAACGCCCGTGGGCAACGAGCGGCAGGTTAGACTGGATCATTCATGAAGGGTTAGGAGGGTGGGGTTTTAACCCCGCCGAAAGTTCGCATCGTTCTATTCCCTACTGTCTTACCGGATGAGCGGCCCGTTATAACGAGCCGCTCATCCGGTAAGACAAGGAAATCTAAGGCGCCTCTTAACGGCACGGCCCAATTTTGAAAAAGCGGCCGTGCCCTCCTGACTGCCGAGCCGAACTTCATGAATAATCCAGTTTAGACCCAACACGGTTCACTCAGGCAGTGTCTTGCCATTGTGCGAAAGAAGTAAGTGCCTATCATTCTGAGCGGAGCGAAGAATCTGCATCTAAATCAAACGGAAAAGCAGATTCTTCGCTCCGCGCAGAATGACATGTGGCTAAAATCTTCGCACGCGGCGAAAAATCCGCTAGGTGAACAGTGTTCAGTTTAGACTACAACACAACGTACGCGATCCCATACGTTGTAAGCGTAGTAATCCACCCGCCGGGGATCGCGGTGCGATGGCTGAACGTTGCCGGCGGAGTCTGCCGCCTTCGAAACCAGTTCTATAACCCCCGGTTGGCTGAGATCCAACGTAACGCTCCAGCGCGCCCAGTCATAGCGGCTCGGACCGGAGTCAATCGCCGCGGGATGCCAGCCGCGCCCTCCGTCTGCGCTCACCTGTACGTTCATGATCTTTCCGGCGCCCGACCAGGCCAAGCCGCTGATACGAAGCTTGCCCGGATGCAGGATGGCTCCGCTGGCTGGGCTCGTGATCACCGATTTTACCTGGACGGGTGGAAGCGGCTTTCTCTCCACCTGTCCCGAAGCGCTCCTCCAAAGTTCAAGATACGTATTGCCTTCAGGCGGAAGAGGATTCTGTGCAAAGGTGATCGCCTCAAGCCACTTCACGGAATTCACGCCGTACCAACCAGGGAACAAAGCGCGCCACGGCGCGCCGTGGTTGCGCCCCAGCGGACTCCCATTCAGAGAGGCTGCGAGAAGCCCGCCGTTCATTAACCATTCAGCGGGCACGCTGCGCGCAAACCCATCCCGGCCTGCGAGATGCGCGTACCGGCTACCAGCTTTGGGCTTCGCCGCAGCGATGACGTCGCGCAATGGCCAGCCACCCCACAAGCCGTCGCTTACGAGGCTGACCGCTTTCACGGGATCACCGGCGCATTCCAGCACGGTTCCAGTTTGCCGCTCGGGCAGCCTGTGCAGTTCCGCCTGCCCCAGGCGCAACGGCCTTTCGACCTCGCCATCAATCGTAATGAAAGGCTGCGGAGGCGCTTCAGGCGCTTCGTAGTGATTGCGGATGTAGAAATCCTCCACCCGGGTATAGCGGCCTTGCAACGACGCCAAATCAAATGCAACTACAATTGGGTCAGAGGACACAAAGTGGTGATCGGCCCAGAGCGCGCGCGCTGGAAGGCTCAATGCCGCGAGCGAAGCAGCCATGAACTCCCGTCTCCGCATGGCGCTATTATGAAAGCGAGCCCACAGAAGCGTCAACAAGAAACGGGCGCTTAACCCAGGCGGCGGGTGAGAATAGCATTTCCCAATTCTGGTATTTTTTAACTTGACATTCGGAAATAGATGTGAATAAATTGCGCATATAATGTTAATTGCGCTCGGACTCTTGACGCCTTGTTTAGACGGAACCCGTTGCGTCCATCGCTTGGCCGTGCAAGTAGTTGTTAGCAAAGCATCCAACTTGCGGGTGAAGGAGGGCAGGAAAGTGCGATCTAATGAAAAAGGCAAAATGCACGGTGTGTTGATTCTTGCCAGCGCCATGCTGGTATTGCTTCTCCCGAGTTGGGGAAAAGGTCAGAACTATTCAGCTTCCGTTCAAGGGATCGTCACGGACAGCTCTGGTCTACCCGTCCCGTCTGTCGAAGTGGCCGTGACGGACGTCACCACTAATGTGGTTACCCGGACTGAGACCAATCGCGCAGGCGCCTACGCCGCTCCGTTTCTGAAGCCCAGTACGTATAAGGTCACGTTCAAAAAAAAGGGCTTTAAGCAATACGTGACGAACACGATTCCCCTTTCGATGAACCAGAAGTACCGGCTTGATGTGGCGTTAGCCGTGGGGGCTGTCACGCAAACGGTCACTGTGAATGCAGGGGCGACTCAATTGAATACAGTCTCATCGCAGATCGGTGCGGAGGTCGGACATAGCGATCTGGTGAACCTGCCGGAGCAAATTGGACAAAATGGCCCAAGAGAGCTTGTGATGGCGAGGATATTTCCAGGCGTCGGCAGCACAAGCTCAGATTACAGCAATCCCAACAACCTGACGCTGGGTGGGGGGCGGCCGGTGACCACCCCGATCATTACCGATGGACTGCCAAGCAATATGACGATTGACAACACCTATGGGTTTGTCCCTTCGCCCGATTCGACGCAAGAATTGCAAGTTTTGACGTCACCCTTTTCCGCGGAGTATGGACAGACCAGTGGCGGCGTCCTTTTGACCACCACAAAGTCCGGCACAGATCAATTGCACGGTAGCTTGTTCGAATATCACTCGGACCAGACCCTCGATGCGCTGAGTTTCTTTAGCACGTCGTCAACTAGCCAGCCGAAGAATATCTTTAACTACTTCGGCGGATCACTGGGTGGACCAGTCTATATCCCGAAGGTGTACAACGGCCTGAAGCGCCACACCTACTTTTTTACGGACTGGGAAGACACGCTGCAAGACCAAGGGCACGTGTTCAATTCTGACGTCCCGACAGCGGCGGAGCGCACCGGGGATTTCTCGGGGCCAACGCCCCAGGGGACACCCGCGATACCCATTTACGATCCGTCAACCACGCAGGTTGTGGGCGGAAACGTGGTGCGCCAACCGCTCCTGGGCAATATGATTCCAGCCGGCCGCATCGATCTGGTTGGGGCAAAAATCATCGCCGCCTATCCAGCGTCAAATTGCAACCTTTCCCCGTTCAACTATTGCGTGGCGCCAGCGTCCAGGCATACCTATTTGTACAACACGGAGAAGATCGATCAGGTTTTCAGCGGCGCCGACCGGGCATGGTTCCGCTTCGCACGCGACGGGCCGACCGACCCTGGCGCTCTTTATATTCCGGGTCCCGGCACCACCGCGAATAAAAACGGTTGGAGGGATTACCAGGGCGAAGCGAGTTGGAATCACATTTTTTCTCCCAGCGTGGTGAATGAGTTCCGCTTCGGGTATGTGGAGGAAGACAACTTCACCCAGCCTTACCCGAGTAACGCATCGTCGCTTGGGCTGAAGGGAGTCCCGTTAACTCAATTTCCGACGATCTCAGCGTCAGACCTCGCCAGTCTCGGCACTTGCGGCTATTATCAGGAAAGCGACCGGCATTGGATATTCAACGATGCCGTAGACGTCCAAAAGGGTCGTCACAGCCTCAATATGGGAGGGGAGGTAATCCGCTACGTTTTGCAGGATTACTGCCCCGGGGTGCTGCCGGGCAGCTATTGTTTCTGCCCAAACTTCACGTCGCTTCCCGGCGTCAACCAAACTGGAATGTCTCTGGCCGATCTGGAGTTGGGATATCCGACGGCCGCTACCATCCAGACGAATGATTACGAATTCAGGCAGAGGTTAAACTACGAAGCGCTCTATTTCCAGGACGATTTCAAGGCGACATCAAAGCTCACGCTCAATCTCGGGCTGCGGTGGGAGTTCGATGGGCCGTATACCGAGGTGAACAATCAGGTTTACAACTTTAACCCGAGCCTCACGGACCCGGCGACCGGCCAAAAGGGGGCCATCCAATTTGCCGGCGTCAACGGAGCCCCCAGGCATTTCACGCCAAATGACTACCACGGCTTCCTGCCACGCGTGGGATTTGCCTGGAGTTTTGCGCCGAACACCGTCCTTCGCGGCGGGTACGGAATCTACGAACTTCCCAGCATTGGTTTCGCTACGTTCAACCAGGTGTCGAAATATAGCGTCAGCGCTGAATTTGTAAGCCCGGATGGCATTACACCACCCTTCGAACTCGACCAAGGCGTGCCTCCCTATTCCTACGACGTTGACGCCAATGGGAATTTCAACATTCCGCTGAGTCTCACAAATCCATCCTCGGCGGTGGGCCAATTTGAGACGCGCAGCGTGCTGCCCTACAGTCAGCAATGGCAGCTTGGCCTACAGCATCAATTCCCACACGGATGGTTTGGAGAAGTAGACTACGATGGGAACAAGGGCACGAAGCTCCCCATCGTTTTGCCCACCGACCAAATCATTCCCACTCCCAATTGTTGCTTTGGAGTCCCCAATGCACAGTTACTGCGGCCCTATCCGCAGGTTTTGGGGGTGGAATTTCTTTCCTATTCCGGCAATTCAAATTACAATTCTCTGCTCGTCAAGGTCCAACATCACTGGAGCAACGGCCTTTCAGCGCTGTTCAGCTATACGTGGGCGAAAACGATGGATGACGTGGACTGCCCGGCTCGCTGCCGCGCCGCTTCGGTGCAGAACGTTTTTGACATTGCGTCTGAGTACGGAGTGGCTGGATACGATATTCCCCAGCGCTTTGTGGCGACGTGGGTTTATCAGCTTCCCTTTGGCGCCGGCGGGAGGTTCGCGTCTTCGACCCCCGTCGTGAGCAGGGTGATTGGCCATTGGCAGGTCAGCGGTGTGGGTCAATTTCAGAATGGGAACCCCTACACGATCGGACAGAACAATACCCTGGGCCTTTTCTCCGGGGCGCAATATCCCAACAGGGTGGGGAACCCGCAATTATCCAATCCGACTTTGGCGGAATGGTTCAATACCAGCGCGTTTCAAGTTGCTCCGCCCGATACTCTGGGCAACGCCGCGCGGAACTTGTTCTTTGGCCCCGGCCAAAACAATTTCGATATTTCCGTCATGCGCAACTTCCCGGTCAAAGAGCGTTACACCTTGCAGATCCGGGGGGATTTCTACAACGCCTTCAATCATCCGCAGTTCAACAGCCTGAATACCAATTTGAATAGCGCCGCCTTCGGAAGGGTCACCGGGGTAAACAGCCCGCGCAATATTCAGTTGGTGGCGCGGCTATCGTTCTGAGCGATCGCCGTGCGATTTTGAGAAATGGGGTGGGATCGGAGTGGCGGCAGCGCACCCTCCTGATACCACCCCATACTTTTGGACCTTTCATGCGGCTGTTCCCGTTGCCGCTCCGTGAGGAATTGTCATGTCGCTTGGCGACACCCGCAAAGCATGAAAACAGGGCGTAGGGGCGCTGCTTGCCGCGCCCTCACACGC
>JBOGJT010000097.1:0-5293 GCA_050745065.1 Terriglobia bacterium
CCGCCTCCTGCGCTGCGAGCATGTTTTTGAGGTGCACCCGGCTGAATGGCGTGTCACGCACGGCGAGAATCAACTTCCGGTTCTCCTTTAAGCAAACGTCCGCGGCGCGCTCGATCAGCGTTGAAGAAATACCGTGCGCCACCTGAGCCACGCACCCAGTGCTGCAAGGGATGACCACCATGCCATCCACCGCGTACGACCCACTCGCCATCGGGGCGCCGATATCCGAATCCAGAAAGTAAGCGGTCTTGCGCGCCGCACGGCCCAATAGCCTGGCCGGAATCTCGGCGGTTTTTGACGCCTCGATGCCCAGCTCTTCGCGGACCACCTTCAGGCCGCTCCCAGAGACAACCAGGTGTATTCTGCCCACGCGCGGGTCTGCTTCGAGCATGCGAAGGAATTGCCGCGCGAAGAGCGCGCCGCTTGCTCCGGTGACGCCTACAACAAGGCTTTTCAGAGAGGGTCGAAGCATTCAGGCCGATGTTAGCCACCCGGCGCGGGGAAGTCAAGAAAGAGCCGGCGGCGAAAAAGCCGCCGTTGGATAGCTCGCAACCAGCGCCGCAGCGCCCATCATGGCAGACGTCAATCATTTCCACACTGCGAAATGCTCGTAGGTGCACGCTGCGAAGCATCTGTGTGCGTTTGAATTCGAAGCGTGCGGGGCGTAAAATCATCTCATGGGATTTGAGTGACGGCTTCAGGAGGTCGATCAAAATGAAAAAGCTTTTCTTGGGTCTGGCGGTCGCGGTGATGGCGCTGGCGGTTTGCGCGATTCCGTCGAGCGCCTCGGTCTTGGGTCAGTACGTGGAAGTCCGCTCGGCGGACGTTTACACCGGTCCCTGCTTTGCAAACTCGGAAGTCGGCCTCGCGGGACGGCATGCGATACTTGTCTGGACGATCCGCCAAGGCGCGTGGCGGGGGGAGAATCTCAGCGGCCTCAGCGTGGTCGCAGTGGTCAACGCCAAGGATAACCTGGGCGATCCGTATCACAACCCTTATCCGGCAAAGGCGATTCTGATCGTCGATCAGCGGGCCAGCGCCGCGCAACGTAACGCACTGGTTTCTTTTGTTACGGCCGCAGGTGGTCCGCTGGTAGCGCACGTCGTCCGCGTGGATCGTGCCCCGATCAGCGTTGAGTTCGGCAAAGGGATGAATCACGGATCGGTCACGGTCGTCGCGGGTAATCTTGCGCGGATTCAAACCCGGAGCTTGTGCGCCGGAGACGATATCTGCGGCAATGAGATCCGCTATTATCCTCCACTCACCAAGGTTTCGGATGCCATGCCGGCTTACACGATTGACCAGGCGTATAACGGCAAAGGCCTGGGCGTCGAATGGAACCGCCGCGACGACCGCAGCGCCTACATTGCGACATTCCATTTGTAAGGTTGACCTTCTGTTGCCGGGCACTACTGGTTCCGCCCAGCGGAGGGGAATCCTAGGTGTGTCCAAATTGCGTTTCAAATCTTTGGACGCGACTTGCGGCTTTGCCGCTTACTACTTCGTAGCGGCGCTGCTTGCTGCGCACAAAACCGGTGGGCGCAGCGAGCAGCGGCCCCTGCGAACCTCGTCCTCGCCGCCGGTTTTTCGACGTTCGGAAAACACCGCTGAAGCAAATGGCGTCACTATAATTTGTAATTCTCAATAAGAGGACGTGATGAACCTGAGGAAATTATCCGCATTACTTATCGCCAGCCCATTTTTGTGCGTTGCGCTCGCCTGCGCGCAGGGGTCGTACACGGCCACCGCGGGCGGCGCACCCGGCTCGGCGATTCCAGCTTCCATCAGCGCGGCGCTCGAGCCGCAGGGGGTGCAGTTCTCCGGAGCACATGGACCCGTTTGTGAGATCTGGTGGCGGAAGGATGTCCCGGAGGTCGCGACGGCCGGCGCCTCCGCAGACGTCCTCTACAGCGGCCTCAGCGTGGGCGAGCTAGTCGGGGTGCTGCACTTCCCGGCGGTTGCCAAGGACTACCGCGGCCAAGACATCAAGCCGGGGTACTACACCCTGCGCTACGCGCTGGTTCCGCAGGACGGAAACCATATGGGCGTGAGTTCCTACCGCGATTTCCTGTTGCTCATCCCGATAGCGGATGATACAAATCCCAATCAGAATCTGAGCTTCGACGCCGTGGTCAAAGCTAGCCGCCTTACCGCCGGAACCGGGCATCCCGCCGTGCTGATGCTTGACCCGCCAAGCCAGAATGCGAGCGCGAAGTTTCCCTCTGCGGCGCAAGACGACCAGGGGGATTGGACAATGAATGTGAAGCTGGACGCAAAAACCGCGGCGGGCGCCGCCGCGCAGCTACCGTTTGCCGTGGTTCTGGTGGGCCAATATCAAGGGTAATCAGAAACTGAAATGTTCGACGATCACCAGAGTTTGGGCCGCAGAAATTCGTCTTGCCTAACGGGCGGTGGTACATTGACCCGTTTGCTGCCTGTGTTCCTTGCCGTCTCCGTTTGCTTCGTGGTGTTCCCGGCGTTGTGTTCAGGCGCTGCACGGGGCGAAGCGGCTGCGGCGCCCGGCCGATCAGCGGTCATTCTGCGCGGCACGCTGGAGAGCGTTGCGGGCAAAGGCCCTTCTCTGGTAACGGCGCGGAAAAATTACATCTTGCAGGCGCAGTCTCCGTACCTGTTGCGCGTGCTCGAAGACAAACGGCTCTTGAATCGGGAGCTTCAGTTGGAGGGTACGGCAGGCTCCGGCGGAACTTTTGTGGTGGACCGCATCTACGCGATCCGTAACGGGAAGCTCTACAATATCCAATATTATTGCGAGGTCTGCAACATCACCTACGTGCAGCCGGGACACTGTTACTGTTGCGGGCGCGAAACCAAACTACAGGAAGTACCCGTGACGCCTTCGGCTCCGTAGCACGTTATTGAAAAACCGCCTTTCGCTGTCATTCTGAGCCCTTCGGCCTCGCCCAGGGTGAACTCCGCGAAGAATCTGCTTTTGTATTAAATCAACCGCATCCCGTTAGGGCTTGGCCGCCGCGAAGCCTGTCTGCGTTCATGCCGGGCGGCCCGAACCGGCCCCGACGCACTTCTCCCCAACAAATTTACGAATTTTCTCTCTGAACACGCTCTCGTCAAACTGCATCGCATGCTCACGGATCCTGCCTTCATCAAATCTCAAATTCTCAAATTCCTTCACTGCCATCGTTAGTGCTTGTGGCGTTTGCGCTCGAAATAGCACACCGGTTTCGCCGTCCTGCACAATCTCCGCGGCGCCGCCTCCAGCGCAGGCGATCACGGGCTTTCCATACGCCTGCGCCTCCACCATGACAATGCCAAAATCTTCGATCGCCGGGAAGACGAATGCCCGGCAGCGCGAATAGCAATCCGCCAATTCGGAATCTGAAACGGCGCCAAGAAATTCCACGTTGCCGCGCGACTGGCGTTTCAGCTCGGCCATCTGCGGCCCTGTTCCGACGATCTTGAGAGGCAAGCCAAGCTCGTCGAAGGCTTGAACCGCAATGTCAACCCGCTTATAGGGCATCAGCCGCGACACCAGGAGGAAATAGTCACCCGACGTTTGCGATGGCGAGATGCTGCTGACCCGGACGGGAGGATGAATGATCGTCGAATCCCGCCGATAGCACTTTGCAATGCGGTTTGCCGTCACACTGGAAATAGCGACGAAGTGATCCACGCGGTCCGCGGAAAGCCGGTCCCACATCCTGAGGTGGCTGATGAGCGGGTCCGTGAGAATCCGCTTCCAACGCTGCCGGAAAACAGTGGACCGGTGGAAGTGATACTCCGACCACAAGTATCGCAAGGGAGAATAACAGTAGCAGATGTGGCAGGCGGAAGCGGGAGGAAGCACTCCCTTGGCGAAAGCGAAAGATGAGCTTAAGATCACGTCAAAGCCAGACAGGTCAAACGACTCAACCGCCATCGGATAGATGGGGAAATAAGCGCGAAAAAACCGGCCTGAACCTGGTAAATGCTGAGCAAAAGACGTGCGAACGATCGCGCCGGGAAGCAGCTCCCGGGCGATCTTTTCGTTGGAGATCAAGGTATAGATGGGCGCCTCAGGCCAGATCGCGTGCAGATTCTGCAACACCCTCTCCGCCCCGCCAATGTGAATGATGCAATCGTGTACTATCGCAACCCGTACAAGCGGCTCGCAGTACGAAGCCAAGCATTCCCCCGTTGCTCCCGCGCAAGCGGGAGTCCAATGAGTTTCGGAAACGGCAGTCTCGCCTCGGTGCGCAATGTTCGAACGCGAATTTCCGGCTCTCTCGCCACTCGATTACGGCCCTGACGCAACTTGACGTTTCATGATATATCATGCTAGCCTTGAGCTGCAAGGAGTTATCAGTGACTCAGGCCAGGGAAAAATTCGCTACTCAAGTTCACTCGGCTGTTTTGGCGTCCGTCCGTAAGCTCGCACATCAGGAGGGTCGCCAGCTCCAGGCGCTTGTGGACGAAGCGCTTACGGACCTGATCGAGAAGCACAGGCAAGCGAAGCCGAGGCCGCATGTCATGGCCGCCTATCTGGTCAGTCATGAACGATTCGCCCCGCTCTATAAGAAGCTCGCTGAATGAGCGATTTTCTTACGTTGGTTGAAGTGCTGGCCATCCACGACGATCAGATCGAGCGTTACGGCGGATTGCCTGGCATCAGAGATCCGGGCGCTTTGGAGTCCGCGCTTTATCGTCCACAAACTGGCTACTACGCTGATCTGATCGAAGAAGCCGCTGCGCTCTGGGAAAGCCTCTCGCAAAACCACCCTTTTATCGACGGCAACAAGCGCACCGCCTTCGCCACGACGTACACGTTTCTCGCCATCAACGGCGCGCGGCTCGCCCCGGACGCTCGGCAGGTTTATGCCTTCGTTGGCGGCCTTTACGAGGCTAATCAGTTCAGCTTCGATAACCTGGTTCCCTGGCTGCGCCGCCACGTCACTCGCCTCCGCTGCTGAGACATCCCGCCCAACACCCGCTCCGCCCCGCCAACGTGAACGATACAATCGTGAATCAACGCGCATGAATATTCACCCTCGAACGCTCGGTACGGGAGGGGCTCCGGCGGTTAAGCCCTCAGGGCTTGGCGGTAGACTTCCAGATGCTGAAGCGCGAAATCCTTTGCCGAAAAGGTTTGCGCTCGCTGGCGGCCAAGCTCGCCGAGCTTTTGGCGAAGCGTGGGATTGTCTAGAAGCCGCTGCAAACCATCGGCAATGCTTCTATCGCTGAGCGGATCAACAAGAACTCCAGCCTCGCCCACGACTTCGGGCAACGACGAGGTGCTCGACGCGAGCACGGGTACTCCGTGCGCCATGGCCTCAAGCGC
>JBOGJT010000098.1:0-22045 GCA_050745065.1 Terriglobia bacterium
ACTTTGGTGGCGGTGTAAAGCCTCTTCGACGGGTTGGCTTTGACCACCTGCCTGAGCAGGTTTTCGCTGCGCCCGTCTCCGTAAGCCCACGCCGTGTCAAAGAAATTACAGCCTAAATCAACGGCGCTCTGGAGCGATTGCAGGGCCTCCTCTTCATTCGAGTCCTTCCAGCCTGCCATCCCCCACATGCCGTAACCGCATTCGCCTACCATCCAACCGGTTCGGCCAAAACGACGAAGTCTCATGCTTTGCTCTCCTGTCTGCATTCCGAGCGTCTGTGGTTCGTGGTAAGTGGTCACTTGCCACAAGCGCGCCTTGCTTCGCCTGGCACTGGAATATCATAAAGGGCTCAGGAAAACGATTTATCTGCCGCCAACGGCCGCGCAGCGCTGGATTGCGGACCGCACACAAGCCGCAAAAGTTTGCGCTACCCTCTCAACACTCGCGTGATGCTGGCCATAATCTGCTTGCCGTGGAAGCGGCCGTTCTCAATGAAAATCTCATTCGTATTCCGGCCGGCAATAATAACTCCGGCGAGGTACAGGCCCGGCACGTTCGTCTCAAGAGTTTCCTTATTGACCTTCGGGCGCAGTGTGGCCGGATCCAGCTCGACGCCCGTCGAGCGGATAAAGTCAAAGTCCGGATGATAGCCGGTTAGTACGAAAACGAAGTCCGTCTTAACGTGGAGGGCGTTGCCATCGCCCGTCATAACGCAGAGGTGGTCGCTCGCAATCTGCTTCACCTGGGTATCAAAAAAGGCCCGGATTGAGCCTTCCTTGATTCGATTCTTCAGATCCGGCATGATCCAATACTTGATGTGCCGACTCAGCTCCGGGCCGCGATGGATCAGCGTCACCTCGGCGCCATGGCGGTAGAGGTCAAGCGCCGAAACGGCCGCCGAATTGGCCGCTCCAAGCACCGCCACCTTTTGCCGGTAGAACGCGTGAGCGTCCGCATAGTAGTGGGAAACGTGCGGCAAATCCTCGCCCGGGACGCCGAGACGGTTCGGCAGGTCATAGTAACCTGTAGCTAGGATTACCGCCTTGGCCCGGTACGATTGCGTGCGGTCCCATGAATCCGCCGCCCTGATCAGGAAATTGCCTCCCTCCCTTTCAATGGCAACGACGCGCTCGTGATACCGGACGGGAAGCTTATAAAATTCCGCCACGCAACGATAGTATTCCATAGCCTCTGCGCGGGTCGGTTTCACGTTGAGGCTGGGCAGCGGCAGGTCGCCAATTTCCAGCCTCTCGCGGCTGGTGAAGAACGTCATACCGGGCGGATAGCTGAAAATAGAATTGACCAGGCACCCCTTCTCAACGATCAACTGCTTAAGTCCTGCGCGCCCCGCCTCAATGCCGCAAGCGAGCCCGGTTGGCCCGGCGCCTACCACGAGGACGTCCATTAATTCATCGGTCATTCAGTTTCCAGCAATTCAACGACGCGCTTGAGGGCTTGGATCAACTCTTCGCGCTCCACGCTCTTGCGCCGGAATGTCAGCACGAGCTTGAACTCTTTCGAAGGGGGCACGAAGCGGAAAGTGTGGCCCGGGGCTTTTCCGCCCGGATTCCGCTCCGCCCGGGCTTGGTCGCGATTGAGGGATCCCTGCGCAAAGCGACGAACCAAATCACGCATCTTCGCATCGCCCGGTTGCCGCGCCACCTGAAGCAACTGAGACTTGGAAAGCACTCCGTGCTCAACGCACAACGCCTTAACTTCATCCGGGATGGTACGGAGACTCAGCGATTCCGTGACTGACGATCGCCCCTTGCTCACCCGCCGCGCGATCTCGTCGTGCGTGAGCGCAAAGCGGTCCGCAAGGGCCTGCAGGCCGTCGGCCTCCTCAAACGGCGTGAGATCCTTGCGCTGCAGATTTTCGATCAGCGCAATCTCGAGCGTCTCGCCTTCGCTCACTTCCTTTTCGATACACGGCAGCTCGCGCAGGCCCGCCGCGCGCGCGGCCTGGTAGCGCCGCTCGCCGGAGATGATCATATACCGGTCAGACTGCGGCAGGAAGCGAACCAGCAGCGGCTCCAACACTCCCTTTTCGCGCACCGATTCGATCAATCCCGCGAGCTCGCCAAAATCCTTGCGCGGCTGATCCGCGTTGGGCTGAATCTGTTCGATGGGGATCATCCGTCCGATGGCTGCTCCCGTGCGGGCAATGATTTCTTCGACGTAATGCGCGTCGTGGCGCATCTTGACCGTTACGGGCAGGCCGATCCGTCTACTGGACACGATGTAAAACCTCCCGGGCAAGCCTCTCGTAATCCGCCGCTCCGGACGACCCGGGCGCGAAGGAGAAAATGGTCTCTTTGTACGCGGGGCTCTCCTCCAGACGCACACTTTTATTCACCACCGTCTTGAACACCTTTTTGCCAAATACCTGGCGCACTTGCTTATGGATGTCGCGCGAGAGGTTGGTGCGCTTGTCAAAAAGCGTCACTACCACGCCGAGCAATTGCAGCTCGGGGTTGGGCCGCGAGCGGATGCGCGCCAGCGTGTCAAGAAGATCATCGCTACCCTCCATCGCGTAGTAGCCCGGCTGAATGGGCACCAGCAGATGCGTGGACGCAACCAGCGCGTTCACCGTGATGAGGCCCAGCGTGGGGGGTGTATCAATCACGACGATGTCAAAACTCTCGCGGCACGGCGCCAGAGCGTCCTTTAGCCGGTAGGGCGCGTCAAATTGGCCGACCAGCATCGTTTCAAGCTTGGCAAGAGAAAGTTTTGCCGGGGCGAGACACAGATTGGGTGTTCGGGTGGGCTTCACTACGCCTGCCAAGGCCGTCTGATGATCGGCTAGCACGTCGTAGAGGGAGGTCTCGATTTCCCCGAGCGGGAAAAAAGTGAGTGTGGTATTCGCCTGAGGATCCAGATCGATCAGTAGGGTCCGCTTCCCCTTCAGCGCGAAGGCAGCAGCCAAATTGATCGCGGTCGTCGTCTTGCCCACGCCGCCCTTTTGATTTGCAATCGCAATAACCGTGGCCACTCAGCGCTCCCGAAGCCGTAGCACAGCCCATCACATTTTGTAGCGTCCGATGTCATCGTCGTTGAGCCCTTCCAGCCATTTGCTGAGCTCCTCGCTGTTCACCTTGTCAGATGCGGCGCCCGAAGCCTTGGAAGTCTTCAACACCTCATCTTCGACGAAAATAGGGCAGTCTACGCGCAGGGCAAGGGCAAGCGCGTCGCTCGGGCGGGAGTCAATGGAGAGCGCGTGACCGTCGCGCTCGAGCCAGATCACGGCATAAAACGTGTCATCTCGCAATTCGTTCACCACCACGCGGCTCACGTGGGTCTCGAGGCCGAGAAGCAGATTGCGGATGAGGTCGTGCGTCATCGGCCGCGGCGTGCTCACCTTTTCGATCTCCAAGGCGATGGCGTTGGCCTCGTAGATGCCCACCCAGATCGGCAAAACCGCCGAGCCGCCGGAATCCCGGAGAATCACGATCGGCATGTTGGTAACCGGGTCCATCATCAGTCCCCGGATTTTCATTTCGACTTCCATCGGATCCTCCTTTTGATCTGCGCGGCGCCCAGGGTTGGCGCCTTAGCACTGTGGGCATTTTCAGGCGGCCACGACCGCATCGCCGCGGGGCCTAGCCGGCGAGCACTCCCACGAGGCTGTTCGGTCCGGCCGAGACAACGCGCACGCTCATGTAGCGGCCCGCCCAATCCGCGTCGCCCGAAAAATTAACCACGTGATTGGTGGACGTTCTACCCACCGCCTGCCGCAGCCTCGGCTGAAAGCCCTCCACAAGCACTTCAACGTCCCGTCCGGCCAGCGCCTGGTTTCGTCTGATTTGAATCTGCCGCTGCCGCTCCTGCAATTCCTGTAAACGTTGGCGCTTCTCTTCATCGCCAACAGAGTCCTCAAGCTTCCCGGCGGACGTGTTCGGGCGCGGAGAATACTTGAACGAAAAAACCTGGTCGTACTCCACTTCAGCCAGCAGGCTGAGCGTCTGTTCGAAGTCGTCACGGGTTTCCCCGCAGAAACCCACGATGATGTCGGTAGAAATGCTGATAGCACGTTTCGCGCTGCGAATGCAACTGATTTTCTCCAGATACTCCTCGCGCGTGTAAGTGCGCTTCATGGCGCGAAGCACGCGGTTGGACCCGCATTGCACCGGCAGATGAACGTGGTCGCAGAGCACCGGCGAGCTGTCGATGGCGCGCACGATGTCCTCGTCAAAGTCCTTTGGATGAGACGTGGTAAAGCGTACTCGCCGCAGCCCTTTAATTTCCGCCGCGGCGAGCAAAAGCTGGGGAAAATTCATGCGGGCCGGGGACGGGTCACGGTACGAATTCACCGTCTGGCCGAGAAGCTGGATCTCCGTATAACCCTGGTCCGCCAGGCGCCGCGCCTCTTCCAATACGCTCGCGCTCGTACGACTGCGCTCCGGACCTCGCGTCGTCGGCACCACGCAATAGGCGCACGCCTTGTCACAGCCCTCGATGATGGTGATGTAGGCCCGGTAGGGGTTGCTTCGGCTCGTGATCTCCGTCTCGAAGCACTCGTCCGTGTCAAGCGAGAGCCCCGCCACGCGGCGCTCGCCAGCTTCCAGGCGTTCCACAAGTTCGGCGATTTTTCCATAACTAGCGGAGCCGCACACCAGGCTCACCTGCGGCGCTCGATCAAAAACTCGCTCGCCCTCCTGCTGGGCCACGCAGCCGAGCAGCCCAATTATTTTTGAGCTCCCCGGATACGCCTTTTTGAAAGCGCCCAGCCGCGAAAAAACCTTTTGTGCGGCGTTCTCCCGGATGCTGCACGTGTTGTAAAGAATCAGGTCGGCGTCTTCATAACTGCCCACGGCGCGATAACCCTTCGCCACCAGCGCGCCCGAAACCTTTTCCGAGTCATGGACGTTCATCTGGCAGCCGAACGTTTCCAGGTAAAAGGTCTTTGCCCGCGCGCACGGCTGGTTTGTGGGCGCAGCGCTGCCAGACACATTGGATTCCGTGCCTGTCTTCCCGGCTTGAATTTGTATCAGCTCGTTGCTCACCAAATGAGGACCAACTCCCCGATTCAGTATAGCGCCATTGCTCGAACCCGCGCCAATTGCCAACGCTCCAGCGATTTCTAAAGAGCAGAGCGGACAACTTGGCGGGAGGCCCATCTGGGGACGATACGGATTTGTGGATGCGTTTAACCCCAACACCGGATGGGTTGACACCGATGTGCGCGGAATTAACCTAGGCGCCACCCTGCTCAGTGCAGGGAACCCGCGTTGCGGCAATGTGTGGCGCTAGTTCATCGCCAATCCCGAGCACACGACGGCTCTCGATCGCGTCGGCCTTCACCAGGGTCCCGCGCCGTGGCGCCGGTGAGCGTAATCGCGTTGCCGGCCGGGGTGATCTCGCGTATTGTCAATTGAGAGATGTCCTTGCCCGCCGAGCCCTGTGTTGGGGCAGTGATCGTCTGCGTTTCCCCCTCGATTTCCATGATTGGAAGTTCGTTGACTCGTGCCATCAAAATCCGCGCCAATCCACCGCGTAAATATCCGCGCTCGAAAGGCGAATCGAGACGAGAGGCGCGTCATCGGGTGTCAATCCCAGAAAAGAGTAATTGATCGCGCCCTCCTGCCTCAAGTGCTGAAAGTCGACAACGATCTCAAGCCGGTGATCGCTGAGCCAAACGCGATAGATCGGTTGCCTGCTCTCCATGAAAGCATGAAAGTAAATGGCCTTGCTATCCGGCGACCAGACGGGGTTATCCACACTTCGGTTTACCAGCGCCGTCCATTTCTGCGTTGCGCGGTCGAACAGCATGAGATGGCGCTGGTTGAGCGAAATGGCTGCAATGTAGCGGCCGTCCGGTGACCAGCGCGGTGAAAAGAGGCCCTCGGATCCGGGCAGCGTGGAGGCCTTGCCGGTTTTAATATCCAGCATATAGATGGCCTTCGGCGTCGAATCTTCCGCCATATAAGCTGGCGGGCGTCCAAAAACCAGCGAGCGTCCGTCCGGCGACCAGCCGGGGTCGGCTTCGTTGCGCTTTTCCGCGAGCAGCTGCTGTGGGGTTCCGCCATCCGCGGGAATCAGGTAGAGCTTCCACGGCCGTCCCGGCGTTTTGCCCATGAAAGCGATGCGGCTTCCATCCGGCGACCAGCGCATCATATACGTTTCCATCGGAGGAGAAGTCAGTCGCAGGCGCTCGCTGCCATCGAGCGCGCTGCGCCACAGAGATCCGCTGGCCGGCGAGACGTACGCGACCCACTTTCCGTCTCTGGAGAAGGCCACGCGCCGGACCGGCCCGATGGCATTCAGGAGACGCTCAAACTGCCGCGAGCTGGTATCAAACTTCAGCAATTCGGTTCGCACCTCCTCGCCGATCACAAAGAGTTCTTTGCCGTTCCAGCTCGGGACGGGCGCGAGAAAGTTCAGCGGTCCGGCCGTCACTTGCACGGGTATTTTGCTTGATCGCGAAAACCGGCTCGTCTTCTCGCGGAGCGCCCAGATATCCGTTCTCTCGTCATGGGTCGATTGGAAGACGAAGGCCCGTCCGTCGTGTGTCCAATTTCCGCAGCATTCCTCCGGAGGATCGTGCCAGCCGGGAAGCATCGGATGCAGATGAGTCCCGGCCGAAGAAACTTCCCAAAGTGAGAGCGTGCGCGTCTGAGGATCGATCACCGTAAAAGTCAGCTCTTTTCCGTCCGGCGACCAGCGCAGCCAGAAAGCCCGGCCCGGCGTGGCGACAAACTTCCGGGAATCTGTGCCGTCCGGCTTCGTGCTGATAAGTTCGTTGCCGGATGCATATAGAATCGACTGGCCGCCCGGCCACCAGGTGGCGTCGTGCGCCATCACATTGCCTACGCGCTGAGCTTGACCGCCCAGCACCGGAACGATCCAGAGAGGCTGCTCAAGCTCGGGCGCCAGGTGATTTCTGATCAGCAGCTTCGACCCGTCGGGCGAAATGTCCGCCAAAGAAGGACCGGCAATCTCGGCGGGCGTCACCAGGAGCCGCATGTCCCCAGTCGTGATCGACCCGTCCGCCAGCACGACGCTTCCACCCTTCATTTCCGAAAAGCAAATCCTCGTGCCATCGGTGACATAGGTAGGAAAACTTTCGAGCTGTAGCTCGCCTGGGTACACAGCGCCGGAGTGAGTGATGCGGGCGAAGCGCAGAGGGTGGGGCGTTTCGGACGGCGGCGGCAGCAAAGCGACGGTCAGGCAGCCGAGAACAAACGCGATGATCGCCACCGCAATGCTGATTCGCAATCGCCCTCGCAATTTAGGCGCGAGCGCGCCGTGGGCCGTTGGATGTTCTCCCCGGACGGAAGCGCCGTTCGCGCTCACGTCTTGAACCGGAGCAATGAAGCGATAGCCCCTGCGCGCGAGGGTTTCCACAAAGCGCGGGTTGTCCGAGGAGTCTCCCAACGCCTCACGAATCTTGTTGATGGCGGTGGCCAGGCTGTGATCGAAATCTACAAAGGTGTCAGACCCCCAGACTCCTTCCTGGAGATCCTGCCGGGTCACGACGTCACCGGGGCGCGCGAGCAACATCGCCAACACCCTGAATGGCTGCTCCTGGAGTTTTACCTTGACTCCACTTTTTCGCAGCTCGCCTGTCTGAAGGTCGGCTTCAAACAGACCGAAGCGGAGCTTTTTAGCAATATTCAGCGGCTTCACTATGACCCCACAGATCAAATTCTCAGGCGGCTCTAATAATTATATATCCTAACGACTTCGCAGCCGACAATGCAGTTCAGGCGGTTGTTGATACTGTCCGACAACCCCTTAATCATTCATAGGTTATCTGATGAACAAGAAATTAATTGGGGGAGAGGCGCTGTGCATTGAAGTCGCTTGCCGCGCCGCTAAACTATTCGACTGATAACCATGGAATCTGGAGGATGAAATGAGACGAATTGCCTTGATCTTGATTATTTCATTGTTCCTGCTTGCCGGAGTGGGGCTGGCCCAAATTGACACGGGCTCGATCGTTGGCACGGTGAAGGACCAGAGTGGGGCCGTCGTGCCGGGAGCAACGGTCACGGTCGAAAACGAGGGGACCGGAGTTGCCTCGACCGTCACCACGAACTCGGCCGGGGTGTATCAGGTATTAGCGCTAATTCCTGGTTCCTACTCCGTGCGGGCAAGCGCGACGGGATTCATTCCGCAGCTTTATAGCCACATCACGATCAACGTGCAGTCCCGGCCGTCGCTGAACTTCACTCTCGCCGTGGGCACGGTAAAACAGGCGGTGACAGTAACGGCCGCCGCTCCGCTATTACAGACGCAGTCGGCGGGTCTAGGCGCGGTGGTCGGCAGCAAAGCGATCAACGATCTGCCGCTGAACGGTCGAGTGGCCGCGGAGCTCGTTTTGCTCGAACCCGGGGTTTCCAAGTATTATTCGGGACCGAACGAAACGCCAGACCGCTTCAGCATCGACGGCAACTCGGAAATGCAGAACAACTTCATTCTGGACGGAGTCGACAACAACACGGGATCGGAGAACCAGCAAGAAAACAGCATGGAGGTGGTGCAGCCGCCTCCGGACGCGCTCTCGGAATTTCGTGTGCAAACGCGCACCTATTCGACGGAGTTTGGGACGTCCGCGGCCGGGTTCATCAACGCTGCTCTCAAATCCGGGACGAACCAGTTCCACGGAGACCTTTGGGAGTTCCTGAGGAACAACGCCCTCGATGCGAACACATTCTTCAATAATGCGAATGGCGTCTCGATCGGACACTTCGAGCAGAATCAATATGGTGGAACCATTGGCGGACCCATTTTGCACAACAAGACGTTCTTCTTTGCCGATTTCCAGGGCACCAACAGCAGCACCGCGTCCACCCAAACCAGCACCGTTCCCACGCCGCTCATGAAACAGGGGAACTTCACCGAGCTCCCGTACTCCTTGTCGGCTGTCGTGCCCGGACAAACCGGTTGCATCGCCGGAAACGTTATACAGCCGGGATGTATTGAGTCGGTGGGATCGAAGCTCCTTAACCTTTATCCGAACGCAAATATCCCCGGCCCCGTTGCAGTACAAGGCCGGCCAGGGAGTTGGACGGGCGCGCCGAACTACCAGTTCCCAGTGCCGATTCCTTACGTCAGTGACTCCACAGATATCCGTATTGACAACCGGATCAATGAGAGGAACAGCCTTTTTGGCGCCTACAGTTTCTATCGCATCAACTCTGTAGACCCCCTGTGGACTCCAAACCCTGCGGTCGGCGCGAGCAACGGCGCCGCAACGATCATTAATCACTTCCAAGCAGCTACCGTAGGTTGGACGTATTCGATCTCCAATTCTGTGCTGAATGAAGCGAGGGTTGGATTCAACAGAGAATCTGCGCTTGCCAACCCTCCGGGGAGCCTGCCCCTCGGAACATCCGACGCGCCGCAATACGGTCTCACCGGAGTTCCTGTAGGTCCGTTTACCTACGGACTGCCACCTATCAGCATTGGCGGGGTTACGTCCATGGGGGCCGGGCAGTGGAGGCCCCAGGAACAGATTTCGCAAGTTTACCAGTTGATCGATAACCTGACATGGCTAAAGGGACGGCACAGTCTGAAATTCGGCTACCAATTCTACCGGTTCAACAACACGTTCCTTGATATCCAAGCGCCGCAAGGTGGAATGTCCGCAGGTGGCATTTACACCAACAGCGTCGGTTTCGGTGTCGCCGATTTTCTGCTCGGTGATATGAGCTCCGCAGTATTCGAGACGCCTCTAGTCCCGCACGATTTTATGACGGGGAATTCCGTCTACGCGCAGGACTCGTGGCGAGCGGCGCCGAAGCTCACGCTCGACTACGGATTGCGCTATGAGATCTTCTCACCGAATCTGAATCATCAAAACCAGATATCAAATTTCACCGCTGCTAACGGAGGAGGGATCGTTTCGGTGGCCCCCAGTGCTTCCGGATGGTACAACCGGGCATTAGTTCATCCGGTGTACGACGACCTGGCGCCTCGGTTCGGCGTTGCCTATCATCCAGTGAGCCGCGTCGTGGTGCGGGGTGGATACGGCGTTTATTACCAGCACCACGAGCGGTACGGCACGGAAAGCATGATGAACCTGAATCCGCCCTTCGTTCTAGACGCCAACCTCAGCCAATCTCTGGGCAGCACCACGCCCCAGTTCCTGCTGAGCAACGGCTTTCCCCTGGGCGCCATCCTGTCGACTTCGGTCCCACTCTCCGAGCTCCAGATTCGCGCGCAGGATCCCAACCAGCCGACCAGCTATGTGGAGGACGCAAGCTTTGGTGTTCAGGTGCAGCTTTCAAAGAACACTGTGTTTGAAACAGACTACGCGGGCAATTTCGCCCGAAACATGGGAAGAATTCGTAATCTCAACCAAGGCTTGATCACGGGTTCCAGTTCGAGTGGGAGCCCGCTGGTTGCGTTCCCCTATCCCAGTCTGAACACCTCCGCCGGCCAGCACGCCTATCTGGAGTATCTGACAAACGACGGGAACGTCGATTACGACGCCCTCGACGCCTCGCTCCGCCACGTGTTCAGCCACGGCTTGTCATACGGGATCAGCTACACCTGGAGCCACAATATGGCAAACTTCAACGTGCCCATCAATGGCAACTTCCTGCCCCAGAACGCTTACGACATGGGCGCGGAGATGGCAAACAATACGCTGGATACGCCCAACCGGCTGGTGGGCAATCTGATTTGGGCGTTGCCGGTCGGACAAGGCGGCAGAGTGCTCGCCAACCGAGGCCGCGCCAGCACGGCGCTCGGGGGCTGGCAATTCAACACCATCGTCACGCTGCAATCGGGCAATCCTTTCGCGCTGTCGGCGCCCGATGAGAGCTTCACCGGCCCAAACCACAACTCCACACCCAACTGCATCGCAAACCCCTTCCAGGGTGCGACGAGTAATCCCAGCGATTACGTTGGCGGCGGCAGCGGGTTCTTCATTAATCCGGCCGCTTTTTCCATTCCGGCTGCCGGCCAGTTCGGGTCGTGCCCGCCCTACGCCATGCACGGGCCTGGATACGATGACGTCGATCTGAGCCTCTTCAAGAGCTTTCCCATCACCGAGAGCAAGCGCATAGAATTCCGCGCCGAATTCTTCAACGCCTTCAACCATCCCAACTTCGGCCCTCCCAGTTCATACATCGGGAATCCCGGCTCTTTCGGAAAGGTATACAACACCATCGGAATCCCGCGGCAAATCCAGTTCGCTCTGAAGTTCTACTTTTGAACCGCGCAAAGGGGCGGCGCGTAATCCGCTGCCCCTTCTTCTACTTCTTCGACACCATCGCAGCATCACGGGATAGAGCAGAGTTTCCGTCCTCTGGAAACGCTGCGGCTTGCCTCCTAATTCTTAAGAAAAACCACAGTTTCTCTGAACGTCGAAAGTCTGCCTCGCAAGATTTCCGGAACTACAAGCCGCCGCAGTTTCCGCGGCGTGTCACGGAAGGGACACGCGTCAATCATCAGCCGGCGAGAGGGAACTCATGAGACTGTTCGCGCGTGTGGCCGCTACTTGCCTGATGGGTGTCTGCCTTCTGCCCTCGCACTCGATGGCGCGCGCGGCAGTAGCGCCTAACGTCTTGATCCTCGACCTCCACACGGACAAGGCCCGCTACCGTCCCGGCGAGCGTGTCACGCTTCAATTCCGCCTGGCGAACGGAACGCCGCGTACCTTCCTCAGCGCGCAAGCTGTCCTTTCCTGCGAACAACTCGACAACGTGGTGGGGCGCGTGACGCGGCGGCTCAATATTGCGGGCGGATCACAAACCCCACTTCAAATCGTGTGGCAGCCTCCGGCCAAAGACTTCCAGGGCTATCTGGTGGACCTCACCCTTGAAAGCGCTCACGGCAAAAAATTAGCAAATGCTGTGACCGCCGTGGACGTTTCGTCGAGTTGGGCGAGGTTTCCGCGTTATGGATACGTGGCGCACTACGGAAAGGACACCGATGCCCGCGCATGGGTGGACGAACTTAACCGGTTTCATATCGATGGTCTCCAGTTCTACGACGTCGTATACAAGCATCACGTCCCGCTGGCTGGAACGATCGCTCACCCGCGCGACGAATGGGCCGATGTGGCGAAGCGGCCCACCTATCGCAACACCGTTCTAGCCTTTATTCGAAGCGCCCACGCCCGGAACATGACGGCCATGGTCTATGACGCGGCATACGCGGCATACGCCAACGCGCTGGACGACGGCAGCGGTGTCAAGATTCAGTGGGCTGCGTGGCCGAACGCAACGTGTCCAAGGGCGGCAGGCGCGATCAAGCGGCTTCGCTTGCCGCCGGGCTGGGCGACTCCCAGCCTGCTCTATATGAACACCGACAGCCCCGGCTGGAGGACCTACCTATTTGCGCGGATGCAGGACTTGTTCGCGGCATATCCATTTGACGGGTGGCATATCGATACCTATGGCGTTAAGGGAGCCTACGCCTACGATGGCTCTTACATCAACTACATCGCCAGCTTCCCGTCGTTCGTCCGGGCCGCTCGTAACTTCCTGCACAAACAAGTGGTACTGAATACGGTTTTCGGCTGGGGAGAAGACGAGATGGCGAATTCCGCGAGCGAGTTCGTCTATTCTGAGCTGTGGCCCAAGGTTGACGCCACTTACGCCAGCATCTTACGCGCTGCCGATGGAGTGCATGCCGCGAACCCGCGAGCCGGCCTCGTCTTTGCCGCCTATGCCCCTAAGCCGTCCGCATGGGAAAGAAAGCTGCATAGAAATCGGTATTTTAATTCTCGTGCCGTGCTCTTGACCGACGCGGTCATGTTTGCCGCCGGCGCATCCCACATCGAGCTGGGTGATGGGGAAAGGATGCTCTCCGCTCCCTATTTCCCCGCCGACCAGTACCCGAAAGTCTCCCCCCACCTTCGATCTGCCCTCACCAACTATTACAACTTCCTCGTGGCGTATGAGAATTATCTGCGCGACGGCGTCAAACCGGCCTCGTGTTCTCTGACATTGGAGGGCACGCCACAAACGTTGCGCGGAGATCCGGGTGCGGTATGGACATTTTCCCGGAGAAAACGTAGCTTTGAAATCGTCCACCTGATCAACCTGACAGGGTTGCGAACAAGCAATTGGTTTGACCCGAAGATGAAAAGCCGCGGCGTGCCCGAGCTTGCCCAATTGCAGGCGAGGATTCATCATGGCGAAGGCGTAAAATGGGTTGGCTGGGCGTCTCCTGACGTAGACAGCGGACGGTTTCACAAACTCGATGCGGTGAAAGGCCGCGACGCGCAGGGCGCTTATGAGGAGGTTGTAATACCCATCCTGAAATGCTGGGATGTATTGTTTATTAAAGGCCAATAGGCTGATGGATGAGCTTGTGAAACGATTCTGCAGATCTGCCCTCCAATACGCCTCTGCGGCGGACGCAAGACTGCCAGGTGCCATAGCGTCGCGTTTCATCGAGGCGGTTGCGCTATGCGTGCTGTTCGCCGCCGCGGGCCGCGCAGGAACGGTCGCCGGGCACGCAGGGGACGAACAGGCCGTTGTCAATCGGGCTCACGCGCTGGTGGACGCGGGAAATGCTCCGGCGGCGGTGAGCCTGCTGCGCGGCTGGCTTCAATCGCATCCGCGTGAAACGGCCGCGCGAGTTTTTTTGGCGAGAGTGTATGAAGCGGCCGGTGATTCCCAAAACGCGGAAACTGAGCTTCAGGTTGCGCTGAAATACGCTGCGAATGATCCGCGGGCGCTGACGGCGCTTGGGGTACTTTACGATCGCTTGGGCCGTGCTGAACAAGCGGAGCCCTTGCTGGCTGCGGCGGCGAAGGCCGCACGAGATCGCACGTCTGCTCAGGAGGTTGATCTGGCGTGGGCTACAAGTTTGACCGAGTTGCACCGGTACGCGGAAGCCGCCGCGGCGCTCGACGGCGTTCCGCCTCCGCGCCCACTCCCTCAGCACATCGCTTACTTGCGCCTCAAAGCATCCGTGGCCCTCGGCGTTGGCGATGCGAATGACGCGGCCAAGGCAATGGAAGCGGCTCTGAGGCTCGCGCCGGAGGACAGGAACCTTCAGCTTGCCACGGCCGTCGCCGAGATGGAGGCGCGACGCTGGCCGCAGGCGGCGGCGCGCCTCGGCCCATTATTCGACGCGACCCATGACCCGCGCGTGGGCCTGGATTTGCTTCAAGCTCAGGTTCGCGCCCACGCCCCGTACGCTTCCACACTCGAGAGACTGCGTAGCTTAAAGCTGCCGCCTAAACAGGAACTGACGCTCCGCGCAGGTCTCGGTGAGGCGCTCTTCCAATCCGGGTTGAACGGGGAGGCAAGCGAAGAATTCAGCCAAGCCATCAAGCTCGCGCCGAACCAGCCGGACCTTTACTACGATCTTGCGCTAGCAGAATTTCACGCCGGGCGTCTCGAAGCGGGTTTGGCTAGCGCGCAGCGAGCGCAGTCTCTCGAAGACAGTGGCGCTGTCGAAGGTTTGATCGGCGATATCGAGGAGAAGCGCGGCGATAGTCTGGCCGCAGTGCACAGCTACCAGAAGGCTGTTTCCCTTGCGCCGGGCAACGAACAATATTGGACAACGCTGGGTTTAGACTTGCTGCGGCATCAGACGTACAGCGCGGCCCTCATCGTCTTCGAAAAGGCGGCCAGCAAGTTCCCTCAATCCCTGCGAATTCACGTCGCACTCGGCCTGACGCAGTATTTTCTTGAGCATTACGCCGAGGCTGCGAATGCCTTGATTGCGGCCGGCCGTTTGGATCCCAATTCGCCGCTCGCCTACAACTATTTAGGCGAAATCCAGCTTCAGCAACCCGTCACGCCGAATCCCGGCGCCGTCCGGGTGCTCTGCCGTTTTGCGGACTTGCACCCAGGGCAGGCCGAAGCGATGGCCTATTGCGGCGCGTTGTTGGCGCGCGGTGAACACGACCGCGGCGCCGCGGCGCCCTCCGCGGACGCTCTGCGCCGGCTCCGTGCGGCGGCAAGCGCGGCGCCTAATGACGCGACGGCCCGGTGTGAGTTCGGCAAAGCGCTCGAGTGGAACCGGCAATGGCAGGCGGCCCGCAGCGAGATGGAGGCTTGCCTTCGGCTCAACCCTGGCTCAGCCGAGGCGTACTACCGGTTGGCGCGCATCGATAGCCATCTCGGCCAGACGGCGATGGCCGCGCGGGAAATGAAATTACACGATCAAGCCGTGCGACATATGGTTGAGGCAAACACCCAACACGACGCAGTGCTCGAAAAGTTTCTTTTTAGCGTTGAGGGGACAACGCCACCGTAACCGGAATCGTCAGCGGGCGACTGCTTCTTTGGATGGTGTGGGTGCCTCGGACCCGGGGCATGCAGCCACGACCAGCGATTTTCCGCTCGTGGACCTTATCATCGGAAGAGAAACTCCTTCGCATTACACCGTTGGGTAATGTATGCCACCTCCGCATGAATCTCCGCCATGCCCCGCCTTAAAAGCAGACATTTCAATTGCTAATTGACCCGGACATATCATATGCTCAATCGATACTATTCTCTTGACTCCCCCCCCACGTGATAGGGATACGGTCATAACAGGTTACGTGAGCGGGGCGCTCACCTTTCAAGAAGATATCAAAAATTCTGGAGGTGATTATGTACACTCGCGTATTGCAACTATCTCTCCTATTCCTGGCGGCCTCGATCCTCGCGACGGCGCACGCAGCAGCACAAACCGCCGCACCTGGACCAAAATTCCCGGTCGAATACGTGAACGGTCACACGGTCGCGGCGAGCCAGATAATCGCGAAATTCAAGACTGTTCTAACCGCCGACGAGACTTCGACACTCCAGGTGCAAGGCGACGTGGATAGGGTGCAGCCCGTAGGTGGCACAGGGGCAATCCTCATCCACTCAAGAAGTGCGTCTGTCCAAGAGTTACTTGATCTCGTGTCGGATTTTCCGGGCCTCGTTTACGCCAACCCGGACTACGTGGAGCACGCCATAACCGTCCCTAACGATCCCGGCTTCGGGAGTCAGTGGGGATTGCACAACACAGGACAAGTGATCGAGAACCAGGCCGGTACCCCCGGCGACGATATTAAGGCCACCGCCGCGTGGGGCGTAACGACCGGGTCAAGCAGTTACATCCTCGGGGGCGTTGATACAGGCATCGACTACGGCCATCCCGATTTGGCCGCAAATGTTTGGTCAGCGCCATCGGCCTTCACGGTGACCATCGGCGGAAATAACATTAACTGCCCGCAAGGTTCGCACGGTTTTAACGCGATCACCCTCACATGCGATTCATCCGACGACAACGGCCATGGCACCGCCACCGCGGGCGTTATGGGTGCGGTGGGGAACAACTCCATCGGCGTTTCAGGCGTCAATTGGACGACCAGGATCATCGGCCTGAAAGGGCTGGATTCTACTGGATACGGAACCGATTCGGAGCTTATTAATGCCATCGACTTCGCTATCCAAGTGAACAACAAATTCGGCGGTGTAATCGCGCTGAACAACAGTTACGGCGGCGGTGGGTACGATCAAGCGTTTCACGACGAAATCGGGAAGACATACGCTTCCGGGATTCTGTTCGTGGCTGCCGCAGGAAACAACTCGAGCGATAATGACTCTACTCCCTTCTATCCCGCGAGCTACAAGTTCCAGAACGTGATCGCGGTCGCGGCCACCGACAATAAAGATCAGCTTGCCTCGTTTTCAAACTACGGAGCGAATGGCGTTCAACTCGGCGCGCCCGGCGTTGGGATCTACACGCTAGCCAACAATAACAGCTATCAGTCGCTGGACGGCACTTCACTTTCCACGCCGTTTGTGACGGGTACTGCTGCTTTAGTGAGTTCTGTCTGCGGGCTCCCCGGTACAGCGATAGGAACCGATATCGACAGCACCGTGGATGCCGATAGCAATCTCTCCGGTAAGACCGTTACCGGAGGTCGCCTCGATAGTTATCAAGCCCTCCATGCCTGCACCAAAGGAAGCGGCTCTGGAACCGGAAGTATCGAGGTCGACTATTCTGTACCCCCAGGTTGCTATCCCGTTGACTCTGACAACATCGTTGTGTCCATCGATGGGATCGCAATGGCTTTCGATTATTACAGCGGAACCGACGACGCGATCACCATCGCACAGAACCTAGCCAACCAGCTTCCCGCAGCCTACATCAGCGCGAGCGCGTCAGGCGATTCGGGCTCCGCGACGGTTACAATGAACGCATTGGCAAAAGGAGTCGCCACAAATTTCTCGGTTGCGATTCAGGTCAACGACAACCCGGGCTGCACATGTGGGGGCGGGTGTCCTTTCTTTAACATCTACGGGTCGAATTTTACCGGCGGCGCAAATTGATTAGCGTACCGGCGGTGGACTTTAAAACCTTCCGGCCCTCGCTCCGCGCGATCGAGGGCGGCGTTCATTTTGCGTTGCGGCACAAATTCTGACACAGTTCTGGCTATCGAGGAGGGGAAGTGATGCGATTTTTCCGGGTAATCTTTCCGTTAACGCTGATCACGCTGGCGATTTCTCTACATGCCCGTGCGCAAAGCAGCCCGCCAATCTTTGAGGTGTTCGCCGAAGGCGGCGGCTCTTTCCTGAATGGAGGTAAGGGGACCATACCCGGTCCTGCAACGACGCTCGCGTGCAACGGGGCTAAATTCTTCTGCCCTGGAGCGATCGCGTCCAGCTCTTTCTCTTCGGCGGGGCGGATTGCCGCCGGCGCGCGCGTGCGTCTCACGCCGAGGAATGCTGTGGAAGCGAGCTATTCCTTGAGCTTCAATAACTTTTCTATTCAGCAGGGAGGCGTTTTGACATCACGCCCCATTTACAACCGTGTCGATCTGGTCTCGTTCAATTATGTGCGTTATCTTTCGGTCGGGACATCAATCCAGCCGTTCATCAGCGGCGGTTTGGGGCTGAACCGCTTCCGCTTCGCTGGTTCCCCGCCGGCCTGCGCTGCGATCTACCCTTCACCGTGCCAGCCCTTTGGGTCCAATACAAACAATGGCTTTCAGTTTGCCGCGAATTTTGGCGGGGGAGTTGACGTGGTTCTCCAACGGCACGTTGCCTTGCGATTCGAGATCAGAGATTACGTAACCGGACAACCAGCTTTCATCAAGGGCGCCAGCCACGATATCACCCCGAGCGTTGGGATCGTCTTCAGGTTTAAGTAAGGTCTTTCGCGCCACCGAGCGGTTTGAAGTCTCTCCCCGCGCGAAACGAGAAAGGGGAGGAAGTCCGAGTTTTCGGCTGAGTTAAAACCCCGCCCTTCCGCGAGCACCAACAGCTTCAGGAATAATCTGGATTAACGCGCTGCTGAAAAATTCCGCAAATGTGCGTCGCATAGCGAACGGCGGCCCGAATGCGCCGGACGTGAAGGAAACCCCTCGTCATAGTTTTGCGAAGCGATGCTAACACGCAGGAGACGCCGTGTAAATCGGGATGCCTCCTTTGATGAGTCGGCTGCATCCAATGGCCTATGGACAGACGGCAATTGTTGATTGGGGCGGTTGCAGGAGGCATCAGCCTGGCGGGATACGTTGCGACGACCGGCTACATGAAAAGTTTGGCGGACCCCGCCTGGGATTTATCCGTAAGGCGATACCAGCAATATGGTCCGGCTGCGGCGCTGCAGGCGATCACTCCCAATGATAACTTCTACGTCACAACCAAGGGCGGCACGCCGCGCGTTGACGCCGCTTCTTGGAGCTTGAAGATTGACGGCTTGGTGGCGAATCCAGTCGAGTTGAATTACGCCCAGGTGCTCGCCGAGCCGCGCATCGAGCAGGAAATGACGCTTGAATGTATTTCCAACACCATCGGCGGCCACGACATCGGCAACGCGCGGTGGACGGGGACGCCGCTCAAGTCGCTGGTCGAGCGTGCGCGACCCACGTCCAAGGCCACACACGCCATTATCTATGCCGCCGATGACTATTCCACAGGGCATCCCATCGAGCGCATATGGAATGACACCAATTTCCTATCCTACCGAATGAACGGCGTGGACCTGCCACCGGAACACGGCTATCCCATGCGGGTGTTTATTCCCGGCAAGTTTGGCATGAAGCAGCCGAAGTGGATCACGCGAATCAAATTCACGGATCGCCCGTATATGGGCTTCTGGGAAAGCCGCGGCTGGACCAATGACGCTGAGCGGTGGGCCCAGGCCCGCTTCACCGACCCTCGCGATG
Source organism: Terriglobia bacterium (assembly GCA_050745065.1). Classification (GTDB taxonomy): domain Bacteria; phylum Acidobacteriota; class Terriglobia; order UBA7540; family UBA7540; genus RH2-MAG17b. The sequence goes on from JBOGJT010000098.1 coordinate 19,067, forward strand.
GCGCAAAAGTCAGCGGGCGCGGCATCACGCTGTACGGTTATGCAGTGGGAAACCTCGACGGCATCAAAGCCGTCCAGCTCAGCTTTGACAATGGCAGAACGTGGCAAGACGCTGACATCTACAGCAATCCCTCGCCGCTTGTGTGGTCTTTCTGGAAATTCGAGTGGATCACGGCGAGGCGAGGAAGGCGCCAAATCCGTGCACGCGCGATCGACGGAAAAGGCCGGATCGAAGGCGCAGACCCGAAAGGCATTTATCCCAACGGCGCCACCGGATTACAGGAAATTGAAATTGATGCGATTTAATCATTGATTCATTTGTTGATTGAATCAATGAATCAATGAGCCAATAAACCAATCCCCCTCAATTAAACTTTCCGCTGTAATTTGTCGGCGGGCTCAGCGCGTTCGACTTGTTGCAACTCGTGTCCTGGGTCGGGTCGCAGCAGGGCGGAACGTTCTCGCCGTAGCCGCAAGCCCATCCGCTGAAATTTGTAAGATCGTATATCCCAACCAGCGGCAGTGCGACCACGTTGTACTGGCCCGGCGGAACGCCTGTGATGCTGTACGAGCCGTTGGTGTTCGTAATCGCGTCGGTCACAGCGTTGCCGGAATTGGCGTCGATCACGACGACGTGCGCCCCAAAGATGCCGGCGGAGCTCAACGAAACAGATCCCGAAAGGGTGCCCGTGATGCTGGCGAAGCTCGGAGACGGATAGATCGAGCCCATGCCGATGGCGTCATCCACGGAAAGGACGCGCGTCGGGACTCCGCCGGCATCCCCGTAAGCGAACATAATGGCGTTGGCCAAGCCGCTGTGATCCATGCCCAACAGGTGGCCGATCTCGTGGGTCGCAATTTCCTGCAGGTCAAAATCGTTTGCGGGCGTTGTTGAGGCGGTTGAGAACGTGTCGGCGGGATTAAATTCTATATCGGCATCGACGATGCAAGATTGCAGGGGACAAGTGAAGGTAGATGCGCCGCCGCCCGATCCCGAACACTGGTAAGAATTGGGCGGTGAGCCAGCCGGACAACTAGGCCCGGAAACGGTGCAACCAAAGGTGGTAAGAAGCGAGGTGAATGCAATTGTCCCGGTCGAAAAATCGCTCTTCGTCGGATCGGTGAAGCCGATCACGTTCTGGCAGTCACTCGCGTCAGGAGTGCTCGGAGGGTTGGAAATCGCCAACGGACCCTGAATATTGAGGTTCACGAGCGGTTGGGCGCCCAAGCTCGCCTGCTGCCACGATGTGAACGCCGACTCAACCGCCTGCTGATAGCTGGGGCCGCCCGTTTGGTCCACGTTGGAGCCAGGCGCAGGGCCAAAGCTCCAACTTACGAGCGGAGGGTTCGGACAGGGCGAGCCGAAATTGAAGTTTCCGTTGCACCATTGAGTCTTGACCGGCCCGTTCACGTCATCCTGCTCGTGATTGTAGGCAAAGAGAAAGATGGCCGTGGAAGCCAGAATCGCAAGCACGGTGAGAAACGGCCAACGAGTTTTCAGGCTGCGTTTGCTGATCTTCGGGTCCATACGTCAATACCTCTTTGTCTGTCAGAAGCTGTGAAAAAATCGGCCAGCGATGTCATTCCGAGCAAAGCGAGGAATCCCAGCCTTTTGTTTTCAACAAATAGCAGATGCCTCGCTGCGCTCAGCATGACAGATTCGAATATTTTCACAGCTTCGCATGGTCACTTCGTCATCAGCATCAAGCGCTCGCCTTTCAATCCCGCGACGCTGGCCGCGTGGCTGATAGCCGAGATGCGCGCCTGGCTTCCACGGATTGAAACCGCCGTCCAATGCAGGGTCCAGCGGCCACCCGCTTCCTGGCCCCAGCCATCCACAAGGCTGCCCAGAGGGATCACCACTTGTTGGTTGGGATAAAGCTCTGCCGTGGTTTCGGCCTCCAATTGGACCCGGCCGACTCCGTCGAAGGAAACGGAGTGAACTGCAACGGGGATGGCGGTCCCGTGCGGGATTACGATAGGAGTCGCCGCGGCGCTCGAGACCTTTTGCTGGAATTCGTCCAAGGGCATCGTTGCGGGAACTGTTACGGATGTCGTTCCCGCGCCCTGAGTGCTCTTCTGCCGGTAAAAAATGTTGCCCATCGGATTGATCACGCGCTCCTGGTGCGTCTGTGGGTCTTGATAGATTCGGTAGGCGCCTTCCCTCATGCCGACCAACAGGAAGTGGGCGGAGTTGGCCGCGCCGTGCTGGAGGAACAACTCATAGCGGGCCTGCGGATAAAAGCGCTCCGTGCCTGGGACGATCAGGTGCATGTGGCCGACGGTCCCTCCCATCTGCTCGACGACAATTTGCGCTGGGGTGTTGCCCTTCACGTTCTGGTCCACGGCGATGGTGGTCAGCGTTACGATCTCCGTGTGCGTGGCGTTCCACTGCGTTACCTGACCCACAACGTGCCCTTTCACCACGGCGCTCGATGCCTGGGTCAACTGGTCAAGGCTCAACCGAACCAGGCTGGTGGCTGAAGCGCGCAGCGCCACCAGGCATCCTGCAAGTACCACAAAGCACGCAAGACGAGTTTTCATGTTAGCTTCCGGGAGCGATCAGGATTCCGCCCGGATAAATCGAGATTTCGCCGGCCGGGTTTGTCACAATGAGATTGCGCGGTCCGGGTGCCGCGCCAGAAGCAATGACAATATTGAAGTTAACGGCGGGCGTGGTTGGTGCCGTTGTTTGCGTAAAGTCGGCGGCCAAGGGCTGTGTCACCGCGACCCCGCCACCCGTCACCTCGTAGAACGTCCCTGCCACCAGGCCGTTGCCGACAACAAAAAGATTCACCGTGCTACCGGTGCTCACAATCACGGCGGAGCTTCCCGCAGATGTTGCTTGTCCACCGCCAGTGCTGCCACCAATATTCTGAAGCTGGAGCGAGGGCGGATTGAAAGAAGGCACGCTGATATTCACGCCGGAAGTCGTCACACCGGCGTTCACCGTAACCGGTGTAGGGCTGATGGCCGGGAC
>JBOGJT010000099.1:0-5601 GCA_050745065.1 Terriglobia bacterium
GCGGCGGCCTCTGGCCGCCGGTTTTTAATAGTAAAGACCGGCGGCAGGGACGCCGCCGCTACAGCATGCCGATCTGGAAAATTTCACCCTGATAGGCCCAGTCTGTTGCCACCGTGACCAAGCCAGCGCGCACGGGGTTATCACGAACATACGCCCACTTCTGCCCGTAGGATTCGGCTGACCTCAGGGCATGATCAAAAAAGCCCTTCTGCCAATGCGGCGCTGGGAACCGCGTGTAAGGAAGAGCCACGCTGAGGGTCCGCTTCAATGCGCTAACCCAGTCCGACAACTTAGGGGAACCATCAGCGAAACCCGCGAATAGGTGAAGATGATCGGGCATTAGAACGTAGCGCCCTACCCACACACGATGGTTTAGCGCTTCTTCCGCGAAGACGCGAAATGACCGGTGCACGCCATCCTTTGCCAGCAGCGGACGTCTTCGGTCAGTGCATGCCGTAATGAAATAAATGGGAGAGCTTGTGTAGGTCCACTCAAGCCGATGCAATCGCGGCTTTAGCATAAAGCTGTAGCGGCGGCAGGGACGCCGCCGCTACAATGCCGCTCAAAAGTAAAATTTTCCGGCCAATTGAAGAATGCGTGGGTCGTTCGCCTCGGTGACGCGGCCAAAGCGCGGATCGTTTACGTCGGTTATGACACCTCCATCCGAGTTCAAGCCGGGTCCGGTAAATTGCGTGTGGTTGAAAGTGTTGAACGTTTCGAGCCTCAGCTCGAAATACTTCGACTCGGTAATGTGGATGTCTTTTTCCAGGGCGATATCAAAGTCGTTAAGCCCTGGCCCGTGCAGCGGGTTCCTTGCGGAATTCCCAATCCCTGCGCCAGGCCCGGCCGCCGCGAAGGCAGCGGGGTTAAAGTAGTAATTTGACTCGCCATTTATGGAGTACCCCCGCGGGTTGCCGATGTTGAGCGGCGCGCCGGTCACGTTTGGCCGGTCCGGGCAGGCGTAATAGTTATAGATCCAGCAGGTCAGGGACGGGCGCGCGCTGTTGAACAGGCCAAGCGGAAATCCCGATTGGAACGTGGTGATGCCCGTCAGCGTCCAGCCGTCCGTCAGCGGCCGAAGGCGATGAATGAAATGATAAATGGGAAGCGTGTAGTAATAGCTGAAGACAAAACGCTGGGGCGCATCGTTGTCAGAAGGCCCGTACATGTTGTGCCAGTCGAACGGGTCGATACCTGGCGCGTTGAAGGCGCTGCTTTCCAGGTTCGACGTGTAGTCGAAGTAGCGCGAATAAGTGTAAGCCGCGAGGAATTGCAGCCCGTGGGCGAAGCTCTTATTCACGCTGACCTGCAGCGAATTGTAATTGGAGTTATAGTCCGTCACCTGCTCCCCAAAACCGCCAAATACCTGCGGACTGTAATCGGGACCGTACCGCGTGGAAAGATTAAAGGTGCTCGGGTCGCAGAAACCCAGATTGTCTGCGTTGCAGCCCAAAGACGCGGCGCCGGGGTTCACGCCAGGCGCGGTCCCAGCGTATTGCAGCTCGTGCGCGCCATCGAGGTGGCGCCCCACGTTGCCCACATAGCCGATAGAAAAGATCATTGAATTGGTAAGCTGGCGCTCAATGGTCAGATTGTAATTTTCCGACATTGGAACCCCGTAATGTTGACTGTAAATATTCAGCGACATGGGTTCGAATTGCGCGAAGTTAACGTTAGAGCCGGGCGCTGGCGCCGTAAAAGGAAACTTGTTTGGCTCTGAACAGGGCGCCGGCGCCGCGCTCCCGCACCAACCCACGAAGGGCGTGGCGAAAGCGGGGCTGCCACCGAAGTCGCCGGCTCCGAACGACTGCTGGAAGTAAGGCGGAGCGCCCAGGTTCTGCAGGGAACCCTCCTCCTCCTCCCTGTTGTAGTAAAGCCCGAAGCCGCCGCGAACGCTCCATGTCCGCGAGCTGCCGGGAGTCCAGGCAAAACCCACACGAGGGGCGAAATCCGTGTAAGGAACCGTTGGACCGCCCGTGCTCGAAATGCCTTTATCACCGGGCCACAGCAAACCGACCGGCGCGGTTGGATAAACCGTGGATTGTTGGCCGGGGCGGAATGCGTTCACTAATTTTCCCTTGTCGTAGCGGTTGATGTAGGGTGTTTCGACGTCCCAACCGAGGCCATAAATAAGGGTAAGGTTGGGGCGGAACTGCCAGTGGTCCTGCGCGTAGGAATAGTATTCGCGCGCTCGCACGTCGATAATCGAGCCGCTCGATTGGATGTACGAATCAGGAATTCCCAGCAGGAAATCTGCCCCCGGAAATCCCGTGGAGAACGTGCCGGAGCCGTTATAAGCGAAGTTACCGCCGAGGTTGGGAAGGAAGGGGTTGTAGACCTGAAAGCGATCCATATTGAATCCGAACTTCAGCGTGTGGCGGCCGGCGATTTTAGAAAAGTTATCCACAAAATTGTACTGTTGATCAAGCCGCGGCTGCGGGCCGTTGGAGGTGAAGCCAAGCGTGAATAATCCCGTAAGGCTCATCACCGGAAGCGACGCTTCCGATGGAAACTGCGGAAAGATCCCGGTGAAACCATACTGGGTCGGATTGATCGGGTTGGCGGGGACGACAGCATCAAAGTTGAACCGGAAATACCCCAGCCGTGCTTCGTTTATCGTCGTGGGGCTGAAAATGTGATTCCAATCAGCAGTATACTCCTGGTAGTGCCTCAGGTCCGTCTCTTCAAAGCCGGGAAGAGTTGCGCCGGTGAAGGGTAATGTCGACGTCCCCGGGGAACGCTGCCAGAACCAGTATCCCCAGATTGCATCCTTCGTGCCAATCTTCTGATCGATGCGCGTAATGTATTGATCTTCCACTCTGGTGTTGGTGGGGTTGAAGGTATAGGTGTTCCCTGGCGCATTCGCGTTGGGCACAAATTGGTTCATCAGCTTGACTGCCAGCGGATTCAAGTCAGCCGTAGGGACCACGCCTGCTGGGAAAAGGGTCGCATAAGGGGTCCCGGCTGGATAGGTCACGCCGTTTGCCCCGACCAGTGGAAACGGTGAAATTGCCGGTGCGCCCGTGCTGGGATTAAGCGCGGGAAACGCACCGCCCGTGTCGGCAGAAAAGTTTCCGGACCGCTCGTCAGGGCTGAACACCGTTGGCACCGAAAAAGCTTGCGGCTCCGCGTTGCGGTTTCCTTGGTAAGAGAAGAAGAAAAATGTGTGGTTCCTCCAAACAGGGCCGCCGATGGTGCCGCCGAACTGGTTGCGGTGGAAGGGTGAAACGGTTTGCTGAAAGAAATTGCGTGCGTCGAGCGTGGTATCGCGATAGAAATCGAAGCCATCGCCGTGGAACTGGTTCGTGCCGTTTTTGATGATCACGTTCATGATGGCGCCGGAGTTCCGCCCATACTCGGGGTTGATGGTGCTCGTGATCATGCGAAACTCAGCGATGGCGTCGGGGCTGGGAATAATTCCAGGCTCGTTCAATGGCAGGTCCATCGAGTCCGTGCCGTTGATCAGATAGGAATTCTGCTGCGTCTCGGCGCCATTGGTCGAATAGGTCAAGAAGCGGTCTGACGACGCCACCACCCCGGGCTGCAGTTGTTGAAGCGCTGTCCAGTCGCGCCCATCCAGCGGCAAATCAACAATCTGTTTCCCCGTGATGGATGTTCCCAACTGCATGCTCGTGGTATCGATCTGCGCGGTGCTCGCCTCGACCGTGATTTCCTGTGTTGTCGTCCCCACCTCTAACGGCGTACTCAGTACAAAAATCTGATCCACATTCAGGTGGATCCCGCTGCTCACGTGCTTCTGAAAGCCGCTTTTCTCGACCGTCACGCTGTAGGTCGCGGGCGCCAGCAGGTTGAGAAATTCGAACGTCCCGTCCGAGCCTGTGGTGAACTGGTGCGAAATCCCAGTGGTTACATCCGTCTCTGTGACCATGGCGCCTGGGACCACCGCCCCGGACTGATCCCTCACCACGCCGCGGATCGTACCATAAAGGTTGTCCGCCCGGCTTTGGCTCGCCGGCAGCAGAACCAGAACGCAAGTCGCCAGAAGTATGAACGAAAGTGAAAGTTTTCTCATGTGAGGTTCCTCCATGATCGGAGATTTCTGCCGGCGCATCCCGGAAAGAGTACGAGTAACACAACGCATTTGGACTTACATGGGTAAGAGACCCAAAAGAAAAGCAGGTTCTCTACTGTTACGAAAATAGCCCGACTGCAGGGATGCTGTAGCGGCGGCGTCCCTGCAATCGAAAGAAGAGAAAAACCGGCACGATATTGAAAATAAACGGGTTGCATGACGTTCCTCACAGGCGCGCTGCCGATGGGAATCTTCGGTCCCCTACGTCCGCGGACCGTGTGTGGCGAGCAGCCGCCTACGCGTTTTCGTCCCCCGCGTGGCGCGCCGAAGAAACATGGGCGCTCGTCTCCAAAATGAAAGTCCCCAAAATCCCTTTAGGTACGTTACAGAGACCAGCAGTATGCGTAGACACCCGCCTGATTACCTTCTAACACCCTGATTGCCGAAAATCAAGTCCTAATAATCGAATGGCAAATTCATGCTAACCACAGCAAGAACCGGCGGCAGGGACGCCGCCGCTACAGCAACGGACGCCAGCACTACAAAGGCGGAGCGAGTGTTGTATAATAAGGCTGACGCGGGTGCGCCAGCACTGTGCCGCGGCTTCAGCTTCTCCGGGTTCGGGAAGCGCCTTGAAGGACAGGGATTACCCCGCCGGGTAGCTCGCAGCATCGTTCGCCCGGCTCGCAGGGGCACACGCTCTCATGCTCCGCTACACCCGTTATCTCCGCCTTGGTGGGTTGATCAGCTTTCTCGGGATCTGCCTGTCTGCTCCGCCGGTTTCCGCCCAAACTCCTTCGATTGTTCTTGTTCAAAATGAGCAAGGCAATTACGTTTACATCAACACTGGGAAAGTGAAGTTGAGAACGCCGACGCGGGCGCTTTCGGTGCGTGAGGCGGGCGGCATCCATGCGGCCACAACGAAAACCGGCGGCTGGGACGCCGCCGCTACAGCGATGACTGCGACAGCGGATTTCGTTACACCGGCTATTCAGAACTTGGTCCAGAAGACCGCCGGGCGTATGCAAGTGGATCCAAAGCTCGTCGACGCCGTCATCCGCGTGGAATCGGCCTATAATCCGCGCGCCGTGTCGTCCAAGGGAGCGATGGGGCTAATGCAGCTTATCCCGGCAACGGCGCAGCGCTTCGGCGTGGAGAACCCTTTCGACCCCGGTCAAAATATCCGCGGGGGTGTTACCTTTATGCACTATTTGCTTCATCGGTTCAACGGCAGCGTGCCTTTATCCCTTGCGGCGTATAATGCGGGCGAGCATCGGGTAGGACGCGACGGCGAAATCCCGCCCATTCCCGAGACGATCAACTACGTGCGCAAGGTAACTTCGATATACCACTCTCCCTCGGCGCCGCGCGCGGGTTTGCCGGCTTCGACGCCCGGCCAACTCGCCGAGCCGATCTACCGTTATGTGGACGCATACGGCGTAGTCCACTTTTCCAACGACTGAGTGTTCGTAGCGGCGGCGTCCGTGGCTGTAGCGGCGGCGTCCCTGCCGCCGAAAGAGGAAGCTGTAGCGGCGGCGTCTCCGCCGCCGAAAGAGGCGAGAAAAACC
>JBOGJT010000100.1:0-7023 GCA_050745065.1 Terriglobia bacterium
TCGGCCGCATCGAGGCCGAACAACAAAAGCTTCATGCGCACGCCGAGATCAGCATCGCCGATCATCAAAAGCAGCTCCTGCAGCTTTCGGTGCACGGAGTCGAAGGAATTCAGCGCCAGCTCGACGCTCACCTCGAAACCTTCCGCGGGCAACTCCAAACGCACGTGCGGGTACTCGAGCAGAAAGCGCTCGAAAAGGCTACGGAGGATTTTCCCGCCGTAGCCGCGCAGTTGCTCGAAGGAGCACACGCCAGCCTCCAGAAGAAAGCCGCCGAGGCGGCCGCGAGCGTTCAAGAAGCGGTTCGAGTGTCCGCTGTCGCCTTGGCAGAAGACACCCGGCGCCAATTGATTCAGGAAACCGAAGACTCGCTACGATCTATGCGCGAGGCCGCGATGGAGCAATCGCGGGGCCAGATCCGCCAGTTGGTCAAAGACGTCGCCGCGACGCACCGGAAGGACTTTGACGGTGAGATCGCCGAGGCATTCCGCAAGCAGAAGAAGTCGATCCAGCAGCAGATGGATGAAACGTCCCGCGCCAGCCTGGAGCGCTTGCAGCAGGCGAGCGCCAGGGTGACGCCCGCATCCGCGCGCCAGATCTCGTCCGGCAGCAGGTGGGTTCTTGTTTTGGTAGCGTTGATTCCGACGCTCTTGTTTCTTTACCTCATGAACCGCCCGGTGATGAGGCTCAAAGCTGTGCCCCCCGCCGATTTCCTTAACGCCTATCCCGAGTGGACGGCTCAACACCAGGACATTTCCGTCAAGCTCGGCGAGGCTTATTGGGACTGGGCGGCGCTGCACCTGGTGCGGGATTACCCGTATGGCACACAGCTTCCGGAGCAGCCGCCGGTTTCGTTTCAGGTGGATGGGCAGGACTTTCCCACCGGAGTTGGCGCGGATGTGGCTCGAATGCGCTACTGGAATGAGCTCCGCGCGCTGTGGACCCATCCTCAGTCGTGGGATAAGATTGATGCTTGGAACCAGCGCTGACGAGCCTGGCCATTCCAGATTCGCTGCATGCCCGCGCTCTCGGCATCAGCCGATCCCCGCACACCTAAGCGTCAAAACAATGCGAAGCCAAAACCACTTCCATAGCACGCGAAAGTCTGGCCAGCGCGCGCTGCTGGGCCACGATCATCCGCAGCGTCGAAATCGGCGCGCGCAGGGCGATCCGCGTCGCGAGCAGCGTATCCGTATCTCCGGCCGGCCGGATCGCTCGAGTGAAATCCGGTATCTTGCGGTCGAGTGAATCGGAAATAACGCGAACTGCGAGCCGGGCAATGCCCGCCTCGCTCGCCGCGGCAAGGATTTCGTAGCTCTCCATATCCACGACGTCGGCCCCATATGCGGCGAGCCGTAACTTTTCGCGCCGCGCCGCAGCCACCTTTGGCGACGTAATCCCCGCCACGATCTCGCACGGAATTCCTTCGGCGTCGAGCGCAGCTTTGGCTCGTTGAATCAATGCAAGCGAGCAGTCTGTTCTCGACCCACCATCTGGCGGCGCCCCCCGTTCGCGCAGACACGCTCCATAAGTCACGATGGCGTTCTCGGGTAACCGGGCGCGCAGGCTGCCGCTGGCGCCGATGACGCAGAACGCGTCAGGCAGGGGAAGCTCACGCCGCCCAAGCGCAGCCATCATTCTCTGAGCCACTGCCCGGGCCGCAGCCGGTCCTACGCCAGTAACAAACATCCGGACACAGTTTCTACCGGTCGTTCCGCTCGTTCGCTGATCTTCGGCGCCGCGGGTCCACGTCACCGAACGGATGCGTTCGACCGCGCGCGCCTCCCACTTCGTCGCCGCAAAAATATAGACAAGGCTCATAATCGGATCGTGACCGTAAGTACGGTTCATCACAGGTTGCGTCGTAGCCCCAATACTGTTCACTTAGCGGATTTTTCGCCGCGTGCGAAGCTTTTAGCCACATGTCATTCTGAGCGCAGCGAAGAATCTGCTTTTCCCGTTTGATTTACATGCAGATTCTTCGCTCCGCTCAGACTGACAGCAAAAAGGAGTTTTTGAGCAACCAGGTTAGCAGCGTGAATTACGCGCGAGTTTTCATCCCGGGAAAGGACGTCGGGATTTCAACCGCGCTGCAACACCGTACGAAATGGCCCCGGCGGTTCAAGCTTAGGGCGCCGGCGGAATCCGCTCCGCGCCAGCCTGATTTTTCGCCCGCCGTCCACTCACGGAGACCCCGTTTGGCGCAGACACTGTATAATGGTGAATTCGATTCCGCCTAGGTGCGGCGGGAATCCAATCTGCTATGATGTTGCGGCGCTCACCGGGGCATTGTCATGCTGTCGCTTCCGGCCGCCATTCCAATTCTATGTCCACCGAAAGACGCCGTTCGGACCGCCTGACGATGACCTTTCCGTTGATTGTAAGCGGAAAGGATGAGAACGGAGCTGCCTTCGAGTGCGAGGCGCACACCATCAACATTAACCGGCACGGCGCTCGCATTCGCATTTCACGGCTGCTGCGCAGCGGCCAGCAGGTGAAGGTGGTGAACAAGCTGAGCCGCAAGGAGGCCATGTTTCGCGTGGCGGGGCCGCTCGTGCCCGTCAGCGAAAAAGGTGGAGAGTTCGGCTTCACCGGCCCAATTTCACTCGGCGGCGAGGGTGAGACCGAAACCACGAGCTCGGCGCAAGGGGCCAGTTTGTGGGGCATTCGCTTCCCGCCCACGCCGGAGGGCGAGGACGAGAGCCCCAAGGCTCTTCTCGCCTGCCGCAAGTGCCAGGGCATGGAAATGGTCCGGCTCGGTATGATCGAAGTCGAAGTGCTCGATACGGCCGGCATCTTCGCCCGCGCGTGCCCTGCCTGCGGCGTGATGACGCCTTGGGGCTACGCTGAAAGCCAAATCCGCGCCGCGGGCGAGGCGCTATCACCTCCCACCCCTGCCGGAGCGTCACCCTCCGCAAAGGAACGCCGCAAGCACCGGAGAGTGGTTCTGCAGATGGCCATCCGCATCAAGGATTATTTCGGGGGCATCGAAATCACCAAGAGCGAAAACGTCTCGAAAGGCGGCGTCAGTTTTGCCAGCGATAAAGTCTATCAGTTGGGCGAGGGCGTCATGGTGGCGTGTCCTTACAACAAACACGGCGAAAATATTGAGGTGCCCGCCCATATCGTTTCGTGCCGCGACGTAGGCGGTACCCGCCGTAAAATTTACGGCGTCCGTTATAAAGTGTGAGTGTCGCGGCGCCTGTCGGCGCGGCCAAGCGGATTCGGACCCCCCGGATGTTTTCTCAACGCACACAGTGGCCGCTCCATATTAACGAACTCACCCGCGCCGCGCAATCGCGCCGCGAGCTTGGCCTTCCGCTATTCGACCTGACCGAGTCTAACCCCACCCGATGCGGTTTTGATTATGGCGGCGAACAAATCCTCGGGACGCTTCACGACCCTCGCGCCCTCAACTACGAGCCGGACCCGCACGGCCTGCTTTCCGCTCGTGAGGCGGTCGTAGAGTATTACGCCGGTCAAGGAATTGACGTGAGCCCGAGTCAGGTATTTCTGACCGCCGGCACAAGCGAAGCATATTCGTACATCTTCCGCTTGTTGGGGAACCCCGGTGATGAAGCACTGGTTCCCCACCCCAGTTATCCCCTATTTGAATTCCTGGTCCACCTCAACGATCTCGGCCGGGCAGCCTATCCATTGGTTTATGACGGCGGGTGGCACATGGATCATGCGGCGCTCGCCGCCGCGCTTACTCCCAGAACGCGAGCGCTGCTGGCGGTCCATCCGAACAACCCCACCGGCTCATACGTCTCACCGGAGGAAGCGGGATTCCTGGCGCGTTGCTGCGAGAAGAATGATCTGGCGCTCATCGCCGACGAGGTGTTCTATGATTACGCGCATCCGGGCGCATCCTTGGCTCGCGCGCCAAGTTTCGCGGGTGAAAAGCGGATGCTGACCTTTACCCTGAATGGCCTTTCAAAAATATCGGCTCTGCCCCAGATGAAGTGCGCCTGGATGGTGGTGAGCGGACCCGACCGGCTAGTGCGGGGCGCGCGGGACCGGCTGGAAGTCATCGCGGACACCTATCTTTCGCTCAGCGCGCCTGTGGCCTGCGCGCTGCCCCGCCTATTGGAGCTTCGGCGATCGCTTCAGCCGCAAATCCTTGATCGCGTCGTCAGGAATCTGGCGCGGCTGGATTCGCTGCTGAATGCGGCGTCCCCGGTGAGCCGGCTCCACGTTCAAGGAGGTTGGTATGCCGTTCTCCGGCTTCCTTCAACGCGCAGCGATGAGGAGTGGGCAGTGCGGCTCTTGCGTGAAGATGGAGTGCTCGCCCATCCAGGCCATTTTTATGACTTCTCCGCGGAAAGTCATATCGTGGTAAGCCTGCTTCCCCAGCCTGCGGTATTCGGCAACGCAGCCGCCAAGCTCCTCGCGCGTGTGCAGACCGACGCGTTCTAAATCAGCGGCGGGCATTTGCTGTAGCGGCGGCCTCTGGCTGCCGGTCTTGACTATGAAAAGTCGGCGGCCAGAGGCCGCCGCTACAGATTGGGCGCCGTGTATTGCAAACATGATGCCTGTCCGCGGTCGAAAGCCGCGCTGCTCCTCGTTGGCCCGCGCCGCCCTCCGCATGACCAGCGGCTTACGTGCGCACGCGCAGCAGCAGGTAGCCGCCGGCCACCGCGAACAAGATGTCCGGGCACCACGCGGCGACCGGAGGCGGAAGCTGGTTGAGGTTCCCCATGGCTTGAAAGAGGCTCGACATAGCCCAGAACGCGATGGCGATGCCCAGCGCCAGCGCAATCCCCGAGAGCGCGCCCTTTTTTCCCACCGTGAACGCGAACGGCACCCCGATCAGGGAGACGACCAGCGCGATCAGCGGATAAGAAAACTTCATCCAGAACTGAACGGAAAGGCGGACCACGTCGAACCCGCTCTGGCGCAGCTCATGAATGTAACGGCCGAGCTCGAGGATGCTCATCTGCTCGCTGGTGCGGACTTGCCGCTTGAAGTAATCCGGAGGCTCGGCAATATTTTTGAAAGCGGCCACGGAAAACGGCATGTAATCCGTCACCTTGCCGTCCTGAAACTTGCGCGTCCAGCCGTCTTCGAGGATCCACTGGTGGACGTGCGGCTCCCAGAATGCGCGCTGGGCGTGGACGCGCCTCGTCACGTGGAAGGACGCGTCGAAATCGAAGATCTCGAGATCGGCGAACACGTTATGATCGGGGTCAAAAAACCGGTAATTGAAGATGCGGTTCGACTCGCCGTACATCCACTGCCAGCCGGAGCGGTAGAAGGTTTGCGCGGGCCGCCCTTGAATCTGGCTGCGCAGCGCGTCCTGGCGCTGGTTGGCGGCGGGCAGATACTCGTCTCCCATGAGGAACATCGCCCCGCTCACCAGCGTCGCCGCGAGGATGACGGGCACGGCGATGCGGTATAGGCTGATGCCCGCCGCTTTCACGGCCGTCACCTGGCTCGTCTTAGTTAAAAGGCTGAAACTGACCAGCGTCGCCACCAGCACGCTGAGCGGCAGCATGAGGTAGGTGATGTTCGGCAGAAGGTAGCCGTAGTAGGAAAGCACCAGTGTGGCGGGATCATGGTTGCGCACGATGGCGCTCATGAGCTGAAAAAAATCGAAGATGATGTAGATTCCGGTGAGCGCGACCTGGGTGAGGACGAAATAAAACACCCAGTCGCGCACAATGTAGATATCCAGAATCTGTAGCAAGCGTCCGCCCAGCTCGCGGGGCTTCAACAAAACCTCGTGAGGGAGCACCCGCCTGCCGCCCGCGGCAGGCGCCGCGCCAGGCCGTGCCCGCATCGCGCCCGAGAGACGCGCCACCCATTTCGCGCGCGGACGCACGCGCCCGAGACGCCGCGCCAGGATCAACCCGGCGGTGGCGAAAACAACGTTCGCCGCCCATAAGCCGGCTTCCGGATTCAGCCTTCCGTCCAGCGCCAATCCCCTTCCCGTCGCCATAATGACGTAATAGATAAACACCAGCCCGATGGCGATCATCGCGCCGGCCGCCTTTCCGCCCCGGCGCGCGTAGAGCAAAAGCGGGATACCCACCCACGCCAGCGCCAGCGCCGCGAGCGGCAGCGCCAGGCGGTAGTTGAGCTCCACCAGTCCGTCGCGCCGGTAGCGTGGGTCGCGGATGTAGCGGATTAACTGCGGAAGCGTCTGCGCCGGAGCCGGACGCAGGCGCGGAGCCGCCGCTGCGGCTTCGCCCAGCGGAATATGAATGTCCGTGGCGGTGAAGGAGACAATCGAGTAGGCGCGCGGGTTCGAGGGATCCACTTCGTGCGTCGCTCCCCGCTCGAGATGCAGCGTGAGGCCGCCATTTCCGCCGTCGTTGACAAGATAGCCACTTTCGGCTAACGTCACCTTCGGATTTTCCGGATGCGTGGTGTCCGCGATGAAGACGCCCTTCCAGCGAAGGCCCGCATGCGTAACGTCCTTCAGATAAACCAGCAGGCCGGGGAACTCATCGATAAAGACGCGCGGCTTGATCTCATAGGGAAGCTGCGAGGTCGCAACCTCGCTCCGCATCTGATGCAACTTCCACAGCGCCGCCGGGGCCACCGCGAGGCTCATGGCCGAGGCCACCACCCAGGCGATCAGCGCAAAAAGCATCATCGGCCGGATAAACTGGCCCAGGTTGATGCCCGCCGCGCGCGCCGCAATCACCTCGCCGTCCGCCGCCATGCGGCTGAGGCCGATCATCGCCCCGAGCAGCACGGCGATCGGAATGGTCATCACCAGCACGCTCGGAATGGGAGAAAGAAACAGCAGGAGGACGCTCGCCGCCGGCAAGCCCCTTCGTATCACCAACTCGAGCAGCCCGGTCAGCTTGGGGAAATAGAAGACAAAGGTTAAGATAATCAGGCCCAGGAAAGAGTGCGAAACCGCTTCCTTGAAGATGTACCGTGTGAGAATTTTCATCGCTGGGTTTACCCCGGATTATTCACGAATGGTCAGGAGGGCGGGGTTTTAACCCCGCCGACAGCTTGCATCGTTCTATTCCCTTTGTCTTGCCGGATGAGCGGCTCGTTATAACGAGC
>JBOGJT010000101.1:0-1506 GCA_050745065.1 Terriglobia bacterium
CGCCGGGTTGCAGCCGTCGCCGCGAATCGCCCGCCGGGTGGAAATCCGCGCACCCAGACGATCTCGTCTCCGTTCAAGAGCACCGGCCAATTGCGGCGGCGCGCGGCGGGTATTTTGCTCTCCCGGAAAAGCTCCTTTAGCTTCCGTGCGTTGCCGCACCCTCGAGGACAGAAACGATCACCTGGCTTCCAACTCCGTAGAATGAGGGTCCCATCCAGCGTATCAAAATCAATATAGACGCCCTCATTACTATTATATGGCCGTTCGGGGTCAGATCGTCCAGCATATTCTAAACTCCGAATCCTGAACACCCCACTAGGGATATCGACCTCGGCGGGAGGCGTGATGAGGTAAGAAAAGCCATCCCCCGGTGGCTCGTTATTCCTTGGCCGAACCACAAGCCAGTCAAACTCCCGGTAGGCCTCGACTCCGGCCGGGAGCGCCAGCGCCTTGCCGCTTTGCGCAACCGAGCAGAGGCGTTGTAGTTGCTCGATTTGGAGGCTGGTAAGCCGGTGCGGGGCGGCGCTGGCGGTGCCGGCCATTTGGCAGAGCACACGCCGTTCGAGAGCGGGTGGAAACTCGCTCAGCGCTCGCGTCGAGATCCGCTCTTCGCGTCCTTCGCGGATTCGCCAGGGGCGGGAAATCTCGCTGGCTTGCTGCTCAAGGTAGGCATCATCATCACGGCACCGCGCGGCGAGGCCGGCGAGCAGCAAAACAACCCTGGGATTGAACTCCCGCTCGAGCCGCGGTATCAAGTGTTGCCGGATCTTGTTGCGGGCAAAGCGAGGATCAAGGTTTGAGGCGTCCACGCGGAAGGCAACACCGCGCTTTCGAACCTCGTCTTCCACCTCGGCGCGCGTGACGGTGAGGAAGGGGCGGACGACCCCGCCTTGTAGCACCGGATAGATGCCCCCAAGCCCGCGCGTTCCCGTGCCGCGCAGAACCCGCAGAAGCACCGTCTCCGCCTGGTCGTTGGCCGTGTGAGCCGTTGCCACCCAATCAAGCTTTCCCTGGCGCACGAGCGAAAAAAAATACCGGTAGCGAAGCTCGCGGGCGGTGGCTTCAATGTTTCTCCTTCCATCTCGTGCGGTGCGCCCCACGTCCGCTCCGGAATGGAAGAACTCGAGCTTCAGCGCTTGTGCCGTCTCCGCCACGAACCGCTCGTCGGCATTCGACTCGGCGCCGCGGAGGTGGTGGTTGAAGTGAACCACGGCCGGATGAAACCCTGTTTCACGCCCGAGCTGCCGCACGAAATGGAGCAGCAGCATGGAATCCTGGCCGCCGGATACCGCCACGCCCACCCGCCCGCCGGGCCGGAACACACCTCCGCGCCGCATTGCGAGTGACCAGCGGGAGTAGAGGTCCGATTGACGCGGCATCCCTGACGATAAGGGCCCTTCTGGTTCCCCTCGCATTGTACCACCGCGGCAGGCGTGGCGACGTTCGCCGTGCGCCTCATCTGTGCATAACGTCATCGGTCAGCGACGTTCGACGCTGTAGCGGGGG
>JBOGJT010000102.1:0-3699 GCA_050745065.1 Terriglobia bacterium
ATCCTGAGCGAAATACGGAGATTCTTCGCGGAGTTTACCGTGAGCCTCTTCGCTTCGCTCAGAGCGATTCGAAGAGGAGCGAATCGGCTCAGAATGACGGGCGAAGGGCTCAGCATGACAGATTCAAATGTTTTCACACCTTCTCAGAGAATGCCCCTACAACCCCGCACCTTCAAGCACCGGCCCGTATGAGGTTCCAGCGCTTCTTTTCACCGCATCGCCTGCCGAAAGACCTTGGTCAACGACCGCTTGCGTATCACTCACCGGGCCGAGCTTCACTTCCTGGCGGCGGAATTCCGATCCGTCTTTGACCATAACGAACGACTTCCCCTTTTCGGAAATCACCGCGGCGCGCGGGATGATGAGAGCGCCGGCCTGCGCGTTGAGCGTCACGTCAACCGCCGCGGAAAGGTCCGGCATCAACCGCGGATCGCTTCCTTCGACCGAGGCCACGGCGGACAGCGTTCTGACATCATCGGAGAAATCGCTCGCGTTCGCGATGGGCGACACCGTTTGAATCGCGCCGCGAAAAGGCACGCCGGGATACGCATCCATATGAATGATGACGGGCTCTCCGGGATGAATGAAGGGATAATCCAACTGGTTCAGATCAATATTTGCCCGCATGTGAGCGGGGTCCACAATCCGCATAAACGCCTGCGCGGGGCGTGGCGTATCGCCCACCTGGAACGGGCCAAATCCGTTTCCCTTCCAAGTGGTATTGATCACCACGATCCCGTCCGCCGGAGCGCGCACAACCATCAGCTTCTCGTTCTGCTGAGCTTGCAGCATGTCGAGCCGCTTCATTTCTGCCTGCATCTCAAAGTCCTGGATGTCTGCCTGGGC
Organism: Terriglobia bacterium; assembly: GCA_050745065.1. Taxonomy (GTDB): domain Bacteria; phylum Acidobacteriota; class Terriglobia; order UBA7540; family UBA7540; genus RH2-MAG17b. The sequence goes on from JBOGJT010000102.1 coordinate 847, forward strand.
AGATTGGCGCTTTAGTGCGTAAGTGGTCTTGAATTGCTTCAGGTTGGCGGCGGCCTCTTCAAGGTTAAGCTGGTTGGTTTTCACGTCGTTGGGCGAAAGGATCGGATCTTTGAGGATTTCCAACTGAGCTTTTTTTACCGCGTCTTCCGCCTGCGTCATACTCGTGTCGTCCGTGGCGCGGGCCGCGGCGGCATCGGCTTTCTTCGCGGCGATCTGGTCCACCAGCCCCTGGTACGCTGCGTGGGCCGTGAGATAATTCTGAACCTCAACTTCCGGGTCGAACTCAGCAACCACGTCGCCTTTTTTCACTTTCGTGCCCGGTGCGTCGAGTTCGGTCAACATCAACGTGCTGCCCGAAGCGCCGCGAATTCGCGGGGCGGTGACGTTGTAAGATTCCACAGCTTCCATGGTGCCGGTCAGCCGGATGCTGTTCACGAAGTTCCCGCGCACGACGCGCACGGTTTCGGCGAGGGCCCCGCCTCCGGACAAACGCGCGCGGCCCTGGAATACAGCATAAAAAACGATTGCGGCAACAACGGCCGCCGCGACGACGATCAGCCAGAGTAGCGATCTGTGGGGTGGGCGGGGCGTTGGCGCGGCGCTTGGCGCAGGGGGGCGAGCCGGCGCAGGCGTCGAAATTACGGGAGACTCAATTGAAGACCGCGTATAAAACCGTTTCATGCGTCGCCCACCCGAGGAGGATTACACTTTATCGTGACATCAAACGCTGTAGCGGCGGCCTCCAGCCGCCGGCTTTTCGCCGCAAACTATCACTATAATATACATTTCCCGGTAACCCAGGCCAATCATCGGTCGAACACTAAGTTTAGGAAGGGCGAATTGTCGTACTCTCTTGAGCCACTAGTCCGATGCAGGCGGCGCCCCCCAACTTCCGCTCGCTTGGGGCGCCGGACGTTCCCCTTGTATCGATATTACCAGAGTTCAAATCTGCGCTTCAACGCGCAGCGCATCTTTGCGGATTGGGTAAATTAAGACGCCACAGCGCCAGCCATTACACCAAGGGTAATTCGGTGGGTAGCCGTAGGCGCGACCTGCAAAGGCGATTTTCCAAGGCTTAACCGTTGGATGGGGCCGGTACGTCCACCGTTGCGTTTTGCTCACTTCGCGCAGAGACGGAGCGGCTGGAAGTGGTTTGGCGAGGGGCAGATTGAGCGTTCCTCTGCTGGATGTCTTCTAGTAATCGCCGCCTGACGGCGCGGATGTGCTCGCCCATCAGTTGGGCGGCGGCTTCGCGATGCCCTTGCTCAAGCGCCTGAACGATCTGGCGATGCTGCTTCACCGAATTACGGCCTGAGAGGGCAAACGTCTTGTGGCGAAGAATGAGCATCTGGTCGTGCATGCTCTCCAATGCCTTTCGCAAGCGGGAATTCGGGTTCGCCTGGGCAAGAATGCGGTGAAAATGCGCGTCGGCGCAAACGTACTTTTCCCGGTTGTTCTGGCGGAGGTACGCCTCAGCTTCATCAACGGCCGCGTGCAATTCGGCAACCACCTTCGAATCCAATTCCACATTGCGGACCGCCGACGTCTCGAGAATCTCGCGCAGCTCGTAGATTTCCTCCGTATCGCGAGTTGAGAAATCGCGCACAAAGGCGCCGCGCCTCGGCCTGATCGTGATCAGCCCCTCAGCTTCCAGCCGGTTAAGTGCTTCCCGGACGGGAGATTTACTGATCCCGAAGAGTTTGGCGAAATAGGCTTCGGTGAGTCTGCGGCTCGCGTTGAGCTCACCGCGGAGAATTTGCGCCCGGATGATCTCGTAGGTGCGTTGGGTGATGCTTTTGGCTATCCTCAGTCTCAACGGAACTCCTTGAACAGCGTTGGGATTACTTTACCGCGCGGGCGCGGCGTTGACAAATCGAGTCGAATTTCGCATCGAAAAGTGAGGTGGGTTTGGGGCCGATACGTCATGGCGGTGAGATCCTACTTCCCGGTAAAATGCGTACGAGGTTTCGCGTCAACGTAGTCCGCGACGTTAAAGGCCTCTTGCGTTGTCAGGCTGCCGGGTTGGGTGGGCGGCATATTCGCCTTCACGAAGGCTGCCATTTTGGGGAAGTAGCTCATTCCCGCGCCATCGTTAAACGAGCGAGGTCCCCAAAGGGCGGGAGACATACCCGGAACCCCCGCTCCGTCTACACCGTGGCACATCGCACAGCGCGCAGCGTAGATTTCAGCGCCTGCGGCCCTGTCCACGTGCGCTGGGGCTTGAAGCCGCGGCAAACCCCGGCCCTGGACAGTCGAGCCGCTGGGCACGCCTTTTGATAGCCAAGCCATGTACGCAATCATGCCAATCATTTCCGGGCTCTCGACCGGAAGACGTTTGCCATTTTCGCTGCGCAGAAAGCATTCCTCGATCCGCTCCTGAATGGAGATCACCCGGCCGGAGCGCGGGAGATATAGCGGGAAGAGGGTGGTGACGCCGGCCAGCGGGCTAGCGTAGGCCACGGTCCCGCCCTTCAGGTGGCAATCACTGCACGTCAGGCTGTCCCCCACATAGGCTGCGGCGTATTTTGGAGTGTTCATGATGATATTTCTACCGAGGCGAATGCTCTCGCCCACAGGTCCCGGAGGGATGGAAGACTTAGCGGGGGGCCGCAGAGGTACGGTCGGAATCGCCGCGGCGGCTGATGCGCCCCTGGTCTGGGCCTGATTGACGATCCCTTTCCGCAGCGGGCCGAGGAATAAGAATCCCACTATCACCGCCGCCGCCCCGAATCGCAAAGCGCGGGCAAGTTTTCCATTTATCATTTCTGATCCCCAACCTTTCTATACATAACGTCGTAAGTCAGCGACGTTCGGCTTTGTAGCGGCGGCATCCCTGCTGTAGCGGCGGCGTCC
>JBOGJT010000103.1:0-25562 GCA_050745065.1 Terriglobia bacterium
GCTGGCTGCCGCTCTATCACGATATGGGATTGATCGGCGCGTGGCTCTTCAGCCTGTACCACGGCGCGCCGATTACCCTGATGTCGCCGCTGGCGTTTCTCAGCCGGCCGGAACGCTGGATGTGGGCCATGCACGATTCGCGCGGGACGCTTTGTCCGGCGCCGAATTTCTCCTACGAGCTCTGCGCGCGCAAGATCCCGGAGCAGGCGCTCGACGGATTGAATCTCTCGCAATGGCGGGTGGCGATCAACGCGGGGGAGGCCGTGCTGCCGGACACGCTTGCCCGCTTCGCGGCGCGCTTTAAGCCCTACGGCTTCCGCGCCGAGAGTTTTGTGCCTTGCTACGGCCTCGCAGAGTCTTCGGTGGCGCTCACCTTCACGCCGATGAACCGCCTGCCCGTGATCGACTCCATCCGGCGCAGCCTATTCGAGTCAGAGGGAGCTGCGGTTCCCGTCGGCGCTGACGATTCCAGCGTGCTGCGGTTTGTGGCGAACGGGTGTCCCATGCCGGGCCACGATGTGAAGCTGCTCAATGACGAAGGCCGGGAAGCGGGTGAGCGCCGCCAAGGGCGTATTTTCTTCCGTGGACCTTCGCGCACGGCGGGTTATTATCGCAATCCCAAGGCCAGCGAAGCCGTCATTACCTCCGACGGCTGGATGGATTCCGGTGACTTGGGTTACTGGGCGGACGGCGAGTTGTACGTGACGGGACGCCTGAAGGACTGCATCATCAAGTCGGGCCGCAATATCATTCCGCAGGAAATTGAGGCCGCAGCCGCCGAAGTGCCTGGAGTCCGCAAGGGATGCGTGGCGGCGTTCGGCGCGCTCGACCCGGCGACCGGCACTGAGCGGCTTGTGGTGGTGGCGGAGACGCGGGCGGGCACGCCAGACGAGCTGAGACGGATTGAAGAGGCCATCGTGAAAAGCGTGGATGCCGTCCTCGGCATTCCGCCCGATAAAGTGGCGCTCACCGCTCCGCAGAGCATTCCCAAGACGAGCAGCGGAAAGATCCGCCGCAACGCCACGCGAACCCTTTATCTCGAGGGCCGCCTCTCCGGGCGAAAACGCCCGCCGTGGATGCAGATCGCCCGCCTGTGGGCGGAAAATCTGGGTAACGGGTTCGCGCTCTGGCGGCGTAACACCGCCGCGTGGTTCAATCGCGCCCTACGGACTTTGGGGTTTGGGGCGGTAGGATATGCCGGAGGAGCCGTTACCCGCCTTGTGCCGGGCCATCGCGCCCCCGCAGCGGTGGCTAGCGCCGCGGCACGATGGATTCTGCGAATAGGCGGCCAGCGCGTGGATGCGCGGCAAGCCGCCGCGTTGCTCCACCGGGTACCCGCGGTGGTGATGATGAGCAATCGCGCTGGCCATCTTGATCCGCTGGCTGCCGCGGCGCGGCTGCCCGGCCCATTTTGCTTTGTGGATTCCGCCGCGCTGGGTACTCTACCCACTGCCGCCGCGTTCCTGCTGAAGCCCTTCTCGATGCCCTTGATTCCCGGCAGTGCACGTCCACATGGCGGAACGCTTCGCGCGCGCATCGAGCGTTGCCTGGCGCAGGGCCGCTCCGTCTTAGTGTTTCCTGACGGCCCTGCAGGCGCGCCGCCCGCCCGGTCGCGCTTTCGTCTCGACGCGCTGCGCGCCGCCGCCGCGGTTGGCGCGCCCATTCATCCCGTGCTCTTTCGCGGCACCGAGGGCATATCGTGGCCTGACCGGAAATCGGAATTAGGCTCGCGCAACTCGCAAATTGGCATCGAGGCTCCTGCCGAAGGCGGAGCTCGCGGGTATTCTCCCCCGTCGATCACCGTGGGCGAGGCCATCCCACCCGCCGCGCCGGATTTGGCTGAGCTCATCCGGCTTCGGGAGGGGATAAGGGAATCGCTCGGCGTGTTGGCGCAGGCAAGCGAATCGAGTCATTAAATCATCGCGTCATTGGCTAATTCAACCATTGTCCTCTGAATGTTGTAGGTGGTCCGTTTTGCGTGGTTTATTACAAGCCGCAAAGCACCTGCAACTGACGACTGACGGCGGACGCTGGACGAGTGACAATAAACCTGATCTCAGGTGGAATGAAACAATGACTCAATCATTCAATCTCTCAATCAAATGATTGTTCGAATCATCATCTGTTTCGCGTTCGGCTCCGTTCCCTTTGCGGTGATTGCGATGGCAGGGTCGGGCCTTGATATTCGTAAGGTGGGCTCGGGCAATCCGGGGTTCAATAACGTGCTGCGGGTGAGCAAGTGGCGTGCGGTGATCGCGCTTGCCGGCGACATGGGGAAGGGCGTCGTCGCCCTTTTGCTGGTAAGGCACGGCGCGCACGGCGTGTGGCAGCTCTGGGCGTTCGGATTCGCTGCCATTCTGGGTCACTGCTATTCGCCATTTCTGAAATTTAAGGGCGGAAAGGGAATCGCAACGTCGGCGGGCGTGATGCTGGTGCTCTACTGGCTTTTCGCCGTCATCTCGCTGGCCTATTTTGTGGGTGCACGTCTGGTCTGCGGCAAGAAGTTAAAACTCAAACAAGCCGGCGCGATCGCCTCGCTTTCCTCCTGGATGCTTTTTTTCTTGTTCATGCTCATCTTTCGCACCCCGGTGGACGCGCTCTGCGCCGCCGCCATCGCCGCCTTCTTGTTCTGGCGGCATAAAAGTAATCTTGCCCACATCTTCGCGAAGCGCGACGCTGCACCCGCGCGGCGCTCGGAACCCGCCTGAACTCAGTCGCCGGACACGTGAATCATGGCTTTTATAACCCCATCCTCGTAACCTGACACCAGGTCAAAGGCCGCCTTTGTTTGCGTCAGCGAAAAATGATGGGTGATGAGGGGGTCGAGGTTGGCGCGGCCGCTCGCGATCAAGTCAATCGAGGCCGCAGTGCATTCGTTCTGTCGGCGTACGTTGCGGATCGTAATCTCCTTGCGCCGCAGTTGGTGAATCGGGAAGCTGACAAGGTCCACTTCCGGTATGCCCACGATCAGGAGCGTGCCCCCGGGTTTGAGTATTTCGACTGCTTGATCGAGGGTTTCCTGCTGGCCCGCGCACTCAAAAACGCAATCCATGCCCAGAGGTTCGCGCCCGGCAATTTCCGTCACGATGCTTGATTCACGCGGATTTCCAGCCCACACGGCGCCGCACTGGACGGCCGCCGCCAGACGGCCGCTCAAAAGGTCTGTGGCGTAGGTCGTGCACGGCGCTTCCACCCCGCAGGCGAGCAGGACGCAAAGCCCGATGGGGCCTGAGCCCAGCACCGCAACACTTGCCCCAGCCTTTAACCTGGCCATCCGCGCGGCATAAAGCGCAATCGAGAATGGCTCAACCATGGCCGCTTGAGCCATGGTCATCGCGTGGGGAATCGGATAACAACACCTCGCGGGCATGAGGAGGCGCTCACAGATTGCGCCGGGCGCTTCGCCGGGGCAGCCGAGGAATCTCTGGTTCCGGCATGTGTTTGCGCGCCCGCTTTGACATTGATCGCACCGCCCGCAAGGCATTAACGGGTCAATCGCCACCCGCTGCCCGGCTTTGAGATGAGTTAGAGCGGCGCCTGCCTCGAGGACGACCCCCGCGCATTCGTGGCCGACGGTCTCCGGAAAGCTCACCCGCTGAGACCCAATGCGCCCGGCCGTGTAGTAGTGGATGTCCGAGCCGCACACGCCCACCGCGTCCACGCCCACCAGAACGTCTTCCGGGTTCGTGAGTCGAGGGTCCCGCAATTCACCGATCTCAAGCTGCCGGATGCCGGTGATCAGAGCCGCTTTCATGGTCCTCCGGTTGATTGACGCCCAACGGTCGCCGCGATTGGCGTGTCTCCAATCATATGCTTTCCGCCTGCGGCGAACTTGGACGCAGCTCCTGATTCAAACGCGTCGAGCTGTTGGCTCCCAAGGTTTCAATGTTCTCACGCCTCGGAGCTATCGTATACAGTGGAATGCGTGGAAGAAAGCGGGAATGACTGGTTATACGGAGCGTCACAAGTCAGCGATGTTCGACTCTGTAGGGGCGGCCTCTGATTTGTAGCGGCGGCCTCTGGCCGCCGGTCTTTACCATTCAAACCGGCGGCCAGAGACCGCCGCTACAAGTGCCGCTACAGCAAATGACCGTCGCGGACTTCCGTCGCTGTGTTTAGATAAACAAGTAATTGCGCTTTTGTGGTACAACGCTGTGGGCGTCGCGGATATTTGGCAGGAGCGTCGCGGACAAATGGCAGCGAGGCGTGGATATATGGCGGTAAACGGCCGCAGCGGAGAGCGATGTGGCCTGGAAAGCTAGAGCGCTACCGGCCGTCACTCTGCTACCACGCAATAGCGAAGCCGCTCGATGCGCCAGCGGCGTTCAGATACAGATTTGTCGCGTCAAACGCCGGCGTCTGGAGCCAGATTGCGACGTTGGAGGTCAACTGGATGACGAGTCCGACCGGCTTGCGGCCGAGAAAATGCTGCACGGTGAAGTTGCCGGCGGCGCTCGGCGCGAGTGCGATCTGGCCGAAAATCTTTGTAGCCTGTGTTACGGCCGTAACGGCGCTGGCGCTGGTGACGGCTTGGCCGATCAGCGCGTCGCCGGCAGCCGCGCCAATCGCCGATGCCTGCCAATAGAAGCCGCTTGCCGCGTTGAAGAAAAGGTAGCTGGTGGTGCTCGACGACGCTGCCGAAATTGCTGGCGCGGAGGCCGGCGCGTAGCGCACGCCTTGTGCGTAAATGGCGCCCGCGGTCAATCCCGGCGTCAGCGTCGCGGAGGTCGAGAGCGCAAAGCCCGAGGCCACGCCGTTGATCCCGAGGTCGTTGAACATCAGATCGCTGATGAAGGCGACATTCGAATCGAGCAGCAGGGCATTCGCGTCCTGATCCGCTTCGTAGCCCGTTAACCCGTGCTGCGACTGGATCAAGCCCTTGCGCGGAAGAATGGTTCGTGTGACTGCCATAAAAAGCCCTCAGCTTTCAGCCGTCAGCTGCCAGCTATCAGCCTTCAGCACACAGCGCAAGCAGGCGTCAATTGCCTTTTGCTGAAAGCTGATTGCTGACGGCTGATAGCTGGCAGCTAGTTATTTTCACTCAGCGAGCTTCGCTGGCAGACGGCGTAAACCTTTACTGTGCCCTGATTCTGCGGGCCATTGCCGCCAAAATAGACTTCGCAGGTGAGCACGCCGGTTGCGTCGTTAATGTCGAGAATATAAGGCACCATCACCAACGCGCCGGTTCCCAAATCCGCGTTGGCCAGCATAGGGAAGCCCACTTGCCCGGGAATAAACCCTGCTGCGGGCTCGCGGCTCGAAACAAAAATCGGAATAAACATGCACTCGCCGTGCGAGTACACGTAGCCATCCACAGGGCTTGCGGGCGCAGGCACCGTGTTGCCGCTGGTGTAGAAGCCCATAAAGATGACCTCGCAGCGCACCGCGGCAAACTTGGCGTTGTGCGAGATTTTTTGCAGCGAATCATCCGTGAGGGGTTGATTGCCCGCGATGGCGGAATCCGCCAAGTCAAAAAAGCCCGGAATCGCGCTGAACGTTAACTGAGACATCACTCAATCCTTTCTTATAGCTTTCCAGCGCCTGGCTGGCGCGGTGGAAATCACGCCGTCGGCCGAAAGCGATCGCGGGCAGCGGAGCTGGCCGCCGACGGTGATGCGATACCGGCACCGGTCGCACTTATCGCGGCTGGGCGCCGGCGTGCGCGGGCAGCCGCCGCAATCTGTGCAGGCGCAGCGCACGCGGCTAGAAGATCGTGTTGCCAGCCGCTCCATCGGCATACGTCCCTCCACTCGCCGCTTGCGAAATGAACATGTATTGCGCCTTGTCCGCGGCGGTCGCGCCCGTCCAGGATGGCACGCCGGCCGAGGCCTGCGCGATAGAATACGGTGTGGTCAGATTGATGAAGCGCGTGTCGAGCAGGTCAAACTCCACGTTCCCCTGAGCGTAATTCGGCCGCTTGCCAATGACCTCGCAGATCACGTTTGCCAGGCCCAGCCTGCCGGTTTGAAAGTCCGCCACCAGCGGGTGATTCAACCAGACGTAATCGGCCAGCTCCACCGTGACGGTGCTCAGGAAGGCCTTCACGCGATAGGCTGGCGGCGCAAAAGCATGGCGGCGGAAGATGCGGTCGGCGATCATCTGCGCCCGCATGTAGCCGCCGTAAGGCAGCACCAAGCCGGTGGCCTCAATCTGCTGGTTAAAAATCTGGTTGTAGCGGATCAGCGATTCCTGCTGCTCGAAGGCCACTTGAAAGTCGTACGCGCGCGCCGCCGTGGTGACGCCCGAGTTCTCTACGTTGAGCTTGACCGTGACAACGTTCACAATGCGCTGGCGCGTGGTTTCCGGGATGCCAACAATATTCTTCTGGTTTAGAGCCATCACTGGCGTCTGAATCGACGGCGACTTCATGGATTTGAGCGAAATGCGGCCGTCCGGACGAACGATCATGTACAGCCCGAGCACCTTCAGAATCTGGTCTTCGATAAACTGTTTGCCATCCACCGGCCGCGTGATCTGGAATTCAAACCAATCACCGGAAAACTCCATCTCGCGCAAGGCAATGAAGCCGGGCACGTCGACATAAGGGTTGGGATTAATTAGCGTCGAGTCGTTGCCGGGCGTGAAGATCACCCAGCCAGGCGCGGGGCCGAGCGGATCGTAATTCTGCTGGCTGGTGTAAACGGAAATGGCGCGCTGCAAAACGTAATCCGAGCCGCGAAGCGACGGATCCTGCCCCACGCCAAGCTCGTTTTGCAGCGTGGCCAGCAGCAAATCGATAGGGTTTCCCTGCAAGTAGCGCGGGTTTTTGTCGCTCGAAGGGAAAGCGTTCGCTCCTACGCTCGGGCCGATCGGCTGCGGCGCTTTGGCTTGGCCGGGCGCCCACTCGAGCGGACCGCCGCGCAGCCATATCTGCTGGCCAAGAAGGAAGCGCTGTACGTCGCTGAGCGTGAATGTGACTTGGCCATCCGCCGTCCAGCCGGTTTGATTGATCTGCGCGGTGTGCAGCGTGGTGAAGTCGCCGAGACTTTGCCCGGGAAAACCCATCTTGATCCGCGCCACTTTTCCGATCAGCGCGTCCTGCGCGGTCAATCCTTTCAGCGTTCCACTTGGATCGATGCACTTGAGTGTTGCCGAGCCGACCGACGATTGTCCATCTAGCTCATTGACGGTCTGGCTCATGCCCTGCGGAATCGTGAGGTAGGGCAGCACGCTAGCGTTCGTTGCGATGGTCAGCAGCAAGCCCGGATTCGTGGACGTTAGCCACATCCAGGCCGTGGCTGCAAACATCGGCCAGACTTCAAACTCGAACGGGAGTCCGCGGGAGGCAAGTGAATAGCCCAACAGCGAGCCATCCGCTGTGGTAGCGCGCAAGGTACGCTGGCTTGAAATAAGCGTTGTCAGGAAAGAATCTAAACTGACGGCTTGAGCGGTAAAAAAGCTCTGCAGGTTCGAGTCGCCGTACATCAGCAGCAGCGCCAGAATTAATCCCCAAGTCCCCTCCTGCCACGCCGAATCCGGCACGCCCGAGTAGCCGCCCGCTGAGTTTTGATAGGGCATCAGGCCGTTAAACGGCGTGAGCTGCTGGTACGCCTGGTTATAAGAATTTGACGCTGCCGATCTAAGAACCTGCTGGTTCTGCAAGTAAAAGCTCTGAAATACAAATTCAATCGCCTGCTCGGCCTGAGTGGTTGCGCCTACGGTATATGCCAGGATCCCGGCCCACGTTCCGCTTGCGTCAAGCGCTTCGGAAGTGTCGAGGCCGGCGCTGGACGCGCCTTGCGCAAAGCGGCCGGGCACGCCGCCTGCCGGCGTGATATAGAGTTTTGCCAGCACCTGGCTGGCAACGGTCTGGGCCACCGTCTGGATTTGCGTCGCAGTTGCGGCAAGCGACTGCGATTGCGCGTTCGTGCTGTTGCCGGTCTTAAGAAGCTGAATCGCAGCCGTCGAGAGGACCCCGGCGCAGCGCATGAACGCGAAGTAAACATCCACCTGATGCTCGGTGGAAACGGTCTTCAGCAAGCCGGGAACGAGCTGATAGCCCGGATCAACGTATTCCCCCAGGCCCAGATAAAACAGATTCTTCGTCAGGTCGTTCGCGCCGGACTGCAGCGTAAGCAGGAAATTGATGATCCGCTGCAGGTAAAGCGCTGGGGTGTAATCGAGCGAAAGCGCCATATAAACCGCATAGGCGTAGCAAACCCACGCCAGGGCGCCCGCGCGGATGTACGCCTGGTCGATCTGGCCGTTGTAAACGTCGTAGCTGAAGGCCAATGAATTCGCGGGCTGTAAGCCGCCTACGCTGAAGTTGTCGAAATACAAGTCACCGGGGGCCGCCAGCGTCACTTTGAACCCGGTGATGCTTGCGAGCGTATCGCCAGCGAGAGTTGAGATTAGAGATTGGAGATTTAAGAGCTCGGTGCGATAGAAACCGCCGCCCGGCCCGACGGCCACGGTGATGATCTTTGTTCCCGCGTTATGGGCTGCGGGCGCGGGCATGCCGCTGGTAACTTGAATATCCGTCACCGCGCCGTTATGCGTGGTCACACCGGCGTTGAAAACGAATGTGACGGCGCTCGCTTCCTTGTGCTGGAACTCGATCTGGCCATCCGTGGCATCAGGGAAGCCGCTGCCCGTATAGGTGAACGAATCACCGGCCGTAGTGGCATGGAAGTCCACCACAAGGCCTGTCCCGTACGGCGGCTGAGTCGGATCGTTTATGTCAGTGATGGTGTCGCTCGAATTCGACTTCGACCAGCGCGATGCCGAGTTGCCGTCCTCGCCGTTCTCGAGAATCGTCGTAGCAAGATACCCAGGATGATCCAGGAAATAGTTGATCTGCTTGACGATCTTCGAGGCGGCAATGAAGTTGCCCGATGCGGAGAACGCGATCATCCCGAGCGCACAGTCGTAGATGAAGCTCCGGTTCTGCAGCGCGCCCGAGTCTGATTGCGTCGGATCGGGCACATACAGCGGGTCTGAGGTGGGCACGGTGAAAGATCGCGGCAGGTCCTGATAAGCCGCTTCGGTTTGGAGCGATGTATAGACCAGCGTCGGCCCTTTCACCGGATCGTCGTAGAGCACATGTACGGTGAGCTCGCCGTTCGCGGGAACCACCTGTGAGCCGCAGCGTGCATGGTAGGGGTCCTGAATGATAATGGGGACGTTGTCTTCTTGCAGATACTCGATATCCGTTTTCGAATAAATGCGTGCGAAGTAGCCTGAGAGCTGCGAGCCGATGCCGGTGTTGGAGTGGCAAATCCAGCCCGGAGGCAAGGCGCTGCTGTGCGAACCCAGCGCCGGCTGCGGAACGCTCACCGGATAAAGCGCCGCCACAACCACGCCTGGATTAATCGCTTGCACGCTGAAGAATCCATTCAGCCCCTGCTGAATCAGAAGCGACTGGAACTGCGACGGCTGCGGCGTCTTGTTCGCGCATGGCCCGGTGAGCGGCTGCGTTACGCCCGGCGCGCTCGATTGGTAATAGTACTGGTCGGTCAGTGTGAACAGGTCCACGCGGTAATTCTGGATCTGAGTCATGCCCGGCGTGGCGAAGAGGTTGAAGAGGTAGCCGTAGATCGTCATGCCTTGTAAAACCGGATAGGTGTTGCCGTCGCAAAGCACGATGCCGCGCGGCGACGCCTGGTATACAGAGTTGTAGGCTGCCGCAATCTGGCCCGCTGTAAGTGGAATCACCGGCGCAAACAGATTGCCCGTAGGCAGCGTGACCGGCGCGAAGTCGATAGGAAAGCCGTCGGGACCAAGCGACTCGTCGAAAAGCCAGCCAGCCGGAGGCAGCATCACGATATTTTCGATGGGCGCCGCAGGCAGGCTGGAAAAATCCGCCTGCGAGAGAATGCCGCACTCGGCAAGGGCCGGTGTAGTAGGCTGCTGCGCGGCGCCGGGCGTCTCGCTGGCAGGAAGTGACGTGAGAAGCGCGTTGGCCTGCCAGTTGCCCACGTCCGCGTTCTGGCGCGAATAGAGCCAGACGAGCGTCTGCGCCATGTCACTCTGAAAATCGCCGGGATAGTATTTCGCTACGTTCGGCAAAACCTAGCTCCGCTCGATTAAAACATCGAGTCATTTCTTCATTGATTCAATGACTCAATGATTCAATGGATAAATTCCCTACGTTCCGTACCCGCCAATGCCGTATAGGGTCACGCCGTAACCGCCAACGCCCACGTTGAGCAAGCCGGAGTCAAAACTGGCAATCACCACGCCGAAATCCGGAATCTCGAGCACGTAAAGCGGCTGCTTTTGAAGCGCCGCGAGCGCCGTTTGCCAACCTTGATTACCTTGAATCATAAGGAAGCTGTCAGCATTCAGCGATCAGTAACCAGCCAGATCTTTGCTGAAAGCTGAGCGCTGACCGCTGAAAGCTATGAAACTACCTGCCGGAACTTCAGCTTGAACGAATACAGGCCTGGCGACTTATAGGCGGCGCCCCACGTTGTCTGCTCCAGCCAATAATTTGTGAACGCCGCTTGCAAGCTGTCGGGATAGTAAGCAAACTGGGCGCCGGTGAGCGCGTACTGCATGAAGGCGTTCCACGCGGTCACATCGGCACCGTGGAGCACCGCCTGCATCTCGATCTGGAGAAAATTGTCGATGCGCTCGAGGATCGATTCGCGCACGCCAGAGCTCGCCACGTTGTCATGCCGCGTGGCCACCGAGTTATAGGCGGCCACACTGCGCGGCGGATAGGTGAATTGCAGCGTGACGGGCCCCGTGCCCGGATCGAAGATGATTTGTGGATAAGCCATTGTAGGCGTCAGATTTAAGGTGTCAGGTGTCAGGTGTCAGGTTTCAGGACCAATTCCGGCGTTCTTTCTGGCGCCTCACGCTTGACACGCGGGGCCTGATACCCGGCGCCTGACACCTGACACCTATTCATCCCTGCGCATACGCGCTGCGCGTCGATCGTGTGGAGGTAAGCTGCACGCCGCGCTGCTCGACGGCGGTATTTAGCGTGCTCGCGAGCCACTCTCCCGCTTCGTTGTCGCCCATGATCGCAACCGTCAGATGTCCGCTCGGCCCCGCCGCGGCAGAGGCTGCCCCGGCGCCGAGTGCCGTCGTGGCAAAACCTACATCGCTCCCCTCGTCGGCAGAACCAGAGCCTCCGCCGAGCGAGCCGCGGTACGCGGGTCCGGCCGCCGCGCGCGTTGGCCGACCGCCTCCCGTCGTCGTGTCTGCCATCGAAGCAATCTGCGCGCCTGCCAGAGTGCCCCACAGCGCCGCAGACGTGAAGTCGTTGGCGGCGGCCCAAAAGTCAAAACTTCCCAGTGCTTGGAATCCAGCCGCCGTTGCCTCGATGGCCTTGTATGCTGCCGTTTGCTTCAGCGCTGAGGCGGTGGCAAGCGACTTGGCCTGTTCGGCCCGCGAGTGCGCTGCGACGGCGGTTGTCTCGAAACGTTGGTGTTGAGTCAGCACCGTCAGCACGCGCCCTGTCGCCTTGACGGCCAAATCGCTCCAGGTTTGCGTCGAGCGTCCAAGCTCACTGAATGTTCTTGATCCCTCGGTCCGTGCCTTTTCGAGAGTGGACGTGAGGGTGCGGATGGTGTTGATGAGCGATTCCGCGCCGCCCTCGCTCATGGAAACCGGATCCCCGGTTGAGCCAGACGGTGATTTCCCCTCTCCCACAAGGTCGATCAAATGCTTCAGCGATCTCGTCATGAGTTTCCCTTCGGTTCGTCGTTACTACCACTCCTCGAACGCTTCGGATTCCCCAGCCAGCGTGCGCTTCCATTGCCACAGTACGGCGGCGCCGGCCAAATCGAGTTGAAGAGCAATGGTCTGGCGCCTTATGTCACCTTGCAGACCGAGGAGGTCGCTGGGTCTGCAGCACCAGGCCTCTGCCACTCGCGCCAAAACGAGAAAATTTTCAGTTGCCACGAAAGGTCGCGAGGTCGCGCACGGAGGGATCATCAAGACCCTCCGAGGCAACCTCACCCACCGACCAGCGAAGAATGAACGTAAGGTCCTCATCGGAGATGAGTTCCGGGGGAATCTCCCCGGGTCCCGGGGAAAGGGATATGCGCGGTTCCACCATGACTTCCGTGAGGAGATCGAGGATCCAATTTGTTAGTGCTTGGGCGCCTTCGGGATCTTGAATAACGGGCGGTTGAACCCGGCCAGGGGCCGCCGCCGTGACGGCTAACGACTGTGGCAACTGCCCTCTGAACGCGAACCATAGGGGCGATGGACGGCGCATCAACACGGCCTTCCGCAGCTTAGGGAGCACGACGCGCTCCACTCGCCGGTCGAGGTCCTGCGCGCTCTTGAAGTCTTGCGGAGTCGCAATGTGATTTTCCATGGGATCGAATGCTTGCACGGTGTTTTAGTAAATAAAATGTCTTCTGCGCTCCCGAGGTTCAATCTACTTGGTAGTTATGGCTGGCGATACACCTTCCCGACCTGATCTCCCACCGGCCTTGTGGGGTCGGCAAGTCCGTTGAACTTCACTTTCACCGTGGTGGGCTTTTCCCGGGAGAATGGCAGAGAAAGGGCCTGGGCCTGATAGGCGAAGTAAAGCTGGCTTACAACGAACTTTCCCGCAGCGTCGATGCGGGGAGAAACGACGGCGACGGACATTCGGGGTACCTGCATCAATCCACCAAACGAAATCTCCTCATAGTTCTGACAACCTGCGGGCAGACCGCTATCCGCCCCGGTCGCGAAAAGTCCGTTCGCGACATATGCCTTGAATTTCGCGTAATCGGTCTCCATGACTTCTGCTTCAATCGATTGCTCCTCCGCCGTGAGGCGGGCATCGATCGGAGCCGTGATCTGGTCAGCACCAAGGGCTTCAATCTTTGGCGTCCAAACGACGGTTGCCGCTCCGGAGACTGCCCCGGCGAAAAGTGGCCCCGCGGTGTTCGAGGAGGGCGGCGGTTGCAGCGCCGCGCTCAGCCCCGGCGCGGGCAGGGTCCAGCTTTGGCCCAATGGTAACGGTGCAGCATTTTGCAATCGTTCGGCGCCTGATGAGCTCGCCGCGTAAACGTTGTAACCGGTCGCATTCCCGGATGGGCCCGGCGATGCAATGACGAGCAGACTGCCTGCAGCGAGCGCGAGCGCCGCCTCCGCGGAAGCCGTCGTTTCACCCAGGCTGTTCACGTAGGTCAGCACCGTGTAGTACGTGCCCGCCAGCAACGAGCCGCCTGACACGGACGAAAGAACACCTGCGGGAGGCGGATTCAGCGCAGGAGCTGTGGGATTTCCATTCACGTCGACCAACAGGCGAGACCCGGTCGCCGGGACTTGAACTCCGAGCCACAGGCTTCCCGGTCCTTGATGGATTTTGGTTCGATCAACGGACGCCATGGTCAAAACCTCCGTCAGTTATGTTTCTTGGAGTCTAAAGACCACACTCAGGCCAACACGCATTAAGGGAACGTCCACGCCGGACTGGCTTGCCAGGCTGTAACGGTGTGACGCAACAAAAACTTCTTTCACTGAGCCAGCCTCGGGCGGCGTTGTCACTCCGCTCGGGACCGTTTCGTGAAGGATAGGAAGAGATGCCATCCAATCAGACCCCGTTGCCGAGGTAACCACCATGTCCACCACCCGGGCGTAATCCTGGGCGTTGTCCTGAGCTAGCTCCTGGTCGAATTGGCCCGTGTCAAGGGTCAGAGCCAATGTGGTGCGCCATGCCCGCGTCCACGGCGAGGACACATCAAACTCTGTTTGGTCGGCGGACAGAGTTAACCATGGGAAAGCAGTGCGAGGTCCGGGGCCCTTGTGAAATTCATTGATCGCCGGAAGCGACGGGTTGACCAATGTGATCGCAGAGATCTGATCGCGTTGAACGATTGCGATCGTTTGGTTCAAAAGCGGCTTTGAAAATGTCGCGCTCCATACCGGCATGTAGACCATCGCTTTGCCTGTCCTTTGACCTGCTGCTCAGTGGATCCGTTCCGAAACGCTGTGGCATTATCGGCGCAACGGAGCCTATCGGCGGTCGAATTTTCCGAAGAAATTTGACATTCCCACGTCCCGCGGGGTTTCGGTTCTGGGTTGATCGCCTCCGGCGATGCCACTCAGGCCAGGTCTCGGTGATGGCGTAGCCGATTGCGGATCAAACAGGTAGTCGTAAAGGCCCCCCGCACCGGGTTCCAGCTTGCGGCTGGTTCCGCTGAGCTCTCCGGTCAAATTCTGGAATTCCGACTGAAAGCCATTGGCCAGCCGCTCAGCCGCCGCCACGCCAAAGGTTGCCAGCGCTTGGCCGAGCTGAGCCGCCGCCCCATAACGATTCATCTTCTCCAGCGCGTTCTGCGCATCGGTTGAAAGAGCCCCTTGGAACGCGGCGAAGCTCCCGAAATAAGTCTGGGTGATAACCTCTCCAAACCTCTTTTGCAAAATAGCGTCGATATCTCCGGCCGCATCGTCAATGTACTGCTGGATGAGCGTATCGGCGGGCCGTTGCGCCGGCGTCCCCCGCTGGAAGGCCGGAAACATGCCGGCCACGTTTGGGATGGTTGTATAACTCATAGGCGTTTGTGTTCCACTACTCGTAACGAGTGGCCCGGGCCGCAAGCTGCGCGTTGCGAACCGCGATGTTCTAATACTCAACAATAAGGTTGCAGCTTGTACCGGCGCCGTCAGCGGTGACATAGATGTTGGTGGCGTCGGCGGGGGCCGTCTCATGGAAGCCACCCGCGGATGTGGGCTCGATGATCACATTCACCGGCGCAGACGGCAACCCGTGGGAGACCGTATTCGGGGCATTGCCCGCGAGGCCAGCCACCACCAATTTGGCGGTACGGATGTACACGCCTTGCAGCGTCTGATCAAGATACTCGTAATGCGGCGTCACGGTGATTGCCATAAAAACCTCCAGTAGTCAGCGAGAGACAAATTCTTATCCCTTGCTCGTCTTTTGCCTTTCGTCCCTTGCCCCTGTTGTCTTCGCCGGGATCGGTACGACTTGCCCGAAATCGAACGTAGCGGCAACACTCTCCGGCAACGTGATCACACCGCTCCGATCGACGGGAATTTCGAGTCCGTTGCCGGCGCTCCGCGCTTTTTGGGGAGCCTCCGCGCCGCTTTTCGGCAGATAGAGCGTGCCATCATATTCAATCGGTCTCAACACTTCGTACTGCGCCATATACCCTCCGGTTGAATCTACAGGGGACGCTTCGCCTCCCCTGGGTGACGTGGCTGAGAGAGGGCGCGGCGGCGCCCCTTCGCCTATGCCGACGCGGAAAGAAATGCAAATCCAGACTGAGCCGCCACGAGCTGAATGTCGTCATAGCGATGGACTTCGATGACATCCGCCGTCTTGGACTCCACGCGATAACGCTTCGTCAAAGTCCCGCCCAGATCAGGTGCGCCGAACAACCAGCGGAACGTATATCCGAGCGCGGGTTGAAGTCGCTGCGGAGACGGGGGCACGTACGCGAGCAGTGCGGTCTTGCCCCAGACGAATTGCAGATTCGGTGCTTGTCCTTCCGTGGCGGTATCGTACTCGGCGCCCATCACCCAGAAGTTATCCACGTCAAATACGCTCTTAAGATGGTCCGCCTGCAGAATGCCGACTTGGGTGTATTTGAACCGGTCGATGATCCTGGGATGTTGCCGGAGCACGGAATACACCGGGTAGCTTACCGCCAGCGTATTGGGTGTTTTTGCGATCGCCTGCTTGATCACGGTTTTTTGCGCCTCGACGGCGGCGATCGGATCGGAATTGATGTAATCCGACCACTGTGAGGTCCCTGCGAGCGTGGAGTTGGGAATCGCGCTCCCCGGCCCCAAAATCATGTTCATGACGCGGATTTCAAGATCAAGCAAGATCGCGTCGGTCAGGTTCTGCACCGTGGTGATCTCGAGGTCCGCATCCTCAGAACCGGCACGCTCCTCGTCGGAGATAGAGTCTTTGAGGGAGTGATCGTTGCAGAAGTACGGGCTGTTCGAGAGTGACCAGGGCGCGATCTCGCGGCTTTCGGCCTTGGGTTCGCGGATGGTCTCATAGCGATGGAACTTCTCCTTGCCAAAAATCCAGTAACGCCCCGAGCGCTGTTTCACGGGCACGGGGGGAAGGAGCTTCTCCGCAAAGTAGTCGTCATTCGTATAGCCAACGCTCACGTTATTGAGCGGTTGGTCCAGATACTGAAGTGAAATGTCTGCCATGTTTCCTCCGGGTTCGCCCGTCGTCGTCAACTGTCAGCCATCAGCAAAAAGCGTTTCCTGACCTCTGACGGCCGACCGGCAACGGTGCTCTTCCGACGGTTCGCAGGGCGCGCCTGCGAGTTGAAGCCCTCGCACGGGAGCTCGCCGTCACGAGCCACTCGCACGACGCGGAGATCCAGGGGATCACCTCCGCCGCATCAGACAAGGCGGACCCGCGCTCTTCTGGTCCGCGCCATTTAACGAGGCGAGGACCGCAAACGCGCCGGTCTGCGCCACAATCTTGCCGCCACCCTCAGGCGATCTGTTGGGAGAAGTTCAACAGAACTTCGACAACATCATTTGCGTTCTGAGTCGAATTCTGCGCGGTGCCGACGGCATACGTCTTTGCCCCGGCGGCAAGTCCGGCGCCGGTGGTGTTGGTAACCCGCCCATATGCGTCCGCAATCACCAGCAAGTCACCCTGATTCACGGCGCCCGCCGCGAGGCAACGCGCCAGCCCATTCACTTGCAGGGTCATACCGCGCCCGGCCAAGTTATAGAGCACCGGCGTCGTGCCCGTAACGGTGGTGGGATTCGTAGCTTGGGGAACGAAGTAGTTAGGCTCCACGAAATGCTCCGTCAACACCCCCAGCACTCCGGCTGCATTCGCCGCTGCGGGCAGCATCGCGTATTGCTGGTTCTGCGTAGTGTCCGCCGTATCTTTAACCAAGACGGTGAACTTATAAATACGCACGTTTGCTTGGGATCGAAACGCAACGGTCAACCCATTGATTCCTGCCATACATCCTCCTGGTGTCAGGCGTTAGCTATCAGCACAACCATGCAGCGCCATGGCCTGACACCTGAAACCTGGCGCCTGAAGTCTGCGGCACATCTCGCCACCGCTCACCTATCCCCGGATGACGGTCTATATTAGCGGCTGTCCGGTTGTCTCCCGCGGGGCCGGGTTCGTATGTTTCTGCCGGTACCGCTCTCCGAGAGACGGATTGGCTGAGAGAAACTCCTTTAATGCCTTCGCGTAATTCAGGCCTTTGTTTTCCATCAGCCGGTTCACACCCAGGTGAACCTCTTCGTCCACGGGCAGCGATTCCGCTAAGCCGATGCCTCTTGTCCCCAGCCGGACGGCGGGCGCGGCGTTGCGAACGTACTCTTCAAATTCCTTTGGGCGTTCCATAGCGTCGCGGAAAAAGAAGGACCGGTCGCGGGGAAGAATTTTGCCGGAGGCGACGGCCGACTCAATGAGCTTCTGTGCCTCCTGGGCGTGAATGTATTCGGCGAGGGTGATCCTGCCCGCGTCGGCAAGCTCGCTGGCTCTTCGCGGGTCGATCTGTCCCCGGCGCACCGCCTCCCTCAAAAAAAAGGCCGTTCGCTGCGCCGCGCGTGCCTCAACCTTCAGCGCTGACACGCCTGACCCATCCTCATCGGTCAGACTCTCCTCGCTGTCTTCCTCTACGTCGGGATTCACCCCCAAGTGTTTCGCGGCGTATTCAGCGAGTTCAGGGTGCGGTATAAAGCCCAATGGATCTTGCTGATCTGCTTCATAAACCGCATGGCCGCCCGAGGGCTCGTCTCCCTCAGGAATCGGCTTCAGTGACAATTTCTTCATTTGTTTTACTCCTTCGTTGTTGGGTGGCTCCGAACCCGCGGCGTCTCGATGACGGGCTCTGCCCGCTGTCACAATCTTCCCGCCGCTCAGCATGATGGGCGGCAGTTCCTCCAGAAATGGATGGTTCGTCAGAGCGCCGGAGCTAAGCGTGGCGCCTTGCGGCTTGCCCGTGTCTTTGTCCGCCGCTCCCCAGTCGATGGCGGGAGAGAAGAAGCGGTATTCTCCGCTGTGAATCATCTGCTCGGCTTCCGGCGTCCACTCGACCAATGCGATCAGCGATTCCTGGCTGTTGGATTCCGTTCGCAGGTTGTGGATCCATCCCGCCGCAGGCACTGGCCCCCCCATCGCGACTTCGGGCGTTTCACTGGCGTGTTCGTAGTCAATCACAACCATGTCATTTTTTCTTTTGGCAAAATTGACGGCCATGTCGCGCAAGTCCATCGCCGTAATCGAGAATGGGCGGTCTTTCACCCAGGACCCAGTCACTGCGACGCACAACGTGCGGAGCTGCGCGCCGGGGCGATGAAGCGCGGCGCCCGAAGGAGTTTCGGCTGCCGACCCTAGCCCGGAGAGCAGCACCGGTAGCCCGCGCTCGGAGAGGTGCTGCCTCTTGAACCGCTCGATCTCTTCTTCTTTCACGCCATGATCTGCTGCAGCGCGCGCGATCCTCAACGCCGCGTCACGCTTCGCAACCGTCGGCAGACCCGCCTGCGGGAACAGGCGGAGCGCCGCGTCGATGTGCTTAGTGTCGATGGGCAGCTTCCACTCCACCGGATCGTCACCGGGGGCATAGGCAAAGTCTGCTTCGCGCAGCCCAATTCCATCGACTGTTTTGAAGTCTTGATGTTTATCCATAGTTCTCTTGCCCGGATTGCCGGGTAATTCTCGCTAGATCGCCGGAATTCCGGCGCCGTTCCAAATGCGCGGCGCGTCGAGTTCACTGCTTTGACCGGTCAGGCATCAATGGCGCTCGCGCCTCTTCCTGCGGTAACTTCGCCGCCGTGCTCAACCGATTCACCGCGGACGGCAACAATTCCCTCGTTGCTTTCCTCGGGGAGCGCAAACCGCTCTCGAATGGTTCTGCGAATGTTCTTCTCGCTCACCACTAGGCCTTGTTGAGCTAGAGCGGCCAGGTCAGCGGTGATTTCGCCCACGCTTCTAGCCTGAACGTTTGCGGGAATCAATCTTGGGCATGGCGCGTCATCACCGAAGTTAAACGAGACGAGGCGGCGAACTGTCGATTTGGTAATGTCCAGGGCCACCTGATCGGCCACGCTCTGCAGACCCAACATGAAGAAGTCAGCCGCGGTTGCGCCGAGCGCACGAGAGCCATGCGCGGCCTGTCCGAGGTCCATGAAGGTGTTTAACGCCGCGCGCGAGATCATCTCGTTGTGGTGCTGGATCGAGGGCATCACGTCCCGTAAATTACCCTCGTAACCCGCGATGCGCAGCCCCGTGTGGGGTTCTCCCGGGGGCTCAACCAGGCCGGCCGCCTCGTGGGCAGCGAGCTGCGTCACAAAACTGTAAGCCGCCGCCTTATCCTCTGCCGCAAAGCCAGGCGATAAGCGAAAGACGGGAATCCCTAACGCATTTCGCTCGTTGGCGATGGCGTCAATTCGATAGAGCTTCGACTTCACGTACCAATGCGGATACATTGCTCGCTGCAAAGGGATTCCCCAGAAGTTTGCTCCCTCCTGCTGGTAGGTGAACCGGCAAATCTTACCTGCAGGCACCAGGACGTTGAGAAACTGCCCTCCGCGGTATCCGTATTGTTCGAGTGCCAGCAGCGTTTCACCGTCCGCGTCCGTGTGCCAGCGGTAAAAGGTAAGGGGCAACCGCGCTGGCAGGGATCGCAGCCGGATCTTGCCGCCGTCAACCGTCCAGACGTCCTCGTGGATGGCGCATCCGAAGTCGAGCATCAAAAGGGCGTTCCAGATGACGGATTGCCACGATTGAGAAATCCAACCACCCATCGAGGTTTTAAACTCAAGGCCACCGAATAGATTCTCCCGGACGAACTGGGCGGCTTCCTTTCCCTTGGCGCTGGTCGCACGGCCGGCGCCGCTACTCGATACCGCATGGTTGCCCTTCGCAGCAGATCGAAGAGTCTGATCGTCGGCCGGCATCACTTCCCACTTCGCGGAGAGAACCGGGAGCTTGCATGCCATTAAGGTCGCGCGCACCTGCGCGTCCGAGCGGCGCATCTTTTCATAAATTGGGATCGCATTGCGCCCCATCAACTCGGGGTTATATTCCCCGAGGTCGGTCAGGTATCCGCTCGTGATGGGTGTTCCACTTACGCCATACGTCTTCCCGATTTCTTCCTGCGCTGCTGGAATTCTGACGCTGCCGGAGCTTGGCGCGGCGGCGGGTTGCAGCGCGGCCCATCCGGTTCCTCCCGCGGGCACCGCCGGGTAGCCACCCGGCTGATCGCGCAGCGCAATGGCGAGCCGCGACTGAAGCGACTCCACCTCGCGCATCAGCGCCTGCATCCGATGGCCGTTTCTCGAACTGTGCTCTTGGCTTGTCATTTCTGCCGTCAAATGGACAATCTCAAATCTCAAATTTGAAATACATCGCCGGGCTGCCGCAATTCGAAATCAGCTCGCCTTCCACGGCCTTCCCAGGTGGCCCATCCACATGTCCGGCTGGGAGACCTCTGAGCGGTCGAGATAATCGTAGGGCATCCAAAAGCATCCGTGATCGCCCCACCCCAGGCCCCACGAGTTCTGAACGTTAAAGCTCGCGCGAGCGTCGTCGTAGCCGCGAATCACCACCGCGTGGCCTCCCAGGGGAAGTTCTCCTGGCCTTGGCATTCCGAGAATTCCATTCGAGCCGACGTCTTCAAAGGACGGGTAGACCAGAAATCCCAGGATGACGCCATAGCCTGAGGCCAGGACGTATCGCACCGTTTCTCCGTCGGGCACCCGATGATACGCTCCAATCCGGAATGCGCGGGCATCCGCAATGTCTTGCGGGTTGTTGTTCGCAGCGGCTGAAGAAAAGGCTCCCGGCACGTATGGGTCGTCTCCTTCCGGGCAGACCCCGATATGAGCCAGTACGTAACACGCATCGCGGATCGATGCCCCACTGTCGGACTGGACCGCATTAACCCAAGGGAGGTTCCGCTCCTGGTAATACAGGAAGAGACGGCTTAGGTCTTCGTCAGGCGTTCCATCCGCTGCGAATTTGCGCAATAAAAACCGGCGATACAGGACGCCGGAATTTGCCGTGCAGGACCCTAATGTGCCCTGGTCGTATACCGGCAGATCAAGCCCGACGAAGACATCGGTTGAGCGGGGAATGGGCGCGCCAACTCCAAGATGGGGGAGACGATTAATGCGATAGTCCCTTTTATCGTGCACATCGGCGATTCTGCCTAATCCCTTCCCGAGCTTTGGTGTAACCATAGGGTTGTCTCCGGCGCGCTGGCGCATTCCTCATCAGCCGGAATTCATCAAATTCCGGCGGCGTTTCTAATACACTCGTTACTTCAGTGTGGCGCCGGCGAAAGCGCTGTTCACCGAGGCGTTGGCGGTGGGTTGAGACACGATCCCGTTGTATTGGCGCTTGAGTTCGGCTGCGCTGAGCGGTAACGCGGCTCCTTGACGGGGAGCTCCCAGTTGACCCGAGGAAACGGCCGGAAGAATTTGGATAATCGAATTCATCTCGCTGCTAATGAGCGTTGTGACCGCCGTAATCTTCTGGATCGTCGCCGGATCGGAAATGTGAAGTGAGGCTAATAGCCCATTCAGGTTCGTGCTTACGTCCTGAAGCGCAGAATTGATTTTCTCCACGGTCGTTGCGTTGGGGGACGTTTCGTATTGATTCACCAGCTGGCCCACCAGATTCAGGTCGGACGAGATCTGGTTGCTTGTATTACTGATGGTCGTGAAATCGGTTGGCGAAACGGTCTTTCCCTGAAGCAGGGAAACCGCGGTAACAAGATTTGTGACCATCGGCAATACGACGGGTAGGATCTGCCGCGCGGCTTTGACCCACTGCGCCACGCCGCAGGCAAGCAAGGTCAATGTCAAAACGGGAATCGCTACAAACTTTGCTTTTTTCATTTCCTTTTCCTTTCGGGCGCCGAACGCGCCCACCGCACGGTTTTACCTGCGCGGGGTGTGGCCATCGCGACGTGTCGATCACTCGGGACAGCAGGCATTGAATTTTCCAGCAGAGAGTGATCATCCGGAGCCCCGGCTGGAAAACTCAAAATCGAAGTGCGAGATCACTTGGGAACGGGACTCTGCTTGAGGTAGAGTGCCGCCCCAACGATCGCGCTTACAAGGCTGACGATTCCGAGATTGCGGAACCCGCCCGCGACGCCCGGATCGAAGTGGCGAGGATCAGCAATGAGCACAGAGATCGAATTTGCCGCGCTCGAAATAATCGCCGCAATCAAGCCCTTAAGCCAAAGCTTCCATCTCATTGCTGCGCCTTCTCGTCAGCTTTTGGCGGGAGATCTTTTCGCAACTTCTTCTCGGCGCTGCCAGCGGCCTTTTTGATGACATCGCCTGCCAGGTTCAGCTCATGCCCCGCGCCTTTCTCTGCATCCTCGGCGGCGTGCTCCAGTTGGGAGCGGGCACCTTTCGCCGTGCTTCCTACATCGAGCGCCAGGTTTTTTGCTTTTTGTGCGATTGTTTTAAGATCGTTCTTCAGCGTGCCTTTGCTCAAACGTGACATCGTGTTCCTCCTGAATGAAACTTGTGCGATGCGATCGACCGCCGTCCGGCTGGGCCATCATCGGTTACAGAACCGCATCGCGGAGCCCCGTGAGCGCCGGCTTGCCCACAACTCCACCGACTTGCGCCAGGTGGTATACCGGCTCCGTGCCGGATTCGCCGCCTGCCGCGGCCATCTCAGCCATCGCAAAAGCCCACCAGTGATCGGCGTGGCCGAACACAGCGTCATGCTCCGTATCGAATCGGCTCTGCCCTACGGCGCTTTGCGTCCGCTTTACGGAACGAAACGAGGCGCGGATTCGCTCATCGTCTGGAATCCTCACTTTGTTCTCCTCCATCCGGCGGCGGGCGCGAACAGCCAGCGCTTCCTTGGTTCCTTGCGAAAATTGGATTCCTTCAACCCGTCCAGAAAATTCCCGCTCGAGTTGCTCGGCAATGGCGAGCCCCATGCCTGACTGGTCGATGTCGATGCGACGGATGAACCGCATCAGAGACCGCGCCTGTTTCACCTGGTCTGGCGTGGGCACGTTTCGCATCTCGATGACGCCGCGGGTCCAGGTCACGTCTCCCACCAGCTCGCTGAGCCATATCACGCTCAAATCTCGATTCCGTGCGATGTCCCATCCCGCGTATAAGCTCCCCCCGGTTGCATCTGTCTGTCCGACCGTGTAACTCGCGAAATCTGCGGAAGCCTGCGCCGCGATGCAGGACTGTAGAAGGGTCGCGTTGATCCATTCACTCGCCGAGGTGATGAATTCACAACAGAATTCCTGCCGCCAGGTTTCGTCGTCCACGCCAGTCCTGAGCTGGTCCAGGTTGACGTTCAGGCCCTGATTGACTGCCTCATAGATCGACGTCTTGTGCGCGGACCATCGGTTGCCTTTTGCGCGCTCGCCGTCGACCAGGCCGGCGGCCTTGGCGATTTCAAAGTACTTGTTCTGCTGCCCGTTGGGCGTGGAGATGACCTCGAGCCCGTACCCTCGCGTCGTAATCGGGTAGAGTGCCGTGTAAATTTTCTCCGCGTCGGAGTGGAAGGCGAATTCATCGAGCGTGACGTTGCCGGTGTAACCGCGCGCCGTATCGGGGTTTGCCGGCAGCCCGTAGATGATCGAACCGTTGGGGAAGCGCACCTCCAGTTGTTTCATCAGCGTTCCCTCAAAGAACTGTGATTCGCTCATTTGGCTTACGATTCCGCAGGATTGGATATGCTCCTGAACTTTTTCCATGAGCATCCGGGACTGGCGCTCTCCCTTTGAGAGAAAAACCCATGTGGTGCGGCGTTCCAGGCATCGAAGAACAGCTCGAAGTGTGGACGAGAACGAATAGCCTGTCTGTCGTCCTTTGACGACGACCTTCAGCGGCGAATTGTCCTCGACCCAGCGAACTTGGTATGGAAGGAGCTTCACCAAAACTTTGGGCAGATGGGGCGGACCAACGTCGACCTTGACCGCCGCCGCAGAGGTCACCGCCAATCGCCGTTCTAACGGCTTTTTGGCGCGGCGTGCTCTTGCGGGATGGCCCTGCGTTTTATGGCTTGCCATTCAGCCCCTCGCCGGCACTCGTGAGTGAATCCGGAATCGATACGATTCCGTAAATCTCGTGGATTTGTTGAATGATTTCCGGGCCAAGCATTTTGTCCTCACCGTG
Organism: Terriglobia bacterium; assembly: GCA_050745065.1. Classification (GTDB taxonomy): domain Bacteria; phylum Acidobacteriota; class Terriglobia; order UBA7540; family UBA7540; genus RH2-MAG17b. The sequence goes on from JBOGJT010000103.1 coordinate 24,028, forward strand.
TCCTTCGAGAGCCTGCTTGAGATGAGACAATTTCGTCCGGACTAACTCCTGCTTGGTTTTCTCCGCTCTCAACCGGGCAACAAGCAGCTTCTTATCCATAGCGAACTTCTCGACTTGCAGGCGGGCAGCCTGTTCCTTGAGGCTTTGATTGACGTGCTGATCTTTAACACGCATCGCGTGCTGGAGTTCCGACGATACGCTGCGCCGGTTAACTCCCATAAGCCCCGTAATAAGCACGGCCTCGGCGAGTTCAGCGTGCCCTGACTTCGGGTCGCTGAGCGATTCTCTCAGAGCCTTTGCGGTTTGTAGCCGCCGCGTGATGCGCTCTTTCTGGATATCGAGATTGGAGCGGAAATAGCTCTCAATCGCCCGTAACGGGACTGGCGGTTCACCAGACTCGAGAATCGCCTCAGCGACGTCCTCGAATGTGGCTCCATCCACCAACATCTGGCGCACCACAGTCTGCAGGCTCTCCGATAAGGCCGCCACGTTCTTGGAGACCGGTTGCTGCCTCGCCGTTACGGCTCCCTTCCCCCGTCCAGTCGTCACGGCACGGGCTACTGTCGAGCTGCGTTTTGTGTTTCCCATTACTTTGCCGGCTCCAGGTATATGCCTTCGTCGGACGGAAGCCGTCCATCGCAGTAGTCGATGCCGCGCGCTGTAATCTTCACCAGGGAAACGTTTCGCTGCGTGTGAGGTCCTCGCACACCCTCCACGGAAACCAAGTGTTTTTCGGTGAGGTACGCCACGTGAAAGTTCAGGTCTTCAACGGAAACGGGATAACCGAAGAAGTCTAACTCTCCCTGCAGCAACGTCAGGGTGGCGGACTGCGGATAGATCAAACCCAGGTAGTAGAGGATCTTTCCGCGAATAATTTCCTTGTGGCGGAGTGACGTAGTCATGCGTGCCTTCCTCGAGTTGATAACCTCGGAGCGCCAGCCAGAAGCAGAAAGGCGCATCCGGGAAAAACTCCAGCACTACATCAGGAATAGAGGGTTCTTGTAGCCGGAGCCGGCGGCCCACACCTTGACCACGTGTGGTCACAGGGGAGCCGCCGCTCCGACCTTTGCGTGCCCTCCCTCGAAGAGTCACGCAAGAGTTCACCGGTTGCTAAGGACTCGCAAGCCAGACCAATGGCTGTTGCAACCGGCTCCAAATCGATCTCGCCTCCATATTTCGCAGAGTCCGGCGAGGGAGAGCGAGGCGTCGAAACGTGGTTCATTTCCACCTGGCAGCAACCCGCGCTGTTCCGGGCAGCTTCAGTTTTCTCTATCCCGCCGCGGACTACTGGCTACCCGGCATTTGCTTCATCGTCCGGTGGTAGAGAAGCATTCTCCGCATTCCCATCAGCACGTACGACGGATCGCAAGTTGCTCCGTCGGGTCGGCCCGTGTTCCAACAACGAAACAGAAGATCGAAGTCCGATGACAATCGCAGGCGAAAGCGGCGCGCAAACTCACTCAAGAGTTCAACCGCCAAGGGAAAATGAAACTGTGGATCCAGTAAAGCCCTGATGCGCTCTTTGCGGCCGATCA
>JBOGJT010000104.1:0-3442 GCA_050745065.1 Terriglobia bacterium
GGAGGGCACGTCCGCTTTTTCAAAATTGGGCCGTGCCGTTAAAAGGCGCCGTAGATCTCTTTGTCTTGCCGGATTAGCGGCTCATTATAACGAGCCGCTCATCCGGCAAGACAAGGAAATCTAAGGCGCCTTTTAACGGCACGGCCCAATTTTGAAATAGCGGCCGTGCCCCCCCGGACTGTCGAACCGAACTTCATGAATAATCCGGGTTAACCCGGCGCCAGCGTCGCCCACGCCTTGATTAATTGATCCAGTGGTCCGTATCGTCCTTCTTTTCCCGCTTGCGCATATAAATCTCGAATTGCTTGCGCAACCTCGCCCGGCGCCAATCGTCAAACTGGCGGCGAAGGCCAAACGGCAGCCCGAGACCCCGAAGGTAAAGATAACCAATCGCCAGCCCGCTGACGTGGGCAATGTAGCTCACGCCCGAGTTCGGCGAACCGAGAAGATCCACAAACTCAATCACGGCCATGATGGCGACAAACCATTTCGCCTTCATGGGGATTACGAGATAGTAGATGATCCGGTTCGGAAACAGAACGCCGTAGGCCAGCATCACGCCGAACAGCGCGCCCGAGCACCCAATGGTCATCACGCCGCTATTCGGCCCGAGCAACACATCGATGACGCCCCCGCCTGCGCCCGTCAGGAAATAATAGAAAAGAAACTGCCTCCCTCCCCAAGCGCTCTCTACGTCCGGCCCAAAAACCCACAGCACATAGAGGTTGAAGATGATATGGAAAAACCCGGCGTGGAGGAATAAATACGTCAGCGGCTGCCACAAGTAGAGGCCGTGGGTCACCAGGTAGGGGGTGAGACCAAAGAGTTGATACGGGAGCTGCCAATGGGCGATTTTCAGTGGGAAGTACGTGAGGACAAAGGCGGCGCCGGTGACAATAAGCAGCACCCTGACCACGGGGGTCAGAGGCGGAAAAAAGGTAATCTCGTATTCCCGGTAGCGCACCATTAATTGAAGCGTATCACAGGAAGGGAGGTTAGCGGCAAGCGGAGCCTACGCGAGCAAAGGTTGTCATCGGCGCCGCTGGTTAGCGCCAGCGTGGCGGCCGCGCGGGATCAAGCGCCGAGCTTGCTACGAACCAACTCGCTGAGGCGCTTTCCATCCACCGTTCTTCCGGCGAGCCGGCTCATAGCCGCCTTCATCACCTTGCCCATGCCCTTCGCGCCGGCCGCGCCGGTTTCCTCGATGGCGGCGGCGACTGCGGCCTCCATTTCAGACGCGGTCGCGGCAGCGGGAAGATAACCCTCAACTATGCCCATTTCAGTTAATTCCTTCTCGGCCAGGTCGTCCCGGCCTGCCTGCCGGAATATCTCCGCAGCGTCGCGGCGCTGCTTCATGAACGTGCGCAAAACCGCTTGCGCGTCTTCATCCGCCAAGGCCTTCCCAGTCTCCGACTGCTTCAATTGCAGCGCAGACTTCATCATGCGCAGCACGCTAAGCCGCAGCGGCTGCTGCTCCTTCATAGAGGTCGTAAGGTCCGCATTTACCTTCTCAAGCAGTGTCATAGTCATTCACTCCAACCTTGAGGGAATACGCCGCCACGCGGTGCAGCCGCAAGGACGCACCGTGTGTGCGCGGCGCGCGTGTTTAGTTCATCAGCCGCTCCAGGCCCGCTTCGTCAATAATTTTGATTCCGAGCGAGCGGGCCTTATCGGCCTTCGATCCTGGGTCCGAGCCGGCCACCAGATAATTTGTCTTCTTCGTTACGGACCCCGTAACCCGGCCGCCCGCGCTCTCAATCATCTTCTTCGCGTCGTCGCGGGAGCAGTTGGGAAGTGTTCCGGTCAGGACGAACTGCATTCCAAGCAGGGGCTGCGAGCCGCGCCGCGCTGGCTTCTCCCCGGTGAATTGCAAGCCCGCCATTCGAAGACTTTCTATCAGCGTGGCGTTGCGCTTTTCGGCGAAGAAACTCACGATACCCTCGGCGGTTTTGGGCCCAATCTCGTTGACTTGCTCCAACTCCGCCTGGCTCGCGCCGGCCACGCCGTCAAGCGAGCCGAAATGTTCCGCCAGTAGCTGCGCTGTGCGCTCGCCCACGAAGGGAATGCCAATAGCGAAAATCACGCGAGACAGCGGCGACTGACGGCTCTTTTGAATCTCCTCGACCAGATTTGACGCTGACTTTTCGCCCATGCGGTCGAGCGCCGCGAGCTGATCCCCGGTGAGCGAATAGAGGCCGGCCGCATCTTTCACCAGGCCGCGCTCCACCAACTGGTCTACCAGCGCGTCGCCGAGACCGTCAATGTTCATGGCGCGCCTCGCCGCAAAATGCAGCAGCGATTCCTTAAGCTGCGCCGGGCAAGCCACGTTGACGCAGCGAAATGCCACTTCGCCTTCTGCCCGCAGCACCCGGCCTCCGCAGACGGGGCATTTGGGCGGCATGCGAAACTCGCGGCCGTCCGGGGCGTGCTTCATCACCTTCACAATCTGCGGAATCACTTCACCGGCGCGCTGAATCAACACGGTGTCGCCGATCCTGACTTCAAGGCGGGCAATCTCATCCATGTTATGCAGGGTTGAGCGGCTAACGGTGACGCCGCCAATGTCCACCGGCTCAAGGTCCGCGACGGGTGTCAGGATACCGGTGCGCCCGACCTGGGCGCGGATATCCCGGATGACCGTGGTTGCCTGGCGCGCCGGATACTTGTAGGCGATCGCCCATCGCGGCGACTTCGCTGTTTTTCCAAGCTCTCGCCACAGCCGCGTGTCATTGACTTTGACCACGATGCCGTCGATCTCGTAGGCAAGGCTCTCCCGCTTGCTTTCCCATACCTCGATGGCCGCGAGCAGATCATCGAATGAAGCGCAGAGCTTCCAGTGGGGATTCACCTTGAAACCCATGTGCGCAAGCGCTTCGAGCGTTTCGGCGTGGGTGCGAAACGGAACTTCGCCTTCGACCAGCAGATAGTAATGGTACATGTCGAGCTGGCGCTGGGCGACGATCTTGGAATCGAGCAGCCGGATCGTTCCAGCGGCGGAGTTGCGCGGGTTGGCAAATTTTGGCGCTCCTTCGGCCTCGCGCTGCGCGTTCAGCCGCTCGAAAGCCTTGCGTGGCATGATGACCTCGCCGCGCACTTCAAATCCACCGCCTCGGACACGGAGCTTTTGCGCATCCACGCTCAACGGAACGGAGCGGACGGTTTTGACGTTCGCCGTCACATCCTCGCCTTCCGTGCCGTCTCCTCGCGTCACGCCGCGAACCAGGTGTCCCTTCTCGTACGTCAGCGCCATCGAGAGACCGTCAAGCTTCAGCTCCGCCACATATTCCACGCGAGGCCTGCCGGAAAGCTCGCGTACGCGGCGGTCAAACTCTTTGAGCTCGCCGACCGAATAAGTGTTGTCCAGGCTGAGCATCGGAACGGTATGGCGAACCTTGGGAAAAGTTTCGGCTGCTTCGCCGCCCACGCGTTGGGTCGGCGAGTC
>JBOGJT010000105.1:0-2873 GCA_050745065.1 Terriglobia bacterium
GTTCGGTCTCCCGTAGCCACGCTGTCCCTGATCGCTGTCGTCCTCTTCAGTTTTCAGTTCTGGGTGAATAACGTGCAAACGCTGCCGAGTGACCTCTTTCCGACTAGTTTTGTGGGCTCCATCGCGGGATTGGCCGGGGCCGCAGCGGGCATCGGAGCCATCGTCTTTACGCTCTTCACCGGATGGGCCACGGATCATTTCTCATACCGACCCGCCCTCATCTTGAATCGCTGATCGGGTTCTTCGCCCTTTCCACCCGGTAATCGACGAGGTGTCGAATGGGAGTAACGCCGACAGACTCGCGGAACCTCTGCCTGAGGTGACGGTCTGAAACTTCGAGAAGGCGCGCCATGCCCCGCAGGCTTAGGTCCTCAGCGTAGTGCGCCTTGATGAACTCGATGGCCCTTTGGCTGACCGGGTCATGGAGCGGCAGCACCTCGCTCTTCGCGGAGGTCGGAGTCTCGTGCCGCAAGGCGCCGCGGTTCTCGAGCAGTTGTAGGCGGTAGTTGTCAGGCGAGGGAAAGCCCACGGCGAGGAAAAGCGCTCGCCGCGGCTACCCGCTCCTCACCCGAGAAACATGACATGAACGTACGTGCCTAGGCGGACGTTATAGGCCAGATACCAACCTACATGGTCCGGGTCCTCGTAAATGACGATTTGATCGCTGTTCCAGAGCCAGTTACTGCAGAAGCTGAGGTCGTACGGGGCGACACTGAAATAGAAGCCGTTGAACCAAAAGCGCGCAGGCCCGCCTCCCCCAAGCCGCCAGACGTGGCCGCGACCAAACCCGCCCGTGAAGCGCCCATGCTGCCAAGGATGGGCGAGGTGGTAGTGAGGATCGTTGGGGCCAGTATTATGTCCGATCCATTGACCATTATGGTGAACGTGAGGAGCGTTTGGATGTCCGGCCTGATCGACATACCCGCGGCTTGACGCGGCAGGCTGGCGTCCAGCTTGCTTTGGCGCCGCGGCTTGGCGTCTACCGCGGGAGGGAGAAGGACCATGAGGAGGAATGTACCCATGGCCCACATTGCGACGGCCACTCGCCGCTTTGGGTGTTGCGCCGTGACCTTTGTTCGTCCTTTGCGCAACAGAGCCAACGGAAAGCATTAACAACACTGCAAGAAGTCCCAAACCTTTTTTCATGTAAGCCTCCAGCGGAGTTCGGTTGGATTATTGAGGATCAGAGCTTATTTGACGCCTTTCAAGGCCCCGGCGCCCACCCAATTACCACGGGGAGCGTTGAAAAACCGGCGCAGGCAGACCGCCGCTCCAACGTTTGCCTTCACTATAATTTGCAGCCTTCAAAATGACTCGTCCTGAAAAACTGAAAACCCCAATTGCGCGGCTGTTACGTCACCATCGATAACGAACACCGCCCCGGTGGCAAAGGACGATTCATCGGGCGCCAGAAACAAAGCGGCATTGGCGATATCCTCGGGTTTGCCGAGACGCCCCATAGGATAAATGAGTTTCAGCCGGTCCACCAGTCCGGGATACTCCTCGATCATCGGCTGCCAAGTCTCGGTAATGATGGTGCCCGGGCAGATGCAAATGACGCGGATGCCATATTTGCCCACCTCACCGCAAAGCGAACGCGAAAGGCCGATCATGCCGGCTTTTACTCCGCTATAAACGTGGGTATTCCCAAACCCCATCAGGCCGTTCACGGATGAAATATTGACGATACTCCCGGTCCCTATGGTCCGCATGCCGGGCAGGACAGCCCTCATGCAGAGCCACGTCCCGTGCAAACCCACTTCGATGTTGGGGGCCCCACTGGTTTTCTTTTACGGACTGTGAGCCGCAGATCGCCACGTTCACCAGGATCTGCGGGGCGCCGTAAGCCTCCGCAGTTGTTTCTACCATCCGGGCGACGTGTTCCCTCTGCGTCCCATCCGCATGAACGAACCGGCAGTTCCCGCCGGCATGCTCGATGCGCCGCACAATTTCCTGGCCGCCCGCGTCATTAATATCGTTGACAATCACACGGGCGCCTTCCGCGGCGAAGCGGATTGCGATAGCACGGCCAATGCCGCTGCCTGCACCGGTTACGACGGCTACCTTATTTGCAAGACGCATGGAATTCTCACCGTTAAGCAAGGGGAATCATACAAGTAGCAGGGTCCGCCACGCTCGCGTACTCATTGTACACCACGCAATCCACCGCCGTGCGGTTGGCGCCCCGCATACAACCGGGGGCGAACGTTGTCGCGCGAGCTCGGAAAACCCGTCCACGCGAACGCTGTGTCAGCAACCAGGATATACTTCAGGAATCCATGCGCGCAGCGCCCCAACGCCCAAAAACGGAAACCATTTTGCGGACGGACGGCCTGACTCGCGACGCGCCGGGCAGGCGGCTCGTCGACAACATTCCCTCGCACTCTACCGGCGGGAAGTGCTGGCGGTCACCGGCCCCAGCGGCTCGGGCAAGACCTCATTTCTGCGCTTGCTTAACCGGCTGGACGAAGCGACGGGCGGGGCGGTTTATTTCGAGGAGGAAGACACACGCGCGATTCCACCCCGCGAGTTACGGCGGCGCATCGGCATGGTCACTCAGACGCCGTACCTTTTCCCCGGCACCACATCGGGGCGGTGATAGCCGCTGACCGAAGTGCTGCCGATCCCGCCACTGCCTGAGATGGCTGCGGGATCACCGCCGCCATTGCTGACGTTAAAGTTCTGGCCTGAACGTGCGATAAAAAATGCGTTGGTTTCCCAGTTGCCCAGGATCCAGGACAGAGGTCCATGATTCAGGTGAGCTTTGCCCCGGCCGAAGGGCAGTTCGTCCACCGCGCTCACCGTGATGTCCTGCGGAACGTCGTAGCCGCAGGGACCATAAGCAAGAGCCTGATTGAAATAGTCCTCGACCA
>JBOGJT010000106.1:0-2402 GCA_050745065.1 Terriglobia bacterium
CCGCCGGTCTTTGCTATTAGAAACCGGCGGCCAGAGGCCGCCGCTACAGTACATGGTGGCTGTGGACTTATGTCCTCCGGTATAGCGACCAGAGTTATCATGGCATTCGTGCCGTGGCGACTCTCGCGCCCTGATTTGTGGGGTCGTTATTTTCTCTTTCCTTCGAAATTTCTGGAAGTTGCCATTCTGGGCGAGGCAGAGCAACCGCCTTTCCACTGGCTTACTGGCACGGATACTTCCGCTCGCACTGAATGACAGCTTCGTTGTTGTCGCGTTTGCAGCCGGAGGCCGCGCTGCGGACCCCGTTCTTCAAGATCATCGCCCCGCCCAGGAAAAAGTGCGGTAAAATTCCGAGAGCAGCGCGGCATCGGAAACTCATGAGAAGAATGCGCACTCTCTTCCGCCACACCTTCATCGAACGGCATCTGCGAGCGCCAACGGCCGGCGCGGTTTTGGCTTTGCTCTTCCTTGTCTCTTCTCCAGCCCTCGCCTGGGGTCCGAACGCCCATCTGTTGGTTACGAAGTGGGCGATGCAAACCGTGCCCGCGCCGCTGCAGGGCTATTTTGAGGCGTACCGGCAGGACATTTTCGACCACGTGAACGATCCTGACCAATGGATGGCGAAGGATCGCTTTGAAAAACAGCGCCACTACATTTATCTGGACGCCTACGGGCGGTTTCCGTATCTAAAGCTGCCGCATTCGTATAAGGCGGCAGTCCAGCTTTACGGCGCAAAAAAGGTGGGGCAGTCGGGCACCCTGCCGTGGCAGATCGGCGAATTCAGCCTGCGCCTGACCAACGACATGCGCCAGCATCGGTGGGACCAGGCGCGTACGGATGCCGCCGTCCTGGGTTATTACATTGCGGACGCCAACGACCCGTTTAACACCACGCAGAACTACGACGGCCAGCTTACCGGTGAAGCGGGATTGGCGACGAGGTTTGGGGTGAACCTGATCGATCGTTACCAGAACTTCATCCTCTTCCGTCCGCAGTCTGCGGAAAAAATAAGCGACCCGACGGAATTTGCGTTCCGAACAATCCTCGAGGCGAACACCTGGGTGGACAACATCCTGCTGGCGGACCGCAGAGCCCTTGACGACCTGCCCGATTACAACGACGACTACTACGATCGCTTCTACTCGGCAGTCAGCCCGATCTTGATGCGCCAGCTCAGTTCCGCCGCGCATGACATCGGGTCTTACTGGTATACAGCGTGGCTCAACGCGGGTAAACCCAGTCCCGGCGCCCCGTGATGCCAGAAAATCTTCCCTGCCCGCCGGCGCCCCATTTCGTCCACACGCTACCCAAGGCTGAGCTGCACATCCACCTCGAAGGCAGTGTTGACCCGGAAACACTGCGAGAGCTTGCTCGAACTAAGGGACGCCTTCAGGAACAAACGGAAGATTGGATTCGCCGGCAGGAAAAACGTGGGTTCCGCTACGGAAGCCTGCCCGCGTTCCTCGAAGCGTTCAAAGGCATCGCCGTCCTCCTGGAAACACCGGCGGATTATGCTTTGGCGGCGACGCGCCTTTTCGAGCGCCTGGCTTCGCAAAACGTCCGCTACGCGGAGATCACGCTTTCCGCCGGTGTGATCCTGTGGAAGAAGCAATCCCTGCCCGAAATATTCGAAGCGCTCGCCGGCGCGACCGCTGATTTTACCTCCCGCTCGCCGCTCCGCGTGCAATGGATCTTCGACGCCATCCGGCACTTTGGCGCTGATCACGCCCGCGAAGTGCTGGGCTGGGCCAGAATTTTCCGCGACGACGGAGTTGTGGCTTTTGGAATCGGAGGGGACGAAGACCGCGGTCCGGCCGGCTTGTTTTCGACGATTTTTACCAAAGCGCGAAGCCTGGGCCTGCACACCACCGCCCACGCAGGCGAGTCATCAGGACCCGAGAGCGTCCGGCAGGCTGTAGAGACGCTGCGCGCCGAGCGGATCGGCCACGGCCTCGCCGGGGCGCGCGATTCCCGCGTCCTCGACACCCTGCGCGAGCGCCGAGTCGCGCTCGAAGTCTGCCTCAGCAGCAACGTCGCAACGGGGGCGATCAAGCGGGTTGAAGATCATCCACTGCGCCGGTTCATCGACGCAGGAATCGAAGTGACCCTCAACACAGATGATCCCGCCCTCTTTCGAACCAGCCTCGAAAACGAGATTGCGCTCGCCATTCAAGCCTTCGAGTTAAATCGCGAAGAAATTACGGGCCTGTTGAAAAATGCGATCCGGTCTTCGTTTATGCCAGATGACCGAAAGCAGGCATTGCTCAAAGAGTTCGAGGCCTGCGCGGCGAGTTGCGCGTGATGGGTACGGAGGGAATGTCATGCGGTGCGTGGCGAAGCTTCCGCGTTTATGCGGGAGGCATTAGTCTACGGCCATCCTATGCTGTAGCGGCGGCCAGAGG
>JBOGJT010000107.1:0-7346 GCA_050745065.1 Terriglobia bacterium
CCAACGCCTCCGCGCTCACGGAGGCGAGGCTAATAGAAAGCTTCGGACTTGTCATGTGGCCGTCGATGGTGAGCGAATCGATGAAGGAGCGGCCCGGAGGGCGATGGTATTGGAACGTGCCGCTTGCCGCCAGGCGGCCGGAGGGCGATACGCTGGCCTTCATCAACTTTGCCAGCTCGTCCGTTTGCAGCACGGCGGTGTACGAACCGGTGATGGACGGATCGCTGTAGTTCGTGAGCGCCGCTAGAAGACTGAGCCGCGACCGCCGCGCCGTGATCACGAGCGGAGACACCCGGGCTTCCGTCGGGCTGACGCTGAAGTGGGCTGCTAAATCGTGCCGCAATGGCTTGAACGCTGCGAACCTCACATCTCCATCGCGGTAGGAAATATCCCCGTCATACTCCGTCGTGATCGTGTTGAAATCAACGTGCGCCCGCAGATGGCGGACCTCGGCCGCGAGCGGAATTTGGCGGTCATTACAGTCAATCTCACCCCGGTCCAAAGTGAAGCGGCGAACGGCAAGATTGAAAAGGTCGATGGGCTTGCTTCTATTATTCGATGGAAGGGGGTGAGGCAAATTGTTGCGCCCTTCCGCATCCACCCGCAGATCAACGACGGGATGGTCGATGGCAAGATTCGATATCTCGAACTTCCATTCGAGCAGCGACAGTATCTTGACGTTCAAGCCCGCGTGATCGATCCGCAGCAGCGGCGGCTCAGAGGCAGCCTCGGCGCCGCGCACGGTGACGCGGTAAAAATCCAGGCGGAGGCCTGTCCAGTGGAAAGCGAAATCACCAATCTCGACCTTGGCGCCCGTGGCGTGCTCGGCGCGCTCGATCATCTGCACGAGCACGTATTGGTGAAACGCGCGGCTGCGGAGTGCGACGACGCCCGCCGCCAACACTAGCGCGAGAATCACCAAAAATCCGATGACGATTTTCAGGAGCAGGCGTCTTTTTGGTTTCATCGGTCCCATCGCAGCAGATTTACCCGGAGTTCTCACCACCCGGGACCACGCCAGCCGCCACGCGGGTGAGCAGTCCCGGCTAAAGCCAATGCTGTTCACTTAGGCAGCGTCTTGCCATTGTGCGAAAAAGGTAAGTGCCTGTCATTCTGAGCGGAGCGAAGAATCTGCACGTAAATCAAACGGGAAAAGCAGATTCTTCGCTCCGCTCAGAATGACATGTAGCTAAAATCTTCGCACGCGGCGAGGCCGCCGCGACTCAAAACGACTGACCTATCGTCACAAAAATCTGCGTCGGCCGGATGCCGCGGATCGGGCTGAGATTGCGCCCGACATCCACGCGAATCGGCCCCACCGGCGTTTCGTAACGCAGGCCAAAGCCGACCGTGTTGCTGTATTGGCTGAAAAACCGGCTGAAACCCACGTGGTCGTAAACGTTGCCGCCGTCGTAGAAAACCACTCCGCCGAGGTTCTTGATGATAGGCAGCGGAAAGCGGTCTTCGGAATTCAGGATTACCAATTGCGGTCCGCCCACCGGCACGCGAATTTCTGCCGTGCAGCTCGCCGGGTCATCCAACGCCGTGCAGAGCGTCGCCGTACCTTGCGGACCCGCGCCGTTGATGGGGAACCCGCGCAAGCTGTCCGCGCCGCCGGAAAAGAACCGCTCGCTGATCGGAATGTGGCTTCCGGCAAACGCGCCCTCCAGGCCTAAGCGGAAGCTTTCCGCCAGCACCATCCAGGGCCACACCTGATGGTACCAGGCCGCCTGGCCGAAAAAACGCGCGTAGCTATCGCTCGAACCGAGCGCCGTGGGCGTGACGCCAAAATTGAGCGTTTCGTAGACGCCGCGATGCGCATCGAGCGGCTTATCTCGAGTGTCGCGGATGAACGCCGCCGACACCGTCGATGATTGTATCGATTGATCCTGGGGTGGAACAAAACCCAGGATCAGCAGGTTGGTAAGACTGGTGCGCGTGAAACTGTATCTGAATTGCAGGTGTTCCGTTTTCGCGGCGTTCAGCGGGCGCTCAAACTGAACGGCCGCCTGGCCAAACCGGGCGGTAAACAGCGGGTTCTGCGTAGTTCGTTCAGCCGAAACGTTGAAGAGAGAGCTCCAATCCAGGCCGCCAAATTCCGGAATGCTATAAGTGAACGCCGCGCGCTGGTCAAGCCGCGACAGCAGGGTTGAAACGGCGGCGGTTTCGCCGCGTCCGCGCAAGTTTCGGCGGCTATATTCCACCGATCCCAGCGGGCTCACATAGTCCTTCTCAATCACGCGAAACGATTCCGGCAACTGCACGATCGGCAGGCCTGGCAACGCAATGATGCCGGTTGAGAGGCTGCCGCTTCGCGGTGTGAGCTGGAAACCGGCGCCATAGCTGATGGTATTGCGCTTGGCCTCGTGGACCTTCACCAGGACGTCGTCCTCAACCGTGCCGGACGTCATGGGAGGGTTGACGTTGACTGCGTCCGGCGTCTGGCCGGCCACGGGGCGCGCGGGATCAACGCTCGCCCAATCGAAGATGCCGAGGTCGTAGAGAGCGCTTTCCGTTTCGAGCATCTTGCCTTCGCTCAGCGGCGCAAGCGGCTTCACGCTGATATTGCGCTGGATAAACGCCTTTCGAGTGTGCTGCTCGCCCAGGATTTCCACCCGGCCGATCCGTGCCGCAACGCCCTCATCGATCAGATAGGTGACGTCCACGCGGTGAGACCCCTTGGCAACCGGTCTGACCGTGGCTTGGAAACCGGCGTTGAGGTAGCCGCGATTCAGGTAGGAAGCGATCAAGCGGCTGCGGTCGTGCGCAACTGCGCTGGGCGAGTAGGGCTTGCCCACGCGCAGCCGGAGTCCGTGCGGCGCCAGGGTGGCGAGGCTCTGCGTCTTCACACCGTCGATCGCCAGCGCGTTGACGATGGTCTCGGGTCCTTCCACAATTTGGAACGCCACCTCGATTTTCGGCTCAAGATCCACCACCTTCGGCTCGACCTTCACGTCTTCGAAACCCGCGTCGTGGTAAACGTTCTCCAGATTTGTAACGCTTTGGTTGAGGAGATCCTGGCTGAATTTGCCGCGCGAAAAGAAGTGAGCCTTCTGGATGAGCACTTGGCTCATCAGGTCGTCTTCTTCAAAGTGGTGGCTGCCTTCGATTCTCACGCTGATCACCGTATGCCGTCTGCCCCGATCGACGGCATAAGCTACCGAGATTTCCGAAGGAGTTGTTTTAATTTGCGGGTTAACCTTCGCGTCAAAGTAACCCTTCGATTGAAGGTACGCAACAATGTTGCGCTCTCCCTCTTCCACTAGATCCTGATCGAACGATTTTTCCTCGTAAACCGGAACCAGTTGCTTCAATGTTTTCCCCCTGATCCTGGCGCCCGTCACGCGAATCTGAACCTTGGGACCGAGCGCGACGCGAAAGTCCAAGCGCGCGCGATTATCCCGCGGGTTATACTGCGGCTTTCCCACCTCCACGTGGCTCGCCAGCCAGCCGTGATTGCCAAGGTAGTCCTGGATCACCCGCGCAGCGGCCTGAATCCGGCTGGGGTAAAACGGTTTACCCGGCTTCAAATCGCCGCCCGTCAAACGGGCGTGAATCGAGCGCAAGGAACGTTTGATGCGAGCCGCCTCCGCGGGCGGCGGCCCGGTGATTTCAATGTTTCCGATGCGGGCGCGCTTATTCAACGTCACAGGGTAAGCAACGTTGGCGAGCCGGTGGATGGGGTCAAACTTCACCTCCATTCGCGCGCTCGCCAGAAAGTATCCGTCCGAGGCGAAAAATCGCTGCAGGCCAGGCACGCCCTGGCGAGCCCTTCGCTCTTCGTACGGCTGCTCGGCCGGATGGTTCACCACCTGCAACAGCCGCGAATAATCAAACTTATCGATGGCGCCAGGGAAAGTGATCATTCCAATGTAGTACGCGGGCTGCAAGATAAACGTGACGCGCAATCCGCCAGCCTCAGGCCGAACCTCCACATCAACCTTGGTGAATTTCTTTGTGGCCATGAACGCCGCAATCGTCGCGCGGATCTTCGCCATCGAATAGTTCTGGTTCGCCTTCTGCTTGACGAGCGGCTCGAGCGGCCCCAAGTCGACGGTTGGGCTCGCCACCACGTCCACGCCCACCACGGTTTGCCCCTCGTAATAATTCCCGGAGGCCAACTGCTGCGCGTAAGCGCCCGAAGCGTAAACGAGCAGCATCAAGAGCGCGAGTTCGGCCGCGATCCCGTGCTTCCATACGGACCTGAGTCTACCCTTCTTCATCGCTCTCCGTGAACGGACGCCGGACTAGCCTGCAGGCATTATTTCCCCGTCGCCGGCCGTTCACCCCTGGGATATGCCCCGCAGGTAACTCAAACCGCAAATCAATTGCGGCTGCTTCTCAGGCCCGCCATCGCCCGGCGAGCTGGAAGTTGATTTCCGCGCCCGCCAGGATGATGAAGCTGGAAATATAAATCCACACCATCAGGACGACAAACGTTGCCAACACGCCGTACGTCTTCCGGTACCCGCCGAAATGAGAAATATAAAAATTGAATGCGCGGGTCGAAAGCACCCAGATCACGATGGTAAACAGCATCCCCGGGGTAATCCATCGCCAGCGCATTTTACGGTTGGGAAAAGCATTATCAATGATGGCGACCCCGACCGCGGTAAGGACAAAGGAAAGCACCCAGCGCTCCACGTGCCACAGCTGCAGCATCGGGTGGGCCTGCAGCGTATGAACGGCGGCCCACGCATCCACCCAATCACCCATCGTCATCAGTGCGAACGTCGCGAGAAATAAAATCGCCAGTGCGCAGAGCGTGAGCAAAGAAAGGCCTAACCGATGGGCGTAACTCCGCGTTTCCTTCACATCGTAGACGATGTTGAGCGCAGACATGAGGCTCAGAGTTCCACCCGTCGAAGCCCACACGGTCCCCACCAGCCCGATCGAAAGGAAATCCGCGTGATTGTTCGTCAGACTGGCGATGGTCTGAAAAACCAGGTGCTGGGACGTCCGGGGCAGGTACAGGACAATCCATGCCAGTACAGTGTCCCACAGCCCGGTATACGGAAGCGTGCCGATCAGAGCCGCGAGCACAATCAAAAATGGGAACAACGCCAGCACAAAATAGAAGGACATCTGGGCGGAGAGCGCGAGCACGTCGTCCGCGTTCAACTTTACCGCCATTCTGTGAAGGAATTTCCAGCAGTGCATCCCTCGGGCTCCGGCGACGCTCCTGGACATGGAAAATCGCATGGCGGGCGCTGGCACCAACCCAGTTTGCCTGCCATCGGCGCTGCGGTCAATCCGGTAATTGCGGCGGAACATAGGATATTGCCGCGGAGCGTATCCGAGACGCCGTCCACGTTCCACCCGGTGAATGGCGAAGCGCCTTCTTGGCTCGATACATCGCGTCACGCCGCCTGGCGGCCTTCGCAACGCACGAAGAGTCCGGCTACAGTCATTCCCGCGAAAACGGGAACCCATATGGACCCCCGCCTTCGCGGGGGTGATATCGGCAACTTTCTTGTCGAGGCAGTTAGGCAGAATCCCCCGGCGCCGCGTCCTGCATCACGTAATCCTTCTCCCGGCCCGGATCTCCATATTCGTAAGGGCCGCGGCGAACCACCGGCAGGTTTGCCGGAAAGGCCCGCCACGGAGGCGGCGAGGGCAGCGTCCATTCGAGCGATGTAGCTTCCCAGGGATTTTCTCCGGCTGAGCGGCCTCTGAAAAGGCTCCATACCAGGTTCAGCATGAAGATGACCTGGGCGGCCGCGGTCACGAGCGCCGCGACGGAAATAAATAAATGGAGGCTCAGCAACGGCGCAAGAAAATGAACATGGCTGAACGATGAGTACCGGCGCGGGTTTCCGGCAAGCCCGAGAAAGTGCATGGGCAGGAAGATGCAGTAGACGCCGGCAAACGTGAGCCAGAAATGGATGCCGCCAAGCGTCTCACTCAGCATCCGGCCGGTTATCTTGGGAAACCAGAAATACGTGGCGGCGAAAATCCCAAAGATCGCCGCAACGCCCATGATGAGGTGGAAATGCGCCACCACGAAGTACGTGGCGTGCAAATAAAGGTCGAGCGGCGGCTGAGCCAGAAAAAGACCGCTGAGACCGCCGGTAATAAAAAGCGAGATAAACCCGAGCGCAAAAAGCATCGCTGAAGAGAAATGGATTTTCCCTCCCCAGATCGTCCCCAGCCAATTGAACGTCTTGACGGCGGAGGGAACGGCGATCACCATCGTAAGCGTCCCGAAAGCCAACGCATTGTAGGGATTCATCCCGCTCACAAACATGTGATGACCCCAGACGCAGAAGCCCAGAAATCCGAGCGCGAGCGTGGAGTAAACCATGGCGCTGTAGCCAAAAACCGGCTTGCGCGAGAAGACCGAGAGCACGTGCGAAGTGACGCCCATGCCCGGAAGAATAGCGATATAAACCTCGGGATGTCCGAAGAACCAGAAGAGGTGCTGCCAGAGGAGCGGTGTCCCTCCGCCTCCGTGGATCCATTGGTCGCTCACCACGAGACCCTGGGGGATAAAGAAGCTGGTGCCGCCCAAGCGGTCCAACAGAAGCAGGGCCGCGGCGGCAAAGAGCACGGAGAAGGAAAAGAGCACCATCACCGACGTGACGAACCACGCCCACGCGGTGAGCGGCATGCGCATCAGCGTCATGCCCCGCGTGCGTAAATCCAGCGTGGTCACGATAAAGTTGATGGCGCCTAACACCGACCCCAGGCAAAAAATTCCCAGGGAGACGAGCCATAACGTTTGTCCAAGACCTTCACCCGGCCCCGCAATGGCGCCGACGGCGCTCAAGGGAGGATAGGCAGTCCAACCGCTGATCGGAGGGCCGTTCGGCACAAAGAGGGTGGAGATCAGCACGCAGAGAGCTGCCAGCGTCAGCCAGAAGGAGAGCATATTGAGCCGGGGAAAGGCCATCTCGCGGGCGCCAAGCTGGGTGGGGAGAAAGTAATTGCCAAACGCGCTTTGCGGCACCGTGGTCAACACGAAGAAGACCATCAGCGTGCCGTGCAGCGTGAGCAGCGACAAGTAATACTCGGGCGTGAGGAGGCCGCCGGGGGCGCCCAGCGGCGAAAGCCGGTCGAGCAGGGGAATGGCGGCGTGCGGCCAGGCAAGATGCACCCGCATGATGAGCGAAAGCACGACGCCCACCCATACAGCAAACAATCCCAGCAGGTAGTATTGAACGCCGATTACCTTGTGATCGCTACTGAAGATGTATTTCCTCACAAAGCCAGGCTTCGGCTGGAAGACGGACTGGGCTTGAGGTTGGGGCATGGGATTAGGGGGCAACAGAAAGCTTCGCTGTTTCGTAGGGGCGCTGCTTGCTGCGCCCGAAGCCGACGGGCGCAGCAAGCAGCGCCCCTACAAG
>JBOGJT010000108.1:0-22681 GCA_050745065.1 Terriglobia bacterium
TCTGTGGCCTCCGTGGTGACGATCTCTACCACAGAGCGCACAGAGATCACGGAGGGCGAGTGCGTAGAGGACGGAATTTGTTGCCACAATAGCAAGAATTTACGGTCTTGCAATGCAGAGTTTCCAAAAGCACGAAACTCTGAGCTAACCGCTTCACCAAAAAATAAACAGGAGGACGATATGTGGGAAAAAGGAAATCTCGTTAAAGCGATGGTACTCGCCGCGGCGCTTGCCGTGGCGTTCTTGGGAGTGAGCGCGGGAACGGCCCGCGCCGACACCATCATCAGCGCGCAATTCGAAAACAATCAAAGTCCCGGGACTACGGTTAATTATTCGGGTGTCGAGCCAGACGCAGCGAAGGCCGACAGCGCATTCGCCAATTCGAATGTCTGGAACCATTTACAAGCCGGTTTCAGCGTGCAAGGGCCCTTCTCTTTCTCAAACCTGGTCAACAGCGCGGGGGCGGGAACCGGTGCGAGCTTCGCCATTTCGTACATCAACGGCGCATTCAACGCCTCCGGCGGTCTGCCCGACACTTATTTCTTCGCCTACAATACAACCCAGACGTTCACGTTCAGCGGTCTGGCGCCCAACGAGAGTGTCTCGCTATTTCTGTACGCCTTCAACGGCGGCTCTTCGAACGATCAAGGCACCGTCTTCTCGGTGGGGAGCAGCAGCTTCGACACAGCCAATGGCAGTCCAAGCAGCGAGGATTCGAAATACGCCGTCACGGGTATGCTGACCGGGGTGACAAGCGCCACGGGCACGATCGCGGGAACGTGGGCGTTCGGCCCGGGGAATGCGGGAAATGAAATCGACTGGTCGGGATTTCAGCTTGACGTCGCCAGCCCGGCGAAAACGGTCACGCCCGAGCCTGCCAGCCTGATGCTCTTTGGCACGGGTCTGCTGGGATTGGCTTGGGTTACGCGCCGAAGGATGCGGGCGAGTGCTGCCAATGAATTGTAGCGCAGCGCGGCCGCAGCCCTAGGCCATTTCGGGTCATTCCCGCGGAAGCGGGAGTCCGGTTAATTAATGGACCCCCGCTTCCGCGGCGGGATCCGGATCATGCCTCGCCCTCATCGGTTCACGCTTCGCCGCGCCGCAGCGGCCGGCCAGGCCTGACGATCCTTTTGCGCCAAATCGTTGTGCCTCCTCGAGCAGTGGGTTGGGCGGGCCGGTGAGAGGCAGCCGCCAGATCACCGCGCCGTCGGCGTATTGACAAGCCTTCTCCAGCGCTTGCCCCAGCTCGGCGGGCGCCGGGTCAGACTTCTGATGCCAGCTCGTGGAGTGCGCGTAAACGCCGCTATAGACCGGAAAGCGGTTTCCAGCCGCCGCACGGCTCTGTTTCAGCCAGCTCTTCAGGCCTGCCGCCGTATCAAGCTTCGTCCACCATAGCCACACGCCATCGATGCAGCCGCCGAACTGACCGGCAAAGGCGCGGTCAAGCTTGTAAACCGTGGGGGCAAACTGCAGTTTCGGATTGATCTGTTGTTTGGCACGGTATAACGCGCAGGTATAGGCGGGCGTGAAGGTCTTGCGGCTGATGCCGGACTGAAAATCGTCGATATTCACGCCGCGCAAATGCGGGTATTTCAGCGATAGCTTTGCCAGCGCGCGCATCCAGCGCACGTAATCCGAACCGAAAGGCTCGGAATTTCCCCCTTCGCTCGGAGGGATCAGCGCAACCCAGACCGATATGTCGGCGGAATTAAAAGCGGGCATCATCTTTTCGAACCCGGATAAATCCATCGTCTGTCTGCCTTCTATATTCTTCCGGCCCTCGCCCCACAAAAGCGCCACGTAACAGCCGAAGCCGTTCGCCCGCAGGGCCTGAATTTTAGCGCCGGCGTGGAGAGCAGATTCATCCGTGGGCCAGATGCAGGGCGCCGGGCCCATGGCCTGCCAATTCACCTCGCGCGCCGGGGAAGGCGATGATTGCGCCCGCGCACAAAGCGGGCGGAAAGCTAACAGACAAAGTATTGCGGGTAGCACCAGCCGCGCGAGGCGCTCAGCGCGCCCTACGCACTGCTTCGGGAAGGTTGAGTTCATCCTGGAAAGCTCCTTATGTAGAAATGGAAATCGATGGGTGTCCCGCCGCTCAGCGCAGGGTGCTGATTACTGCGCGCGCCGGCTTGGGCGCGGCAAGCAGCGCCCCTACGACGTTTCGCCGGGGACCGGGCAGGCAGCGCGCAAATGGTGGTCTTATGCCAACGGCCGAGCCGCTGCTCCCATACGCCAGGTGTTCACACGGAAGCGGCTGACCTTCGATTCGTCAACTTCATAACCCAGTCCGGGTCCGGCGGGAAGACGGAGTCCACCACCGTTAAATTTGATTTCCGGCTTCAGGACGTCATCCGCAAACCAGCGGCTGCTCGGATGTGCGTCCGTCGGAAAGCCAATACCGGAATGGCCCGCCAGGGCCAATAACTGGGCCGTGCCTACGCCCAGCTCGGGCATCGTTCCGAGCCAAAGTGAAATACCAGCCTCAGTGCAAATCTTCATAATGCGCAGGGCCTCCAGGAATCCGCCCACTCTCTGCAGCTTGATATTCACAATCCGGCACGCGCCCAGGCCGATGGCGCGCCGAGCATCCGCCGCAGTCTCAACGCTCTCGTCAAGGCAAACCGGCGTATGCAACCGGCGCTGCAACAGGGCCGCGCCATCCATATCGTCTTTCGCGAGCGGCTGCTCGATCATCATCAAGCCGTAACCATCCAGGCGCTCGAGGGTGGGAAAATCGTTGCGCGTGTATGCGGCGTTGGCGTCAACGAAGAGCGGTATCTCACCGAACTCCGCTCGCACAGCCCTGACCGGCGCTATATCGTGGCCCGGCTCGATTTTGATTTTCAGCCGCTGATAATTGCCTGGCCAGTGCCGGTGAATGGCTGCGATGAGATCGGCTTCGCGATCGTATAGCCCGATCGCCAGACCACAAGGAATGGGCTCGATGGCTGGAAGGCCCAGCAATTCGCGCACGGAAAGGTTTTGCTGGAAGGCAATAAGCTCAAACGCCGCGGTTTCCACGGCGACGCGGGCAAACCGGTTCGAGGAGAGCGCTCGCAGGCAGGATTCGAGGTGGATTACCGACTCGAACCTACGCCCGACAACCGCGGGCAGAAGCGCGTCGAGCAGAGATTGCTGGCAACTGCCCGGTGTTTCCTTGGAGTAGAACGCGCCGGGCATCGCCGAGGATTCGCCCCATCCGAACGCGCCTTCGCCCTCCACGCGAAGCAACAAGGATTCCTTAAGGCGTACTTCGCCCGAGCTGATACGGAACGGCTCAACCAGCGGAATCGCCACCCGCGTCAGTGCTGCCGCTTCGACGCAGAACGGGCCGGCGCGAAGTGCAATGCTCTCAGGTTCGGGGGACGTGCTGCTTCGCGGGGATAAGGTTGTTTTCGCGGTGAGAGTCATACTTCGGGCGTTGACGATACCAACGGCGCGGAGAGCGCCGGCTTGGGCGAAGCACGAGGAAATCGAGCCTGCCGCTTGGAAGAGGGGGCACTTGGCGTTTCCTCCGCTTCTTTGGCCGGGGGGGGAGCAGCGCCAATTTTCTCCCGAATTCTGGCCGCGGCCTCTTGCAACGCCTTGATCGCAGCCGCCTTCCGGTTGTCTGTAAACCGGCTCTGCGGGCCGGAAATACTGATGGCGGCCAGCGGGCGGCTCCCGTCGCTATTTAAGATTGGAACCGCGATGCAGAAACCTTCGAGCACACCCTCTTGCCGGTCCAAGGCATACCCTCTTGCCCGCGTCGCGTCAAGCTCCGGCTTTAGCGCGCTCAGCGTTGTAATCGTGTGTTCGGTCTGTTGCGGCATCCCGTGTTTTCGCAGCAGCTCGCGCACCTCCTGCGAAGGTAGATATGCCAAGTGCGCCTTCCCCAGCGCCGAGCTGTGCAGATAGTCGCACGCGCCAACTCGCTCCGCCAGTCGAAACCGGTGATGGCTTTCCCAAACTCCGATGTAACGAATCTGGCCGTCGTCTAAGACACCCAGATTCACCGTCTCCCCGAGCTGGCTGCGTAGAGATTCGAGCAATGGCCCGGCCACGGTCAGGAGATCGCTGCGGCGCAGCTTCGCATTGCTCAGGTCAAGCAGCTTGGGCCCAAGCTCATACCGTTGGTCTTCTTTAAGAACGTAGCCGTGCTCGGTGAGCGTATAAAGAATGCGAAACACCGCATTCTTGTTGAGCCGCAATTGCTGGGAAATCTCCTGCAGCGTCAACTGCCGTTTGGAGAAATGCAAAAACGCCTCCAAAACGTCGAGCGCCTTGCCCACCACCTCGATATAGTAAACATCCACTTTGCCCATGCTCTTCAAGCCCCGGCGCCTGCGCAATCTGGAACACCCAGTATACCAGTCGATCGCGACCGGCATGCGGTCGGACCCGGCCGCAACGCCACGGTCGAGATATGCGGTTTGTGTAGATATACTTCTATTTGATTAGGCCGTCAAAGCAAAAGCGCTGACTGAAAGGCGCGAGGCAACGGCTTGACGTTGGCGCCGGGGGCAAATTGTCATGCGGCTGCTGTCTGAAGTGGTATAGTCGCGTTTGTTTGCGAGTGCGCCGCCCCAGGTTTTCTCAAAGGGGCAATTCATTGCCAGGGAGGGTGATCATGAATGTTTCAGGCCGTCCGCGGTGGTTTCAGGTCGTGATGTTCATCTTGTTTGCGGCCGTTACGGCGGCAGCTCGCGGCCCGCAGAGTTCCGCGGTTCGCTCGGCGACGTTAACCCCGCAGCCGGCAGGGCAAGGATTCTTGAAGATTGGGCCGGTGGCGACAAACCTTTGGACCTTCAACGCGCTCGATGTCTACGATCCGAAGCTCAAGACCGACGTCTTTTATATCACCTCCTTCAATTCCGCGGGATTGGGCCAACTTATCCAGCTCGACTATCGCCACAACCGGGCGAAGGCGTGGACGCTACCCGTTGGCATCGGGTCATGGGGCATTATCCAAGGGCAAGACGGCAACATTTACCTCGGGTCGTATAACAGCGGAGAGCTTCTCTGTTTTAATCCCCGGACTGAGAAGTGGCTGCCGCTTCCGCAGGCCCCCGCATCGTTCCGGAAGAAAGAATTCATCATCTGTGATCTCGCGCAGGCGCCCGACGGGGATATCTACTACGGCACATACCCCGGCTGCCATCTCGTTTGTTACAACCCACGCACCGGCAAGGTCACTGATTTAGGCCGAGCCGCGGACGAGAACTACCTCCGCGACGTGGCCGTCACTCCTGGGGGCGTCGTGCTTTGCGGCGTCGGGACGCGCCGGAGCCGGATTGTTACTTTCAACCCGAAGTCGGGCAAGTTTGGCGACTTGGAGCCTCGCAAATACCAGAACTCCGGCGTGGGCACCCAGCCTCTGGTGAGCCAACATTACGTGGTCCAGCCCGGCTCGGATCAAGTTCTCGTCTACGACGCACACACCCTGAAGCTGCTTCACGTGTTTCCGGTTCACCACGCGTCCGGATTTAATCTGCTCGGCGCGGATCACCTCCTCTTTCAAGAGGGTGGTGGGGCAGTCGAGACCCTGAACCTTCGAAACGGCGCAAAGAAAACCTATTACACCTCACCCGGAAGCGCCGCGGATGGCCGCTGGTACCTGGCGCGAAACGGCAACTTGCTCGGTCTGAGAGTTCAGTCTTATGTCTACGTCAACGTGAAGGACCGCCGCACGGAGCGCCACCGCATTCCGATTGACGGCTTGGGGCAGGAAGTGCTCTGGCTGCGCTCCGTTCCGGACGGCCTGATCTACGGCGGTCCAGGACTCGGCCAGACGATGTTTTCGTACAATCCCAAAACTCACGAATTGAAATCTTACGACCAGGTGATCGACCAAAGCGGTGAAATTTACTACGGCATTCCTTACCGCGGGAAGATCTATACCATCTCTTACGTCGAGGCGACCCTGGCCGTATTTGACCCTTCCCGGCTGTGGAACCAGGGCGATGATCCAGAATCGAACCCTCGAACTATTCTGCGCATCCCGCAGCAACAATACCGGCCTGTCGGCGGAATTCATGTGGGTCCGGGAGGTAAGTTCTATATTGGGACGCAGCCCGATTACGGACTATTGGGAGGGGCGCTTTCCGTCTTTGACCCCGTAACAGAAAAGCTGGATGTCTATCGGAATATCATCCCAGATGAGGAGATCGGAGCGGTCGCGGCCGATGATCGCTACGTCTATTGCAGCGCGGACATCGCGGGGGGCGGAGGCAGCAAACCTGCCGCGCATCAGGCACACTTTTTTGTCTGGGACCCGGTGGCTCGCAAGATCGTTTTCGATCAGGCATTGCCAACTCCCGGAGGTCTCGGCGCTATTGCTGCGGTCAATGGCCACGCCTATTTTGTGCTGGGCAGCCAACTAATGGATTACAACCGGACCACACGCACCCTCGCAGCGATCTACAAATTTGGCAAGGACCGCCCCGTGCCTCTCGAGAGCCTGCAAGCTGCACGTGATGGCACGTTGTGGGGCATTCTTGGACGGGAGCTCGCGCATATTAATCCCACCGCGCGCAAAGTGACGTTCTACCCGCCAACCGCGGAGAAGGCAACCAGCGGGCTCGCAATCGGCGCGGACGGGACGATCTATTTCGGGAGCCGCACTGACGTGTGGATTTATCATCCCCCACACCCGAGCCCTCCGGTGAGTTTCAGTGAGTAGCGAATCTACCGCTTCGCCGCTGTGTGGCAACCTTGGATTTACGACGGGCCCTCCCTTACCCATCTCAGGGAGTGGTCGGGGCGGGAGCGGCGGGCGCGGCGATTTGCGCAAGATCAGCGCGGGCGCGCCTGAGGCGGCCGTTGCCGTAATCATCCACAAACGCTTGAATCTTGAGAGCAAGCTTCCAGTACGCCAGTGTGTCGCCGATGGTGTAGCGGCCATCCACCGGCCCTCGTTTCAGCAGATTGAACGGATGAAGATAAGCTTCCTGCGGCAAGGACGGATAATCGCCGGAGGCGTTCTTGCGATAGAGAGCGTCTCTTGTGCCGAGAAAATATAATTCGCGCGCCACGTCCAGGCAATAGCGGCGGCGTTCCGCCGCGGCGGACTTGATGGCCGCCTGTTCGTACTCACGGGCGAGCGGCGAAGAGACAAACTTTTTCATCTCTGCTATCAATTGTTCGTCACCCGCAATCGCTTCAGGCAGCACTCGCTGGTTATAATCGGCGATCAGAAACTTCCTTGTCAAAGGCACGAGCCGCGCTGCAGGGTTAAGTACGCGGCTCACCCGCACCGGACCGGCGCGTCCTGGCTCGAAAATTTCCCACGTATCGAAGTAGCCGTCATGGTTGGTATCAAAGGCCCGGATTTCAAGGTCTTTTTTGCTGTCCACCAAATGGCCCACCTCAAGCCAGCTTTCGCTCGCGCCGTATAGGTGGTAGCGTTTGTCGACGCCGGAATAATAGAGTTGGCGGTGTTGGCTGAGCTTCCCAGAAAACTCGCGGCGCACGTTCCAGCGCATCGTCGGCCCCCCGGTATTGGGCATGACCCGGCGCTCGTTGATCCAGAAGTCTCCTTCCCATCGGTGGACACCGCGCGCCTCATCCCAACTGAACCCCGTCTGGTTTGCCGGGTATGCCAGCGCTACGGCAAGCGCGTGATGCCAGTCGAGCCGCACGACGGTCTGCGGAGGGCGCCGGCGCGGGTTCGTGTAGAACATGTGCGGAAAACGGTAGGGCTGATCACCCACCATGTTGAATCCAAAGTTGTAGTGTGGGCGGTCGAGCGCGCTGTGACGGGGCTCAGGATCGATGTTAAAGCTGAGCCGGCCGTTCACAATGGCCATGTCTTTCAGTGGCAAGGGCTGCGCCTGCCACGCATACTGATAGTTATTGGCGTAATCCAGGTCGTTGCCCTTGATGCTCTCGACGGGGGCCGTTGCCGCCCGGAAGACAATTTCCCCGAGACCATCGTGGTTAGGATCCCAGAACGCGAAGGGGCACTCAGAGAGCGGCGTCCAGCTTTGTGTCTGCGGGTTGTACTTATTCAGGTAGATCATGACGTTGCCGCGAAACTTACTCTGGAACTGCTTTCCGTCGTATTGCCAGTTGGTGAGGTGAAATATCTGGGCGCTGTCGTTATCGTAGTTCTCGCCGAACCAGGCGTAGCGCAAGTAGCCGCTCTTGTAATAGCGGATCTCCATTTCGTCCGCTTTACCGTCGTGATGGTTGTCGGTGTAGACGACCATCCGGTCCACAATTCCCGTGCCATGGTAACTGACCACGTAAGCGGTGTCAGCCTTGTTCCAGATGTTCGCGGCGTGGCCACTGTCGTCGATCGCCTCGATGATGTTGCCGTCGCGCCGCGTAATGAGGGTGTCGGGGCGGCCATCGTGATTCAAGTCCAGGGTAAAACTCCCTCCCTCGGCCAGACGCTTGGCGCGCGGCCACCATGGCTTATTGAGGAACGTGAGGCGGCCGTCGCGGGTCATTGCGGTTTCCCGCATGTACCAGGGAAGCGGTCGCGCTTGGAGACGGATCTGGGGTTGCGCGGCAACGCAAGCTATAGGCAGGGTTAGACACGCTGCCAGGAGCACAACTTGCCAGTTACGCATGTTATCTCCGGAGAGCCAGCAGATAATCGGCGTTTGCATCAGGGGTTGTTCGGGGTCGTGACGCAAGAAGCGTAATGCTGCGCAACTTTGCTAACCGCCGCGGCGATTTGCTCGACATGAGCGGCGGTGTAGTTCTCGTTCCAGTGGATCGAGATGACCGTTTTTAGCGCTTTCTCCGCCCGAGGACACAGCCCAGGCCGGTAGTCTTGCGCATGGTAAGAACTGAAAGGATATGCTGAGGTCCCATAGGTTTTGTGGCCGGCGAACAGTGGCGAGAGGTAAAGGGGCTCAACCATGTATTGCACCCAGGCAGGCACTCCCTCGGCCAGCAGCGCTTCTCCAAACTGCTTCGTACCGATTCTAGCCGCGTCTTCGTCGATGTGCATCAGATACAGCCAATACGAGGGTCGCGTAGGGGTTGGCGCGTAGGGCGGAAGCACTCCGTGGACTTTCTCAATCAGGCGAGTTAATCGCTCAGCGCTCTCGCGGCGGCGGCGCACGACTTCGGTGACTTTCTCGATCTGGCCCAGGGCTATCGCTGCCTGGAGCTCCGTCATCCGGTAGTTCTGCGATAAGAACAGGAACCGGGCCGATCCCAAGGTATTCGTGTGGCGGGGCCACGCCTTGTCCGCAAAAAGCTTTGCGCGCTCGGCGTATTGCGGATTCGATGTGACCATGAGCCCGCCTTCACCGCAAGTGATGTGCTTCGACTGCTGGAGGCTGAAACAGGCCAAATCTCCCATCGTTCCCACGAGCTTACCGTTAAACTCCGCCCAATACGCCTGCGAGCAATCCTCGATGAGGACCACGTGATGCTCGTCCGCGATCTGTCGCAAGGCGGCCATGTCGCAGGGCTGTCCGGCGAGGTGGACGGCCAGAATGGCACGCGTCCGCGGGCCAATTTTGCGGGCTACACTCTCCGGATCAAGGTTGAGCGTTCGCGGTTCAACATCAGCGAATACAGGAATGCAGTTCTGCCAGAGAATCGGCAGGATTGACCCTACGTCGGTAATGGGCGTTGTGATAAACTCGTCTCCCGGCTCCGGGTTGAGCGCCGCAATCGTCAAATGCACCGCCGCAGTCCCGCTCGAACACGCGGCCGCGTTGGCGACACCTAACTTTGTGGCAAATTCCCGCTCCAGCCTTTCAACCATGACGCCGCCGTTGCGGTTCAGGCAGCCCGATTGTAAAACCTCGAGGAGCAGACGTTCCTCCCGCTCTCCGAAGGTGCGGCCCGAGCGCTCGAGGTAGGTGGGCAGCGGTTCTGTGACCGCTTTCGGTCCGCCGAGCAATGCAAGGAGTTGGTTCATACCGCCGCTTCTTGTGTCCTCAGTTCGATCGTCTTGTTTTCCGCCGCCGACTGGTACGCGGCCAGGGCCACCTCGACCGCCGCCCGGCCATCCTCGCCGGTCACGCTCGGAGACCTGCCTTCCCGGATGCTGTTCAGGAATTCTTCACACTGCAAACGATACGATTCGATTCTCGCGGGGTCGAGCATTCCCTTGCCCTTCCAATCGATCGGCGCTTGCTCAGCCGCGGTGCTCCAGGCCCCGTCCTGCCCTAGGCGCAACAGGCCATAGGCATCGAGATCAAGGATTCCCGTTTCCCCGGTGATCCATGCGGAGCAGGCACTCCGCGGAATACCGGGCTCGGGGATGTCCCATGATTCCCATAAGGTCGCCATAGCTCCGCCGCTCAGGCCGAGCAGCGCCATCGTCGAAATCTCGCTGCCCGATTTTGGATCGCGCTCAACCTTAGCGGCTACGCTGACGATCTCTTCACCCGTCAGCCAACGGATGCGGTCGATATTGTGGACCGCATGGGCGAAGAGGAGACCCAGATTTTCGGGACGGCTTTGCCAGGGCGGGAGGGAAGCCAGCCCTCCACTGTTCAGCATCCGCTCCTCGATCATCTTCACACGGCCGATCTTACCTTCCTGGATCAACTGTCTGGCCGCGATATTACAGATCCGGAAACGCTGCCCAAACGCGATCATCAGATTGACGTGGGCGCGGCGTGCCGCATCGATGATCCGGTCGCAATCCGCCACGCTGGTTGCCATGGGCTTGTCAAGGAAGATATGCTTGCCGTGCTTCGCCGCCTCAATCGCCTGGGCGGCGTGTTCGCTGTGCGGAGTGTGAATGAACACGGCGTCAACGTCACTCCGCTCCAGCAGGCCTCTCACCGTGGGTTCGTAGTCTACCCCGTAATCCTTGGCCAGCCCCGGGCCGCGGCTACCCCCGGCAATGGCTGTGAGCTTTGCATCCGTGAGGTAGCGGGTTACGGTCTCCGCGATCGTGCGGCCCATGAATCCCGACCCAATGATCCCACTCCGGATTTCTTTCATTTCAGCACCTGCCCCACCGGCGCCGGGAGGTTTTTTCCTTCAGGCGCGATGTCATACAATATAACAAGGTTTGCCGGAAGCCACAATGGAATCCTTTTTTGCCGGCGCACGCGCAGCAGGTGGAGTTCCGCTTTACGCCAGGGACACGGAATTTTCCAGCGCGCCCAACCCCTCAATCTCGCCTCGCATCACGTCCCCCGAATGCAGGCTCATATCGCGCGCCATTCCAACCCCGGCCGGCGTACCCATGGCGAGAATATCTCCGGGCTCGAGCGTCATGACTGCCGAGACGTAACTGACCACCTCCGGAATGCGAAAGATCATCTCGGAGGTGTTGGCGTCCTGCATCAATTTGCCGTTCACCCAAAGACGGATGGGAAGGTTGTGGGGATCTGCAATTTCGTCCGTCGTGACAAGCTCCGGCCCGAACGGGGCGAAGCCGTCAAACCACTTTCCTGCGAGCCAGTCGAAAAAGGGATCGGCTTCACGGGATTTCCGGTTGGGAATGCGGCTATTGAAACGCCGCTCGCTGATGTCGTTGAGGATGCTATAGCCGAAGACATAGGACATCGCCTGATCAATTGGAATATCTCTTCCCTTGCGGCCCACGATGACGGCGAGCTCGATCTCCCAGTCTACAAATACGTTTGCCGGTCGAAGTTGAATGGACGCGCCCGGCGCATTGATCGTGGTCGAGACGGGTTTACAAAAAACCTGGGGTGTCATCGTAGTGGTTTCCGCGATCTCAGCGTAACCACTCTCCACGATATGTTTGCGATAGTTCCCCGCCAGCGCCAGAAGTTGTGGCGAATCGCGCAGCGGAGCATCCAGGCGCAGCCCCGCGTATGGCCGCACCGCTTCCCGCCTGAACCGGGAGTTGCCGGCAGTGGCTGCAGCAAGCTCGCGCATGCGATTCAGGCTTGCCTGCCCCCCCGCGATAATCGGCAATGGCGTGAGCCATTCCTCGCTCCACAAACGCCGCGCGGCGAGAGTCGCATCCAACACCTCTTCTCCTTGCCGTAAGCCAAGGTGAACGCTGCCATCATCAGCAAAAAATCTCAGTAGTCGCATTTTGAACTCGCCGGCCAAGTTTTCTGATCCAGCCGCAGTAAGCGGCTGGCGTTCGCGCCGAGAATCGCTTCACGATCCGAATCAGAAATTCTGGACCGTATAATCTTTTCGAGCGCGGCGCCCGCGTGCTGCAAGGGAGCCGCGCTGCCAAACAATAGCTGCTGGCTGCCGCATTCTTCGACCAGCTTCCGAATGGCGTCAAAGCCCTGCACGCAGGAGGTCTCGAGATAGACCGATGGGTGGCGGCGCAAAAGTGAAACGGCCGCGCGGAGCTCATGGAAGTAATTGATGCCTGCCAGAATCCACGGCGCTCGCGGATGGCGTTCCACCAAGGCCACCATACAGGCCAAGTCTAATGACGGCACGCCCCAGTTCATCAACACCCGCAAGGGGAGCAGGATGGGCCAGCCGCGCACTGCCGCTTCCTCCGCGATGCGGTCAACAAATGGTTCGTGCAGCGGGTGATAAGTGTGATGCTGAGGGTAGAGCCGGAATCCGCGAAAGCCGCGTGCAGCGAAACCAGCGAAATCGAAGTCACCCTGGCCCACTGTGTGGCTCAACTCGAGCGGGCCGAGGCACGCAAAGGCTATCATTCGCGGCGAGTGTTCCCGCACCGCCCGTTCGGCTTCCTGGTTTCCGTCCTCCCAGTTCACGAACAGGCTACGCGTTGAGCAGACTGCAGCCCGATCAATTTGGGCCTTGTCCAGCACTTCGAGCAACTGCGAAGCAGTGGAAACGGAGACCGGCCAGTACGGCCACTTGCCAACGTAAGCGTGGATATCCAGAATCATGCCGCGATGCCCATCAGCCGCAGGATATTGCCTCCCATAATGAGCCCGCGCGCTTCGCTGCTCATTTCGCTCTCCATAATTTTGCTCCTCTGAACGTGGGGATCGAGCAAAGGTGTGTCGGTGCCAAAGATAATCTTTTCCGCGCCGAGCGTGGCGACCGCGGCCTCAAGAAATCCCGCGTCGATGGTCGAGCTGGCTGTTTCAAGGTAAAGGTTGGGAAACCGCTGGGCCGACATGATAGCGCGGTTCCAATCGCCTTTCGCGTAGGGCTGCCCTCCCGCGTGCGCCATCATGAGCTTGCACTCGGGCACGGCCGCCATCAGATAATCGCATTCCGCGGGTGTGGTGTGGGAGAGAATCGGCATGCCGCGGTCCACGCACTTCTCGAGGATGGGAATCATCGCGGGCTCGGCGATCGACATCTCGGGCGTCGAGTAAATCTTGAGGCCTCTCATGCCGTACTCTTCATAGCAGCGGTCGATTTCCTCCAGCGCCTCCTGGCCGAAGCGTGTGGAATGAAGGCTGGCGTAGCCAATGATGCGGTCAGGGTAGCGCCGCATCTCGTTATAGAGCAGGCGGTTGCCTTCGTGCATGTCATAGAAGAGCGCGGTTAAATCGGTGCAGCAGATTTTGTCGAAGCCCATCTCATCGGCAATGCGCACCAGCATACTGGCGTCGGCGGCGATTTGCAGCCGGGCGGACCTACCGATATGAACGTGGGCGTCGACGATCATCGTCTTGTTCGTTGGCGACGTCGGGCCGCCCTTAATAAGCCTCTCCGTCGATGCGTTCCGGCTGGGGTGTACGTTCCAGCCGCTGCCCGGTCACCACAACACGGGCTTGAGCCTGTGCCTGCTCCGCCGCCAGATATCGCGCGAGATTATGAACGCCGCTGCCGCTCCACGCCGCCGCCACTGAGTACGAGCCCTCAACCGCTTCACCGGGCCGCAGCCTTTGCTGAAAGATCACAACTTGGTTCTGCCCGTTTGGGGTGCGGATCGAACCGGCAGGCGCGGCTTGGGTTGGGTCATAATAGAGCGCCAGCCCCAAGGGTCCCATGGCGGCGTTTTGCATGCCCACCAATGCCAGCCTTCCGCGTACGCTGCTTAATCGTTCAGCCGGCAGATCACGGATGCCGGCGCCCACTTCGTAAGTCCTGCCGGAAATCAGGCGTAAGGGCAGCAGGTGAAAGTGGCAGCGCACAAATCCCTCGCCGGCGTCGATGCGGTACACCGCCCTCAATTCCACCTGGTCCTTGCCAATCGTCCAGCGCGCCAGCCGCGCTTCCACGATGGCGCGGATAGGCCCGTCACCAACCACCCGGTAATGGGGAACCTCAACGGGCGGCGGACGGTGGGCGTAATCAGGAATATTGAAAGGAGGCCGGTAGATTTTTCCGCCCGAGCGCAGGAAGAGTCCGCCAAGCCCCAACGTATCGCCCACATGAAAGACGTCTTTTCCAACCGCAACGCTTTTGTGGGCGGCCAGAAATCCTACCAAATCATTGTACAGGCCGGGATGCCCGGCCGTGCGCGCCTGAACGTCGAGCAGGAAACCACCGTACGTGCGATACCCGATCAGCGCCGATTCAAGCGTAGCTGTCTGCCGATTATACCCATAGGCGTGGCTTGCGTGGGCTTGTTGCGCGTAGACGATGCGTCCAGAAAGCGTTGTGGAATAGTAAATCTCAACCTCGCGTCGCTCTCCGGCCGCAAGCGTGATCGGGAATTCAAATTCGTCAGGCTGGCCGTCACCATCCAGGTCGTCCGCCTGTGACGGCACGACCGTTGCCGGATACGCGGACCCCGAAGGGTTCACCACCACGGTGATCGCAAGCGTTCCAGGGAAGCCAGGCGCGATGCGTGCCGTGGCTGCGACCGGCAACGTCACGAGCGTACGGACCCGAGTCTGGCTTGGGTTGCTGACCTCAAGGTCCAGCCGCTGCGCAAAATTTGGCAGGGCCCAGTCTCCGGAGAGGTCGGTCTTGGCCGGAGCAGAACTCGTGAGCATTCCAATGCACACAACCCACAAGAACCATTTCATGCTCATTTTCCTCAACACATCTGATCGGGCCCCGCCGCAGATACGCGGGAGAATCGACGAGAGCGAACCTCGATGGCATCACCCCAGGTCCGGGAAGCCATGCTGAACGATTTTTCTTTGCAACGACCGCCGGCTTGCTTGGCGCAGCGCGGGCTGTCACTGCCCAAATGATACTGGAGGGCTGGGAGACTTCGGGCGGTAAATCCACACGTCAGCGTCGCTACCGAAATAAATTGTACCGTCGGCGCCGATGGCCAAACCACTGGTGGCGTGCCCCGCAGTCTCGGGAAAGAGTTGCACCTTCCGGGCGGAGGGATCGATGCGCGCTAATTCACCTCCCAGGATTCCCCAAAGTGTGCCGTCTTTGGCGGCTTTCAGACTTTCCAGAGGAACGGAGCGGGGCCGGTCAAAATGGTAGACCGGTATCAGCGCGTGCGTGGCGGCATTATAGTCCATGAGCTGCTCATCCCTCACAAAGTAGGCGTGCCCGCGAACCGCGGCAATGGCTTGGATGCCGCTTCCGTTCGGGAACGTATGGTTGAAAACAATCTTCTGAAGCTGTGGGTCCCAGACAAAGAAATGAGCCTGCCGCGCAACGGGCTTGCTGCCGCCTCCTCCCTGAATGTCCGCGCCGCAATAGACGTACTTGTCGTCTGTGGCGATGGCGCCGATCTCCTCGTTGGGAACGATGTTGCGATGCACTTCCAGCTTTTCCGTTTCCGGATCAAAGACCGAAAGTGCTCCCCCGACTAATCCATAATCTGGCTGCGTGCCGATGTACATTCTTCCGCCTGGACCAACATGAATGCCGCCGACGGGCCTGTATTGATCCTGGGGGATATACAAAATAGTGCGCGGGTTGGAAGAGGAGTTTTCACCCGGGCTCCATGGCTTTAACGGATCAAACACCGCCAGCCCCGCTTCGGCGTAGGACATCGTATAGAGTTTGCCATCATAGGGGATGCCGTAATAGATTTCCCCAGTGCGATCGATCGCCTGATCGTAGGAGGTTAGCAAGTTCTGCTTCGGGTCGAAAGAAAAGAAGGTCTGCCCCAGGCCTGGTCCGCCGTAGATTTTCCCGTCGGACGATGAACTCAACCACAAAACGGAATCGCCCAGACCCTTCGCCGGAATCATGCGATGAGTGACGCTGCCTGTCTTGCGGTTCAGAACCACGTAGGATTGAACGAGCAGCCCGAGAATATGACCCGGCGCGTCGAAATACCACCGGTTGTTTGCCGCCGTCCCTGGCGATGCGAACAGAACCGTGCGGTGGCCGTTCGTCACGTTAAGCTCCATCAGCTTCAGATCATCACTCTGGTAAAGAACTTGGTCCGAATCAACCAGCGTGAAAATGGATTGGTTCCCCGACCCGTTGTTCTTTTGCGGGACGTTGAAAACGCGCAAAAGCTTGAATGTCACAGAGTCATAAACCAGAACCCTGCCGCCAGGCCGATGCTGGCACTCAATCACGTAGCGATCATTCACCAGGGGTTTGGGGAAGACCCCGGGCGTCTGATAGCGCGCGGGAGTTATGGTCCGAAACGCATGCGTCTGGGGATTGTAGGCAATAACCCTGCCATGCCGGGGTCCCACGCCGCAGAGCACGATGCCTTGGTGTGTCACCGCCACCCATCGAACGTAGTTTTCATCGGCTACCTTTCCGAGGTCCGTCACCGTTCCTGCGTGGGGATCGTAACGAACCAGGTGAGCGCCGGGATAAGTCCCATAGTAAATATCACCATCCGGCGCTTCCGCCAGATCGCAGATAATAGACTCGCGCTTGCGGAATTCCGGTGAAGCCTGTGGGATCTGGACCCATTTTTTGGTGCGCGGGTTAAAACACAGAATCTCCCCTTCGTTGTATGACCCCATGTAGAGGTTGCCGTCTCGCCCTTTGATAATTCCCCAGGATCCGATCCCCGCAGGCATTGCCCATGCCTGAGCCCGATTGTGAAGGTAGTCGAGCTCAATGAGCTGGCCCGTGCGCGGGGGCTTACCCTCGGATCTAAAGAACTGTCCTCCGCCGGATTCGTTGAAAGAGGTTATGTAGAAGACCTGCGTCTTTAGCGCGGGGTCATACATATTTAGCGCGTTAAAGGTCCACAGATTGGTGGCGACGGGTCCAACTTTGGAGAAGCCTGGCGCCGCTTGCTGCCGTCGTAATGTTTTCGTGCTGACGAAGCGCACGTTAGTTCCGGCGGCGGATGATGGTTTCCGCGCAGGCGCGGGCGAGGAGCATGACACTAGAAACAGCGGGATCAGCAGAAGCCCCGCCAAGCGAACGCTTGTGTCTGACAAAGATGTGGCGGCCATAATTTACATCCAGAGTGTCTCGAAAAGTGGGGAAGTCAGAAAGTCAATTTCAACCCTAATTGGGCGACCCTGCTCGGAATAGTGTGTCTCCCGGAAACTCCCGTCGTAGCTTCAGACATCGTCCCGGTTCCTGCGTTCGCTGCCTGAGCGCCACTGCGATCACTTGGCAGCGGACTCGATGCGTCTTAACGCGTCCTTGCTGCAACAACATTCGGTAGACGCACTTCTGGTATTTGTGTGTATCAATATGAGTTTGCGGAATCCTGCGATCGCGAGGCCGGCGCTTCCTGCCGTCAAGCTGCTTCGGCCTCTCCTTCGACGACGACATCTTGGATTATTTGGTGAGACAAATGTCGTTATACTTTCGCATCGAATGGGTGTCAAGGGGAAAATATAAGCCGGCTCCACGAGGCGTGGCGGGAGTCATTCCGGGCAAGCGCTATTCGACGTAGGTTGAAGCCGAGGGCCGGTAGTAGCGGATGCGGTCTTGATAAGGCTCAACACTTTTATGCAAATCCTCCGTACTCACACCGCTGATATTTGCGCTGATCAACGTGACCGGGGGTTTGCCCCTCGCGGCCAGCAGCGCCGCTGCTTCCAGAAAAACGGCGTGCAGGATGCTCGCGCCCAAAATGGTGGAGAGCGGCCCAAGGCGCTGAGGGAGGCCCTCAATCTGTACCGCCGCATCTCCCGGAGGGCAATGATTATCCAGCATCGCGTCGGCAATCTCGAATAGCCGCTTGCCGGAAGTATGACGGGAGCTACTCGCGCGAGATTGGTCAAGGTTCGTCAGCGCAATCACCTTCATGCCGGCGGCTTTCATCCGCAAGGCCATCTCGACGGGCAGAGGGTTGCGGCCGGAGTTCGAAATGACGATTCCGGTGTCGCCCGCGTGAAATCCCGCCTTCTCTGCCAGTTCGGCGGCGCCATCCGCGCTGCGCTCAAACGCGGTGCTTTCAAAGGCCCCGCATTCAAAGCCCAGCCGGGGGTCAAGAATCGGATTCACCGCCACGAGACCTCCCGCCCGATAGAACATTTCCTGCGCCAATAACGAAGAGTGGCCCGTCCCGAAGGTGTGGACTATCCCTCCGTTCTCGAGTGTTGAGGCCACGATTTCGGCCGCAGCGGCGATGGGCTCCATCTGAACCTGGTCCAGCGCCGCGCGGATAGCGGCGAAAAATTGAATTGTAGGCTTCATACCATATTGTCCGAGCAGTGGTTTATTATTGTGAAGCTGACCTCCCTGGCCGGAATATCCGGCGCTGGTATTTGGCTACGCCCCAGCCACAACCTGGTTGACGAGCTCATGGGCCGCGAGGAATGCCGTCTCGAGCGATTCGCGGCGGGTCAGCGCCCGCGCTCCTTGAACCGGCTCATACTCAGCGCCGCCGGTGGCGAGCATGCCTCCGTTTACCTCCACAATCAACGCGCGGGCGCCGAGCTGGTGAAACCAGTAGTCCTCATAATACCTCTTGGCGGGCTTTGGATAGGGGCGGGGCGCGCGGGCATTGAAAAGCAGCCGCTTTGACCGCCAGAGGTTCTGAATGCTGCGAGCGAGATTCCTCTCTTCATCCGCAAACGCGCCGTGCGAGTAAACGGTGGGAGCAAACACCTCGGTAGGAAACATGAAATTGTGTATGTCCATGACGGTATGAGGGCGCACCGAGTCAAGCAGAGCCTTCGCCGCCAGAGTTTCGACGCCGTGAGTATCGTCCCAATCGAACCACATATCCAGGGCCTGATCGGTGAGGCTCGATCCGAGCACGTTCCCCGTCGCTTCCCATTTTGCGATCTGATCTGGAGTAAAGCGCATGGGAGCCCTTTTGACGTATGTTCCATAAAAGAAGTGCTCCGGCTCGTTCGCCTCCGCGAAGAATTTTGTCTCATTGGTTTCAGTCCACCCCTGAAGCCAAGTGCCTTGCCAACTATCGGGAAAATGCTTGGAACACCGCTCTGACCCTCCCGGATTCAAGAGCGGAATCACATGGAGCGTGACGGCGCTCAGAATTTCCGCTGAATTCAGCCGCATTCCAAAGGGCGTCCTTTGATTGATCAACGCGTCGAGATAAGCCAGCAGGCCGCGCGGGCCGCTGGGTTCGCAACCGTGCATTCCCGCAGTCATCGCGATGCGCTTCGGCCCCGTACCCAGCCGGAGGGCATACACCGGA
The DNA here is from genome assembly GCA_050745065.1 of Terriglobia bacterium. GTDB lineage: Bacteria > Acidobacteriota > Terriglobia > UBA7540 > UBA7540 > RH2-MAG17b. Next base: position 19,295 of record JBOGJT010000108.1, read on the forward strand.
AGGCCGGACGCAGATCGCGCGATTTCCCGCGGATCGCACACGCTCGCGTGGGAATACGCCAGGTGGCGGAAGCGGTCCAAACCGTCACGCGCGCTAAAGAACCAGTAACGCTCCTCTTCGGGTGACCAGTCTAGAAATCTTCCGCGCGTCGAAAGCGGAGTTTGAGGTGAAGGGCTCACCGTCCGAGTCTGGCCCACGGGCGCGGCGGCTTGGGTAAGGGCGGACGCCGCAGCCTCCGCGGAGATCATCGCGCCCGAGTTCAAAAACCATTCGCGTCGTGTCATGGTATGTTTTTTCATTCATCAGCGCGCATGAAACGCAGAGACGCGGCTTCATGCACTTGTCGGCGGATGACAATGCAAAATCGCCGCGGCGCAGCTATTTCCCGGCGCTTCCAACGCCACACCTTCCCGCCAGGTCAGCAGAACCGCCGCTTGCAAAGCTGCGCGCGACCTTCAGTAATAGATTGTTCGATGATTTCGCTGCTAAGGGAAGCTGCCAAATGATTGCCCCGTTGGCGTACCGGCATGCAATCTCCAGGGCGCCTTTCAAGATGCCAGGTGACGGAGCGCCTTGCTTGTGCCAGGAAGTTGAAGCCGCGTAAACGCCCCCGTAAATCGGGAAGCGTCCCGCTACAACCGCCTGGCTGTCTTCGAGGAGCGACCGCCATCCGTCATTTTTTTCCAGGTTCACCCACCAGAACCAAACCCCGTCAACGCATCCCGCAAGACGGTCGGCCTCCGTTGGGCCAAGGTCATAGACCGTAGGTACGAACAGCAGCTCGGGATTAATCTGCTGCTTTGTTTGGTAGAGGCGGTGCAGGTAGGCGTGAGTGAAAAGCGTCACGTTGGTACCAATCCATAGATCGTCGATGTTCACACCGCGAAGCGAAGGGTACTTCAGCGAGAGCCGGGCCAGCGTCTTCATCCACGTGACGAAGTCTGTCCGATAAGGTAGAGAGTCGCCACCTTCGGTTGGAGGAATCAGCACTGCCCAGACGGAAATCCCGGCCGATTGGGCTGCCGGAAGCAGGTGCTTGAGGTCTTGGAAGGAGTCGGGCGGCCCGGTACTAATGACCTGAACGTAACAATTAAAGCCGTTGTCTCTCAGGTCTCGAATCGTGGCGCCAACATTCAGCTCGTCGTGCGATCCGCGGATCGGGACCGCCCAGGCGCAGGGAGATGAACCCATCGCGTGCCAGTCCGATGGAGGAATGGAGGCCGCGCCTTGCGCGATCAGCGAAAAGATCAGGACGCAGGCTGACGCGCACAAACCGAGCCGCAACACTGCGTGTTCTACTCCGCCAAATTCCACGATTCTATTCAATCGTGCGCTCCCGGTTCGTTTCGTACTTGCGGGAAAGCAATCGAACGGCGCTCCTGACCTTCTCCGTGTCGACGCGGCCGGAGTGGGTTTCGGGTGTTCTCACCGCCCTGCCTAAATGAAAAATACGGACTTTTGAGTCGTGTTGAAGAGGTTGAAGCATGTCGAGTTGCAGATCACCGCCGAGAATCAACTCCTTTCCAGGGCCGATGGCGCGCTCGTAATCCGGAAGCCGCTGGATTCGTTCTTGAACGGTGCGGCCCGCTCGCACGAGCGCCCGGTCGACGGTCGGGAAGGTTCGCAGCGCCCGAAGGGCGTTGAGTGGGTCGGCGGTTTGCTCGATCGCGTTATGGACGGTCACCGGCATGGAGCGGGTGGCCTGGATGATCGCTTCAAGCGCGTCAAGGTCGAGGCTTTCGCCTTTTACATGGCCTACCACGAAGCCTTCGACTCCTGCTGTGGCAAACTCTCTGGCTCGCTGTCTGAGAGTTCGGAGTTCGTCCATTCCGCTTAGAACGAAATCTGGCCTCTCCCGTAACATGATCCTTGCCGGGATCGGCGCCCGTTGAACAATCTGCTGCACAAGAGCCAGCGGAGGCGTCAAGCCGGCATGCTCGAGGGAGACGGTCACTTCCAGGCGCGTCGCACCGCCTTCAAAGGCTGCCAGCGCGTCCTCGAGTGAGCAGGCGATGATTTCAAGCTCAAACGTTTCGAACTCCTTGCCAACAGATTTCAGGTCATCAGGGGAGCGGCGCAAGACTTCCACGGCTTGCGGCCAGGCGTTTATGCCTTGCCGGATTATACGGCAGACATTCCCCCTTGAACTAAAAACTGTATCGCAGCGACATTTGAAGAATCCGGGGATTCCACAAATTCAGCGCGCCTAACCCGTTTAGACCAACCAACGACCCGAAAGCGCAATTTCCAGCAGGGCCGGGCGTACAGCTTGTCGGACTGCTTTCGACCACAGCGTTGGGAAAGTGCGGGAATGCGTACCGGCTCGAGAAGACGTTGAAAATATCCAAACGGTATTGAAGAGCATGCCGCTCCGTGATCTGGAAATTTTTCATAAAGGAAATATCCCCTTCATGCACAGCGGTCGAGCGGAGCGAATCTCGTGATACGTCACCCAGCCTCCCCACCTCCGGCACGGCAAAAGCGGACGGGTTGAACCATTGCAAAACCGACTGCCCGCCTGAATTGGCGTTTCCTACCAGATTCGCCCTGATTACATTTCCAAAGATGTTTCCGTACTGGTTGATGGGGTTGGAGCGAGGACAGCAGGAAACCGAAAAGGGTAAGCCACTGGCAACGGTCACAATACCGCTGGTTTCCCAGCCACCCAGAATCCAGTTGGCCCGCCCCAGGTCGTACTTTCTGCCCTTTCCGATAGGGTCCTCATAAAGATAGCTCAAGACGAAGCGTTGGGGCTGATCAAACGCAGCCGGGCCATAATCACCGGCAAGGTCGAAGGAATTCTGAACGAAGTTGGCATTTTGCCCGCCGAATTGGGCAATCTCCGATCCAATATCAAAAGCCCTGGACCAGGTATAGTTGGCGTTGAACTGCAAGCCCTGCGAAAACCTCTTTTGAAACCGCACCTGCAAGGAATTGTAATTGGACCAGAGGATGTTGGCGTTGGCGTAGCTTGCGGCAGAAAGGTTCGGGAACGGGATGCGCGTATCTACCGGCTGGAAATTAGGGTCGGCTAAGCAGGCAGCGCTGGCCAGAGATCGATCTAGAATCCCATTACATGCGTCACCGGCAACCTGTGGCAGCGAGGCTTCGTTGAAGTACCATTGGTAGGGCAAGTTCAACGCGTGCCCGCCTACGTAGCCCATATCCAACATCATGCTCGGAGTAAGCTGGTATTGCACATCTAAAGTCCATTGCTGGTTGTACGGATCCTTGTTGTTGGGCCATTCGGTCTGAATGCTAAAATCATACGGAGGGGGAATGGAGGTGGGCTCCAGAGTGACCGGAGGCAGCCAGAGTGTATTCAAGGCCAAGGGTGAGCTCTTTTCAAATCCGGTAACCCCTGGGTAGTTGGGGTTCGCAAAAATT